>JAEZKE010000049.1 GCA_023436175.1 Methanobacteriota archaeon
CTTTTAATATAGAAACATACTATAACACCTTGGAATATGTTGAAATAACAGTTACAGGGCAAAATTTAGAAAGCAAAAACGTATTCAAAGAACCAATAGAAGTACTAAAAGCAGACTGGATTAACACAGATGAAGAACCAGATTATGGATATTGGACTTACACTGATATAGCTGGAGGTTTAACAAGAAATGTTCAAGAGGATTATTCAGGAGTCTCAACGTCAAATCAAACTTATAACACAACTAATGCAAAAACTTACACAGTACATCATTCAAATGTAATAGAGTTAATAGTAAAAGGAAATACAGATAATTGTTACACTGCAGGATGGTTTATAACTCCAAAAGGTACATTTAATGAAGTAATTGGGATATATGGGTCTACTGACCAGTACGGAGACTGGTATGGAACAGAGAAAACAGCAAGTTTAATAAGTAATGGACAATACGGTTTAAGTCAAAAAATAAGAGATATTCCACAGTTTGGATTCATAATTAAAGGTTCAAATATACAAGGATTCACAAGTTTCAAAAGTCTAGGATTTAAACCTTGGACATGGAAAGAACAATATTAATTCTATTATTTTTTATTTTTTTCAGGGTGCAACAAGTATTTTTAATTTTTTCACGGTGATTCTATTTTGAATTGATAAGCAGGTGCAAAACAAGTACTTTAAATTCATTCAAGGTATTTTATCTTTTATTTTTCAAAATTAATTTAAAAGTAAAAAATTTCAATTTTAAAATTCCATAATAGTGTGGGCTACGCCTATACTCACGTAATATTAGATTTTTTCTATAAATAAATCAAGAAGAGCTAAATATTCCACAAACATTTATATACTAACAAAATTTAATTTAATATTATGGAACTTATAAGTTATAACAAAAAAATAATCTAAAAAAGTCAACGGGAGAATTAAAATGAAAAATGAACTAATAACAAATAATAATTCTGTAGAAATCTATGAAAAAATAAAAGAATATGTAAATGATCCGTTTGGAACTAAAGACAATACTGTAATTTCATATTTAATTGCTGGTGGAATATCATTATTATGTTTTGAGTTAAATGGAGATAAAAAACCATTAAATAGAGCAGTTTTTATGACTCAGCAATATAGGGAGATTACTAATCCATTATACCCCAACGAACAAGTGCAAAATGAATATTTAAAATTCATTGATAATGTCTTCGAAATTCTTTCTCAAAATAAAAACTAAATTGTCTAATTATTTAAAAAATGATTGATAAACGTTCTTTTTTATAATTACGAGCAATACAACCCATTTTCAATTTAGAATCTATTTGTTTACAACATGCAAGGCAACCAACACAAAGATCTTTATTTACTTTAATAGTCTTAGAATTATCAAGATATAACGCATTAACAGGACATAAGACAGTACAAACCCCACACCCAATACAATTAAGTGATTTTTCAAGTAGTAAACGTATTTGTTGATTTTGAAGGTTCATTTCAAGTGTAAAAGTAAGTTCATTATTATTTATGGAATAGTTAGAAGCTAGAATAAACAGTAAATTTTCAACTTTCTTTAAATAGATATTATGTCCTTTCAAAGTATAGTAATTATTATCATTAGTCATTTTAATGACAGGAACTTTCAAATATTTGAAAGCATAAGATCGCCAACCATTTTTGACATATTTTCGCCTATATTCCGCAGTGACATTAGAGTTAGAATAGACATTTAGGATTTTTTTAAATTTTTGAAAACCTTCAGGCTCCAGCTCTCTGGCAAGATCCCACTCATTTTTTGTACAAAAAGGACAGCACCAACAACCCACTCTGTCAATATAACGGTATAATGGATTAAATTTAAGATTATTATAACGTATATAACGCCAGATATCCTTTTTAGACCAATCAAAAACGGGATTAACTTCAAAGAAATGATAACGAGGATTAGCAAAAAGTAAAGGATCACTTGTAATTTTATCATATTTAGAACGTCTTAAACTTTCTTCACCACGAATACCAGTTATATGATAATATTTTTTATTTTTTATACTGTATTTCATAGAAGTAACTAGTTTTAAAACTTTACAGCACCATTTAAGACGTTTTGAAGGAGGGGAAAGCAAATTACAAAATTCAAAAAAATCATTTTCAGGTTTAATATCTTCAATAAAATAGTATTTCTTCATTTTTTTTACATAGGACCTGGAAATAGTATATTCTAATTCAGAATTTATGTATATGGCATGATTTAAACCTGCTTTTTTAGCTAAATCCATAGCTACAAGACTATCTTTGCCACCTGAAAACATTATAACCGTTTCATCAAAATTACAACTCTCTTTAATGAAATCTATAGCTTCTCTTTCTAAATTAACAATGTTCAATTTACCACCTTTACAGCTGCATAAATTCTCATGAAAAACACACCAAAAATTCTGAACAATGTCTTAAAAACATGTCTGAACCTGCAATAATTTTGTTATTTTGTTCAATTCTGATAATCCAATTTAATACGACTTTTTGACTAAATTAAAGGCTATTTCGTAAGATAGCAGTATAACGAAGACCGGAAACCTCTATTTAAGACTTTCTATTTAATTCAAACATAAAGACATTTAATATATTATTACATATTAGGTGTATAGGCATTATGG
>JAEZKE010000054.1 GCA_023436175.1 Methanobacteriota archaeon
ATCATGTTAGTTAGAAGATGTAAAACGATACTTATAATAAGTATAATTATAATCATGTTTAATGGTATAAAAACTATAAGCGAAGCAAATACCAATGCACCAACGACAAAATCAAGCTGATCTAGAAACGGTGCAGGATTTCCTCTTTCGATTCCAATTCTTCTTTTCATAAAGCTCCCAACAGCGTCTCCGATTAAAGCACCGCCTCCTAAGAAGAGCCCTATAACAGCCCCTTGCACTATGCTTGTCGGTATTGGTCCCTGGATTATCATAATCCCGGGTATTAAATTAAATATATTGCCATAATATACAGATATAGATCCTTGAATGATCCCTATGATTGTTCCAATTAAAGTTCCAATAATAGTTCCTTTCCAAGTTACTCCATTGCCTATAATACGGCGGCCGTCACGAAAATTACGGCCGAAATCTAATGGTTTTCCGCCTCCAAAGACTAACGCTGAAACATTTGCAAGGTATGCCGGTAACATAAAGTATATTACATATGCTGATAAAACTAAAACACTGATAACACTTGCATCCATGGTTTACCTCCTGTTTAAAGCAAGATAATAATTATGTTATTTATAAATATATCTATGGTGAGATGATGGTTATAAAGAAAACCAAAAGTCTATGTCCTCAATGTCTTTCAGTTATAGATGCTGAAGTTTATGAAGACAATGACAAAATTATGATAAAAAAAGAATGCAAAGAGCATGGTATTTTTGATAGTACTTATTGGGGTAGTGATGAACTCTACCTAAAAGCTTCAGAGAATGATCACAAAGGTAATGGGATAATTAATCCCCAAACTTCTTCCCAAAAGGAATGTCCATTGAATTGTGGAGTTTGTTCCGATCATGAAAGTCAAACTATTCTCGGTCTTATTGATGTAACAAACAGGTGTAATTTAAAATGTCCTGTATGTTTTGCAAATGCTGCAGTTTCAAACCGTTTATATGAACCAACTTACGAAGAAATTAGGGGAATGCTTCAAACTTTAAGGTCAAATAAACCTGTTCCAGCACCAGCAATTCAATATGCTGGTGGAGAACCAACAGTAAGAAAAGATCTGGTAGATCTGATTAAACTTGCAAAAGAAGAAGGATTTAGACATACTCAGATAGCTACAAATGGTTTAAGACTAGCGAGAAATCCTGAACTTGCAAAAGAACTCAAAGAAGCGGGACTAAACACAGTTTATCTCCAATTTGATGGAGTTACAGAAGAACCATACATTAAGATAAGAAATAAAGACCTACTTTCAACTAAACTTAAAGCAATAGAAAACTGTAGAGCAGTAAATTTAGGCATAGTACTAGTTCCTACAATTATAAAAGGAATAAATGACCACCAGATTGGTGATATAATAAAATTTGCAGTTGAGAACATTGATATAATAAGGGGAGTGAACTTCCAGCCGGTATCCTTTGCAGGAAGAACGCCATCAGATGAAGTAGAAGAACAGCGTATAACAATCCCTGATTTTGAAAAACTTGTGGAAAAACAGACCGACTCTCAAATTAAAGTGGAAGATTTCCATCCAGCATCATCTGTTACTCCAATTTCAGAATTTATAGAAGCTATTGAAGGTGAAGAACAGGTTATATTCACATGCCACCCTCACTGCGGTGCTGCTACATATGTTTTCATTGATAATGACGAAATTATTCCAATTACACAATTTGTGGATGTGGATAAATTCTTTGAATTACTTGCAAAAAGTGCTGAAGACATAAAAGACGGTGGCTTAACTGGAAAAGCAAAAACAGTAGCAAGGGCTACACTTGAACTTCCAAGAGCAGTAGATATGTCAAAATCACCAAGTAATGTAGATATCAGATCCATTTTAACTTCCGTATTTAAAGAAAGATCTTACAGTGCCCTTGGAGATTTCCACCACAAAACACTGCTTATTGGATGCATGCACTTCATGGACCCATGGAACTTCGATCAGGATAGGGTAAAAAGGTGTGTAATACATTATGCAGTCCCAGATGGAAGAATAATACCATTCTGCTCTATGAACGCTATTCACAGGGAAGAAATAGAGGAGAAATTTGCGGTTCCATTTAAGAAAGGGAACATAACTGGTGGGAAATTAGAAGGGAAAACAGATTTGCCTTCAAATAAAACCTAAATTGAGTTAAATTGTTACTTGGAATTAAAATAACTATTTTTAATTCTCTTTTGGAGACTTGTTCTCTGGAATCAGAAAAACAATAATATGCATGATTAAACAAGAGATCAACAATTAATAATTTAACAAAAAATATAAACAAAGACAGTACAAAGTACCATTTCTTTGAAAGTCTGAAATAAATCAATAGCAGGTCGTTCAAATGATTATAGAAACTCCATCAAGGTTACATATGACTTTAATAGACCTTAATGGAACTATCGGAAGAATTGATGGAGGTGTAGGACTCACCATCAAAAAACCCAAACTTGTTCTTGAAGCAAAACCTCAGGATGAAGGCATCGATATAGTTTTTAAGGAATCTCAAAAATTAACTGAAAAAATAATGATGGATTATGGGAGAAAAATCGAAAATACAGTTAACAAAATAACTGATTTCCTTAAAATTGACTCCGGATTTAAATTTGAAGTTAAAACTGCCTATCCTGCACATTCTGGGCTTGGATCAGGTACTCAACTGTCCCTTGCAGTGGCTAAACTTGTATTAAACCTCAATGATCATGATATGGACGCATGGCAAATAGCAAGAATTGTTGGAAGAGGCGGGACTTCAGGTATTGGAGTCAGAGCCTTTGACCATGGGGGATTTATTATTGACGGGGGACACAAGGTGGATGAAAAGCCTGATTTTTTACCATCATCCGCATCTAATGCACATCCTGCGCCTTTAATAGCAAGATATGATTTCCCTGAAGATTGGAAGGTAGTGCTTGCAATTCCAAATGTCCCTGCTGGGGCATCAGGTCAAAATGAGGTAAATATTTTTCAAGAATGTTGCCCAATTAAACTAGAAGAGGTACAGAAGTTATCTCATTTAATATTAATGAAAATGATGCCTTCTGTAGCGGAGAAAGATTTAGATTCTTTTGGCTCTGCAGTTAATGAAATCCAGAATATTGGGTTTAAAAAAATAGAAGTTGGGTTTCAAGATTCTATAATTGGAGAAATAACTCAAAATCTGAGAGATGCAGGTGCAG
>JAEZKE010000115.1 GCA_023436175.1 Methanobacteriota archaeon
ATTTCTTCACTGTATTTTCTTGTTCCAATGGTATAATAATCAGCTTCATTACGAATATAACTAATTCCATCGCCTTTTTCTTCCATAAAATTTGATATTTCAATTAATTTTTCATAAAACTCTGCATCTACCATTTAATCTTTCTCTCCTTTTAATAGTTTAATTATACAGTCTTTTATACTCCTTGAACTTTATTTCTCCATTTTATTAAATGGAGCAAAGGGTAAAATAAGCAACATTATTTATGTCTAATCTACATATATGTTTCTTTTTATTGTATTTAAATAGAAAAATTTAAATTACAAATTTTAAATTCTAAGTTAAGTATGTTAAATGTTTTCTTTTTTTGAAAATAAGAACAAAAATTTTGAGACAATAAAAAAATTGTTTATTTATATCTTTATACCACTACAATTTAGTACATAATTTACCAATTATAATGAACATAATACCATGATCAGTTTATACAGCATTTATAGAAATAATTATTTATCAAAAGATTAAATTACTATTAATTATGTCAAAAAAAAGCATTTACAAGCGATACATTCCAGCTGTTGCTCCTGAACAGGGAAACAATGATTACGCATACTGGTTTGTGTTTAATCATGGCAAAATGTTAATAATCAATAACAGTGAAATTAAGATTCCTTATGCAAAAAATATAGAAGAACTTAACATTCTTCCAATCAGGACCCAATATCTCGGCACGTTAAATGACCATCCATGTTACTCCGCAGAAGTTAATTTAAATGAGGACGAAGCTAAAGGAATGGATTTTATAGAGTTACGTTCATTATATAATATTTTAGATGAAGACATATTTCTTTTAGCGGGAAAAGCTATTCAAATTGTAAACTGGGATCAAACACACCAGTACTGCGGCAGATGTGGTACTCAGACAGAAGCATTACAAGGGGAAAATGCAAAAATCTGTCCAGAATGTGGATTCATAAGTTACACCCGCATTTCTCCAGCCATAATAACAGCAGTATTAAAAGATGATAAAATTCTCATGGCTCATGGCAAGGATTTCCCTGAAAACAGGTACAGCATTATCGCAGGATTTGTGGAGCCTGGGGAAACTCTGGAAGAATGCGTAAAAAGAGAGGTAATGGAAGAAGTAGGTATAAAAGTTAAAAATATAAGATATTTTGGAAGCCAGCCATGGCCATTTCCCAATTCCCTGATGATTGGTTTTATATCCGAGTATGAAAGCGGCGAAATATGCGTTGATAACTATGAGATAACGGATGCAAAATGGTTCGATGTGAACAATCTTCCAGATCTGCCTTCAAAAATGAGCATATCAAGAGAAATAATAGACTGGTATATAAAAGAAAAACAACTCTAAATATATTTTACTAAAAGCATAATTTTACTTTAGATCTTAAAATACATATCACCATTATTTTTAGAGAACCGTAATTTTTATCCTTATAACTGTTCCATATTAGTTTAGTAAAAAACTACCAAATTTAGGATCTATTAATATGAATGAAATATCAACCAACCTTATTGAGTCCCTGAAAACTATGGGACTGGCTGAATACGAAGCAAAAGTTTACTCTACACTGGTATTATTTGAACGGGCAGAAGTTAAAAGGATCTATGAGTATCTGAATGTGCCTAAACCCAGCGTATACCAAAGTTTAAAGGGATTAATGGACAAAGGCCTGGTAATGATGGTTAGTTCTAAGCCTGCAATTTACAGGGCTGTTCCACCTAAGATAGCCCTTAAACATCTTATAGAAGTACATAGAAATGCAGAAAGAAGCGCACTTGAAGAATTAGAACAGCTTGAAAAAAGTAATTTAGAAACTGAAGACTCTGAAATCATATGGACTCTCTTTGGTGAAAATAATGTAGAACACAGCATGGAAGAGTTAATATGTAAAGCCCAAAAGTCGATGAAGCTTATTCTTCCTGCAGAATATATGGATTTTCTTTCCCTTATAAATAACAAAGACTTAAAAATTGAATTATTGATATTTGGAAAGGATACTTCCATTGCAAGGCGTTATAACTTAAAGAACTTATCTGTACATAATGGACATGAGATAGATGTTTTAGATTTTGGTGATCTCTCCAAATATTTAACCAACCTTCCTTTGCCTCCGGAGCAGTATACTAAATCCATATTTATATTCATTGATGATAATGAATTTATGTTCGTGCCTCCCTATCCCGGGAAGACAAAGTCAGGCATTACCTCAAAAAATCCATATCTCATAGGTCTTGTGAACATAATCGCAGGGGCAGTATGGGAACACACACCTGAAGTGCCATTGGAATAAGAGATAAATACACATTTTATTTTTCCCATTCACTAATTTAATCATAAGAGCAATATTTATTTTTTAAGGTCTATCTCCTGTTTTATTCATTAATTATCTATTTTTAAAATTTATTTTGTAATTTGGGTAAGTAGTTTTTAACATAACTACTATCAGAAAACTTTATATACTTAATGGTTGTTTATATATCTCCTTAGATAGTTGTCATGTACATAACTACCATAATTAATTGTTCAATTTATTAATTCAATTTAAATAATAATCACTAAAAGAGTAAGGAATGAGTTTAATGATAAAAGGGATAACAGAAATCTTTAAAAATGATATTAAAGCCATTATACGTAACCCAGTAGTCATATTTGTTTTGATAGTAATTATTTGTATACCTGCACTTTATGCATTACTTAATATCCAGGCAACATGGGACCCCTACAGTGAAACTTCAAATATTAAAGTTGCTGTAGTTAACGATGATTTAGGTTATAATACTAATGGAACGCACTATAATATCGGAAATACTTTAGTTAACGAATTGAAAAACAATACAAACTTTAGCTGGCAATTTGTTGATGAACAAACTGCATTAGATGGAGTTAAAAATGGAAAATATTATGCAGCATTAATAGTTCCAGGTAACTTCAGCAAAGACCTGCTTTCTATTGAAACCTCTTCAACCCCCCATCAAGCCAAAATAAAATACATATCCAATGATAAATTAAATCCAGTTGCACCCAGGCTTACGGGTACAGGGGCAGATACAGTACAGAACAAAATTAATAATGAGATAGTTAAAACTGTGGACGGGATTATTTTTGGTAAGCTTAGCGATATAGGGGAATTAGCTAAGGATAATAAAGCACAATTTCTTAAACTAAAATCATTTGTAAATGAGCTAAATGGAAAGTTAGGAGCTATAGACTCATCTATAACAGAAGCCAATTCAGATATGAGTACAGTACAGGAAATATGGCCTAAAGTTAGCGCAGCGCTGCCTGAGATACAGAAATATTCCAATTACGCAAGGAAAAATTATGATTCACTGTATAATCAAATTGCATCTGACCCTCAAAAAGCTTTAACTAATGTTCAGAACATGGAAACACAAATTAGCACAACCATCACAGGTCTTAAGTATGTTGATGCTATTTTAACCAGCTTATATAACGCAACAGGAGACCAGCAATTAAAACCAGTTATCGCTCAAATTGAAACTGATATTAACTATGCAAATCAAGCATTGACTGTATTAAAAGAGGTAGAATCTGATATTAAAGATGGTAAAAATCCAACAGGGAAACTAACTGAATTAAAATCTTTAATTGACCAGATGGATGATGGAGTAAATGCATTAGTAGCCAATAAAGCAAATATAAATCAAAAAATTAACAATGCAGCAGCTAAATTAAGTTTAGTTAACTCAAAATGGCCTACAATTAAAAGCGCCATACCAATAGCTGCAGCTAAACTTAACTCAATAAATGAGAATGATATAGACAAATTAATCGCATTTTCAGATACTGACCAGAATGATGTTAAAAATTATTTTGAAAGTCCTGTAGAACTGGATAAAGAAACCATGTACCCTGTAAGTAATTATGGATCTGCTCTGTCTCCATTTTATATACCAATATCACTATGGATAGGGTGTATAATAGCTGTAGCCATGATAAGCATGCGAGTAAAAACAGGGCGAATATATAATGCCGCTAGTGTTTATCTTGGAAGAATGGGAATATTTTTAATAATAAGCTTATGCCAGGCATTGTTAGTTGCAATAGGATCATTATACCTGCATGTACAGATTTCATCTGCATTGCTGTTTACTTTGACTACTCTGTATATAGGTATATGCGCCATGATAATCGTTTATTCAATGACATCTGCCTTTGGAAACGCAGGAAAAGCACTGGCAATTATAATACTCGTCCTGCAAATCACTGGTACAGCAGGAATTTTCCCACTGGAAATACTGCCGCCATTTTTCCAGGCAATACATCCATATTTACCCCTTACATATGCAGTTGGAGCGCTGAGAGAAGTAGTTGCAGGAGTTATATGGAGCACATACTGGTACAATATGTTATACCTGACTATATTCCCAATTGTAGCCTTCATTTTAACTTTACTGATTAAAGAAAAAGTTGACAAACGTGCTCAGTGGACAGAAGAAAAATTAAAGGAGAGTGGATTATTCTAAAGCCTAAATAAACCCTTTCATTTTTAAAAGATTTAAATTGCCAATTCATTTCAATGAATTGGCCTTTAACTTTACTAATTTTTATAATTTAGGAATTATCTGCTTTTTTTAATACATTCATAGTTTTAAACATAAGCTGTGTAAAAATTATCTAATTAGCTTAACATGTTGATGGTCCAAGAGCATAATTAACTGATTCCAATTAAAATAAGATCAAAATAGGGTTTGGTGGTTTATTTTCTGATTTTAAACTATTAAATATTAATTGTAAAAGAAATGTATCTGAGGGATTATCTTAGATTAAGAGTGCATCTAAGTATGTCATTTCCCATTCACCATCCAACATAATTCCCGATTTAAAAGTGGATTTCCAATAAATATATATTAAGTATACACAATATTTTATTACTTAATCCAGTATTTTATAAATTTTTACCGTTTTAATTAAAATTGAATCATTTAACGATATTAACGCTACCCGGAGGTTATATTACATGCCACTCCCAGAAAATGAATATAAAAAGTTAATTAACATTTTAAAGAAATATAAAGAACAATATTCCCCAACTATCGAAGACGACCTTAAGGATATAATTGAAAGTATAGAGTTAGATGCAAAAATAAGTCATAAAGATTTAAATAAAGCTAAAATAAAAGTATTGAACACTTTCAAAGGACCTGAAATCAGCGTTACATTTGAAGATTAAAATCAATATTTTTTCCATTTCTATAATTGTCCTTTTGAAATATTTATCTGTTAAAAGTTAATAATTTATATTATATTCAGCTTAAAAGCTTTATTTTCAGGAATTTTTGTATTTAAAACATTTTAAGTATTAAATATATCATTACAAGTTTACAATATTTTAATGATTAAAATAATTCATCAATATCACTATGATATTTAATTTATTCAAAATTCAAACACTTTATCCTAAACAGCTTCTAAATTAGAATCACCACAAAATGGACATCTATGTTTATCTTCTAATTCCAAATTTTTACTGGTTAATATCTTTATTCTGCTTGCTCTGGGACTATCATAATTATTTCCACAATTTTTACATTTTACAGTCTCCCCAGCTATATAAATCATAATTTTAATCCTCCTTCTAATTAAGCAGTTAAATTATCAATTTTTTAGAAATATATAAAATATAATATTATTATGAATCATATGATTATTATTAATTACTATTTAAGTTACCTTAAAAAACATGTTATTATAAAATTCATCAAAAAATGCGTAATTTAAAAACTAAAGATTTTTCATAGTTATTTATAGCATAATAATTTGATTAATTAAAAGTTAAAAATATCAATAACCTACAAAAAACATGTTAATATCAATATTTTTAATTTGTTTATACCTACTTGAGTTAATAATATAATTGCAAAACTTTTAAAGATTTATCAAATCAAAAATAGCATAAAATATTAAAATAAAAGTAAGATCATTTTTGGGAGGGTGTAAATTGCAGAATGCATTAGAAAGAGAAACTATAGGTAAAAAAGCATCATACGTAGCCATATTTGGAAATATCACCCTCACAATCTTTAATATAATTGTTGGGATAATTTCTGGAAGTACTGCGCTTGTAGCTGAAGGTTTTCATACATTATCAGATGTTTTAACTTCCATCATAGCATTTATTGGATTTAAAATAGGGATGAAACCCGCAGATGAAGAACACCAGTATGGGCATGGCAGGGCGGAGCCAATCGTGGGACTTATTATAGTTGTGTTTCTGGCAATTGTTGCTTATGAAATAATATCTGGAGCTTATGCCAAAATTGTACTGGGGGAAGTAGTTACACCCCCAAGTTTGATAGCAGCCATAATGGCCGCAATTGGAATAGGAATAAATTATACAATGAGCACTTATCTTACAAGATCTGGAGAAAAAATTAATAGCCCCGCCCTTATAGCTGATGGAAAACATCAAAGAGTAGACATATTTTCGTGTATAACTGTTTTAATAGGGGTAGTTGGATCCCAATTTGGAATACCTATCTTAGATACTGTTGTATCAGTATTTATAGCTTTAATAATAATTAATACAGCCTTTCATCTGACAAAGGACAATATTAACACTCTCATGGGCAAAATACCCTCAAAACAAATCATTGAAGACATTGAAAGAGCTGCATTACTGTTAGAATGTGTTAAGGGTGTCCATGACGTGAAAATAAACAATATGGGACCATATGCATCTGCAGAATTACATATCGAATTAAATAAAGAGTTAAAACTTGAAAAATCCCACAAAATAGCTCATGAAGTCGAGCAAAACATAATTAACAGCGTTGAACCCATCAAGATGGTCAGCGTCCACACCTGCCCTACGGAAGTAGTATGCAAACAAAATTTAGAAAAAAAATAATTAAATTATTTTTATTAATCTATAAATTGTATCCATTAAATTGGCTCGGCTGTGCTTTGTTATTTTAAGAAATCAGAAATTATATCATTTTTGATTTCTCTTCCTCAATTTTTCAGCAATTTCCTTTTTCTTCATTATCACTTAAAGTATCCTTAGATTTAGGGAACAGTTTAATCCATTTCATCAGCATGGTGCTCTAAAGAATCTTTTAATTCTTTGAGTTTAGGCATATTGACCATCATTCTTTCAAAGCCGATCTTTATTAAGTCCTTAGCTTCTTGATGTTCTTAATACCGTGTTCAACTAAATCTTCATCAGCTTTGCCCTCAGATAATAAAAATTTTCTTTTCCGTTTTATATGCACTTCCAATTCTTTTTTGATTTCTACAATATTTAGAAGGATTTTCATTTTCCATTGTTTCTTTAAACCTTTCTTTAACTTCTTGAGGGTCATGCTCTAACATTTCATAAAATTTTTCATGTGCCATAATTTGCCTGTTTAATTGTATTTATTATTAGTTTAAGAGAACTAAAAAACCAAAACTACTAAAATAAAATATTAAATTAAATGATTTATATCCCAAATTGGAGTTAATACATTTAAAATCAATAGATATACACTCTTAAAGCTCATACAAAGTTTATTTTAAGAATATAACGATAAATATTATAATTAGATTGCATTTTAATTTTTAATTAAATAGGAAAAATAAAAAACATAGTTAACCAAAAATAAGTGTTTTATACCAACAGGAATTGTTTATTAAAACTAAATCACGCTGTTTAAAAATATTAAGTCCATAATTTATTATAAATTATATTTTTGTTTAAAAATAATGCTTTTAATTTGTAGAAACCTTTTTATATTTTAAATTCATAAATTATGAGTAACTTAGTAAGGTATAACTTATTAACTTAATTAGTTCATACTTTAACAACTGCATAACTGATTAAATTAATCTGTTTATACATTAATACAATCATAACATAGTAAAAAGGAGAAAATACATGGCAGAAATAATAGCAGTCCTGAACCAAAAAGGAGGAAGTGGAAAAACAACCACTGCCGTAAATCTAGCTACAGCACTGGCAAAAAAGGGTAAAAAAATAGTATTGGTAGATTTTGACCCTCAAGGTAATGCAACAACATACCTTGGACTCATGAAAAGAGAAATGAAAAATACCATGCGTGATGTGCTTCATGAAAAAATTGACATCACAGATGCAGTACGAATCACACCATATAACGGGTTGGAACTAATTCCATCAAACATAAAACTTTCAGGGATTGAAGGATATCTCAATGCTCAAACTTCACCTATTTCTGTATTGAAAAGTAAACTGAAAAAAATTAAAGATAATTATGATTATGTCTTCATAGATGCACCTCCTACTTTAAACATCATAGCTACAAATGTGCTTACAGCAGCAGACAGCGTAATTATACCCATCCAGGCAGACCCATTTGCATTAGAGGGAATGGTAGACCTGCTTGAAGTTATTGATATTATAGCAGAAGACCTCAACAGCCCCACAAAAATTAAAGGCGTTCTTATAACTAAATTTAGAGCTAATACAAAATTAGGTAAGGAAGTTAAAGCTGAGGTACAAAAATATTTCAAAGATGAGTTATTTAAAACCGATATCCCGGATAACATTAAAGTTTCTGAAGCTCCAGGATACAATAAGCCGGTAATTGTCTACGATCCAGATTGTGCAGGTAGTAAAGCTTACCTTGAACTGGCTGATGAATTTTTAGAGAGGGAACAAAATGAATAAAGGAGGATTAGGTGCAGATATGGGTTCTATGTTAGAACGCAGAGAAAAAAAACAATCAAAAGGGTTAGAATCTACATCTGAAAAGGTTAATGTCTTACTAATTGAAGAACTCCATGATAAGGTTAAAGATCAGCCTAGAATCTCCTTTTGGGATTTAGAATCTAAAATTGTTTTGAATTATCTTAAAGAAACCAAACCCAAGTTTAGTATCAGTAAGGAAATTTCCAAGGTCTTGCAGGAGTATCTGGAAAAAGAGTATCCTGAAATCTGGGCTGAAGTGAAAGAATTAAGAAGTAAATGAATAACTTCATTTAATTTTTTATTTTATTTTGAGCAAAGCGAACGCACTTAATATCTTAAGAATTTAAAGAATAGTGCGGATCTACTATTAATCTCACTTTCTCACCCCATTAATGGTCTCGCTAAAAATTTCATTATTAGAAACGTCAGAGATCCCATTTGATTTGATTTCATAAAGAAGACGCAATCAATAGAATTCATTTGTAGTTCCTTTTATTGAGCAGATAAAGTATAAATACAATGAAATCCATAAAGAGTCGGAAAAAAGAAGCCATTAAAAATCATGTTGTTTCAACTATTTTTTTCCTATTAAAAATGTGTATTAATACGAATACTTTAATTTTTACCTTTGAATATTAAATTGAAATTCTATATAATGAGTTATATAATTAGTGAGGTCTTAACATATCCTCCTATAAGTTAATGCAGGAATGATACAAATGACATTAAATCCTTGGATTTATTTAGTTCTAGCTGGAATGATGGAAATGGGGTGGGCAGTTGGGTTGAAATTTACAGAAGGTTTCACCCAGCTCATTCCAAGTATAATTACAGCAGGATTCATGATAGTAAGTTTATATTTGCTTTCTTTAGCTCTAAAATCAATACCAATTGGAACCGGATATGCGATTTGGACGGGAATTGGAGCCATTGGTACAGCAATTATAGGAATGCTAATCTTAGGAGACTCAAAAGAGATAGGTAGAATTGCATGTATTTTCATTATAATAACAGGGATCGTAGGGCTTAAATTTTTTTCAAGTAATTAATATAGTATGATTGATGTACAAAAATATTAAATGAAACAATTTAATGTTTCCTTAAAAACCCGTTAATTGATTTCGTAAAAAAAAGAAGCCAAAAAAGAATTTAATTTGTGGTCACATAGTAAAACTCATTTGATAGATACCGTTTAATGAATTCACTTGTGGTACCGTGGTAGAACCACCGTCTTTTTGTCCAGGGTTGCAATATTTCTCAGGAGCTCTTTTAATAATCACATCTCATCTTTTTCTAAACACTAAACTCCCGTTAGGACATACTCTTTAGGGCTAAATTCTAGATCCAGTTAATGGATTCTATAAAAGGCCGTTCATCTGTGTTAATTGCACATATATACTTTTTCAGTTGTTTTACTTAATATCCGGCTTCTTTCTGTATAAACTTAACATAACTGTTAAAGAATTTGTTAATTTCTAGAACGCCACACAAAAGAATATCATTAGTAAGTTATCCACTGAATAAGTTATACAGTTACTAACTGTATAATTTACATATGGTTAGTAAAATATTAAGATACAAAACTAAAACCCTAAATAAAAATATATGATGTTAACGCTTTCCTTGCCTGAATTCATACATCAATTCCATGGATTCAACAGCCAAAACCTGTAACATTTCTTTTAATTTGTTTTTTTCATCAAGTGATAAAGATTGAACTCTTTCTTCCCATTTCTGGTCAACTTTTGCAATAGCATCCACAGCAGCCCTTCCTTTTTCTGTAACTGTAATTATCTTCCTTCTGCGGTTGTTTTCATCAACTCTACGCCGAACCATACCTGCATCTTCCAATTTTCTCAAGGCTCTGGCTATTGTACTTTCATTCATATGAAAATTATTTGCTAACTCTTCCTGAATTATGCCGTCTTCCCTGGCTAAACCCATTAAAAATTGAAACTGTCCTCCAATTCCTAACTTTTCTATTTCACCATATAAAAAAGCCATATGAGATCTGCTAATAGTGGTTATTAAAGATCCTAATGGCATGTCCAAAATTTCTTCCTTTGATAAACGTCCTCTTTCTTTCATTTTTCTCCCGATTTTTATATTTAAATAATCTTATTTTTAATTTTAATGTTTTTTATGTATTTAAAAAAAGGAGAAGAAACTCATTTAATTTATCCTTTCTCCCTTAAATTCTCTTACATTTATCTCCCCAAGTTCTTCCTTTTTTAACCCCCTTAAAAACAATCTAAAGTATAAATAACTTATAGCTGACCCTAAAATAACACCAATCACTATTCCCCAGTAAATTCCTGCAGCTCCCAAATGGAATACAATTCCCAGGATATATGCAGCGATTAGTGATAAGATTAAATCTCTTATAACAACTAAAAGCAGTGAAGTAGTTCCTTTACCTGCTGCCTGGAACACTGCTGTAGATGCAAGCCCAAATGGAATTGCTATAAAGAATACACAGAAAATTCTAAGGAATTCCGCTATCATTGGGGCCATATTTCCACTATTTGCAGAATAAGCAAACAGCCATGCAATATTTGGGGCAAAAATATAGGTTATTACTGCTAAAACCAGAGATATAATCACTCCTAATTTTATTGCATAATTACAGCTAATTAATAAATTTTTATAGTTCTTTGCGCCATAAGCGACTCCAGCAACGGTTAGTACGGCAGTTTCTATTCCAAGTGCAGGTATTATCCCAAGAGATACAATTCTCCATCCAGCAGTATAAACAGCCACAGCAGTTGTCCCTGCAGCAATAACCAGCATTGCATTGATAAATATGGTAAGCACAGACATTACAAATTGTTCCACACTTGCAGGTAATGTTACTCCAAGTATATCCTTAATAATTGAAGGATCAAAATGGAAATCCTTAAATTTAAATGCCAGATAAGTATCTCTTTTAATTAGAATCCAGTAAAATATCGCAACAGCGGCTATAGATGATGATAGTACCGTAGCTACTGCCGCTCCGCTAATTCCCATGTTCAGTGTGTAAATAAATATAGGGGCTATAACCATGTTTAGTATACTGCTTATTGCAATTGCATAGGTAGCCCTTTTCATGTCTCCTTCTGCACGCAAAATGCTGGATCCAACCGAATTAAATAGTAATGCAAAGGATCCTGCAAATATAATTTGTCCATATTGTGTTGCAAGGGTTAATACACCCTCTGCACCCATTGTAAGCAGTATATCCTTTAAAAACAGAATTAAAACAAGTGGAAGTGCCACAGAAAGTATAATTGTTATTAAAATTGCGTGCATCCCTGCATTATCTGCTTTATCTTTATCTTTTGCCCCTATACATCGAGCTATAAGTGAAGTAGCACCTGCTCCTAAACCCTGTGCAAGTCCTACAATTACCATAAATATTGGCGAAATAAACCCTAAAGCAGCCAGTGCATCAGCACCAAGCCCTGCTACCCATATACTGTCAACTATTTGGTAACTGACTATAAGGATCATGATTAACATCATGGGAAAAGATAATTTTCTTATAGCTCTTTTAGGGTCTCCGGTTATTAGTTCAATCCTACTATTAGACTTTTTAGTTTCATTTGCCATTTTTTACCTCCAAAATCACAGATTTTCTTCAACTTCGATACTTTATTAAAATCGTGAGTCCTGTTCTTGCATGCAACAATAGTTGCATAAAGCAAGTGTTCTAGGATATAACTGCCATTACATATATACTTGCCTAATGCAAGAATTATAGCGGACATATAAAAAGGTTAAATATTGCTAAAAAATCAGATATAAATGTATATTAAACCCAAAATTAAAATGTATGTAACCTAAATTATGTTTAAAGTCAAATAAAAATCATAATCATGTTATTTTATATTTTTATCTCTAAATAACCTTATAAATTTTAAAATAATGATAAATCCTCGATGAAAGTATCAAACATGACTAGATGTCACTACCCTCAATAATACCCCCATTAAAAAATTAAAATAAAAAGAAATTAATTTACTTTATGAGCCAGTTCATGTACTTAAACAAGGTAAACGCTCTTTTAATCAGATTATTTAATATAATTATTCCAATTGCAATACGTCCAAAGATTCCAAACTTTGAAAGAAACCAGAAACTTATAAATTTCCATATTATGCTTACTAACCAGTTCATATTAACCATCCTCCAATTTTTATTAAATTTTTGATTTATATTTTAAACATTTTTTTAATGAATATGAAGTTTAGAAATGTCATGACAGAATTATAAATATAAAATAGCTGTTAATTAAAAGGCCAATTAAAAATATTGATTTAATATTAAGTGTAGCATATTTAGTGGCAGATTCCCTATCTGAGGGCATTTTTAACAGTCCCCACATTCCCAAACTTAAAGGAATCAGTGAAATAAAAGCAAGCATTTTGAAATTTAAAATTGAAGGATAAATCCCTGTAAATGATATAAAAATAAATAACAATGTCATCATGGCTGCAGAAATTGCTATAAGTTTAAAACCAAATTTACGACCATTAGCTACGATTAAAGTTATTTTACCACCTAATTTATCCCCTTCCATATCTGGAATATTGGCGCTGTTAGTTAGAAAGAGTCTTGAAAAAGCAAGAGGTAGTGTGAAAATTAACATAGGAACAGTTAATGCTCCCATCAAAGTAAAAAATCCTGCAGAAGGCAATAAAATTCCATAAAGTGCATTGGAAAACTCACCTAGCCTTTTATAAGCTAGTTTTAACGGAGGAGCAGTATAAAACCATGCTAAAAAATTACCAAAAACTGCCAATAAGAAAAATTCAACAGGATATGAAAAAATAAACGTGAAAACTGCTGCAAGAACGACTGATGAAAAATTAAGCACAATAGCAAATCTTTTTGAAAATTGCTTTAATTCCGGATTTTCAGGTAGTATGCCACTACCTGCAGAAACAGTGCTTTTTCCAGAAAGTCTATCTGTTTTAAAATCATAATAATCATTACTATAATGAACAGCAAGATGACACAGTAATAAAATTGAATACCCCATTATAAATTTATTTAAACTGAATTCAGCATTAAAAATAACAGCTAATAATGAACCCATAACAAAAAGCAAAAATCCATCAAATATGAACATCGGCCGTCCTAATTTAATGATTTTTATTAGAGTATCCCCATCAGTTTTCATACTATTATTAAATAAATTATTACATAAATATTTTTAATCAATACCATGTTACAATCCATAAAATCAAGGACAAAACTGAAGATAAAGATTAAAATGAATAACTTATTCAGTTATTAACTTTATAAATTATACAATTAGTAAGTGTCATCCCATTTTGATTAGTTTATGCAATAATTGAAAAATTATTCACTTAGTAAGTTAGTATGTAAATAAAGTTATAAACATAAAAATGTTAAAGATCATGTCCTCAAGATAGTTTTTAATTGATTTATCCATAAAAATTTTTTATAGTTAAAATAAAACCATTAACATACTAAACAGAAACTAATTTTTCATTATTATCTAATTAAAATTTTAAATAACTTGAAATAAATGCAAAAAGAGCAAAACCTCCAATAAGGGCTAATGCTGCTAATCGTGCCTCTCCATTTTTATGTGATTCGGGAATAATTTCTTCAGCGGTTACAGTTAATAAAATACCTGCCGTAAAAGCAAGGACACTGTATTCAACAATTGCTGGCTGCCCCTTAATAAGCCAATACCCTGCAGCCGCACCTAACAGAACAGGCAAACTTGCAAAAATATTTAAAAGGACTCTTAAATTCAATTTAATGCCTCTTTCTTTAAATGCAGCAATAGTGGCAAAACCCTCAGGTATATCTGCAGAAACCACACCTACTGCAACTAAAAAACCAAGCTGCAAGTCTATTAAAGAACCAGCCCCTATTAATATGCCATCAGTAAATGAGTCTATTGCAACACCAAAAAATATAGCCCAAGCAGTAGTTGAATGATTCAAACCACTCAACCTACTTTGTACAAAATTAATCAGCTGATCAATTGTAATAAATATAATACCACCAGCAATGAACGCTAAAATGACTATCCAGGGCGTATTTGCTTTTAAAATCTGAGGCATCAATTCAATACTAATTACAGCAAGTATAATTCCTGCTGCTACGTGCAAAGATAGACTTAAATTTTTCACGTTTATTTTAAAAAATTCTGCAGCAATACCACCTGTAAAAGTTCCTAAAGCAGGCAATAATGAAAACAACAGGATCAACAAGAATTCATTCATGTTTACACATCAAAATTATGTTAAATCAGTTATTTAATTTTGACCTTTTCTATATTTTTTATAAACAATCAAGGCGATTAAAGCTATTACTAACACAGCAACCACTATTTCTTCCGATAAACCAATTTCTGATTCTATAGTACCATATAAACTTCCAAATTGCCATGCCATAAATCCTAAAATAAATGATTTTACCAAAGTTCCAAGGAAAGTAATTGTAATATATTTTTTAAGATCATATTTGATAAAACCACAAAATGCACTAATAACAATGCTTGGAACTATGGGAAGAGCTCTCGCAGTAAAAATCGATAGTTCCATTAAATTATTTTGGGAATATTTTTCTTCTGTTTTTTCTATTTCTTCCCATGATAATCCAAGATATTTACCCCATCTGCCAACAAAAGATTTACCTGCATAATAAACAATTCCATAAATAAGTAAAGATCCAATGGTAACTCCCGCTGCTGCAGGTAACGCTATATTAATTAAAAGCATTTCAAATGCTTGAAGTGATATCTGGGAATTTTTCATTATAAAAAAGCTTGATCCCATTATAACAGCTGTTGATGGTATGGGGGCAATAATTTCTTCAAGAATGCTCCCTAAAAAGATTCCCCATGAACCATAAGTGATTATAAATTTCTCTAAAAAGACTGTTAATTCTGCAAGCATGAACTATAACCTCTTTTAAACAACAATCCATACAATTATTGATTCGGTAAAAATTCTTTTTTATATAATCACAGCAATCTAAATAAAAATAGATTAATTTCATTTTTTCACAGATATATTACTACTCCGTTAATTATTATATGTTTTTACCAATACAAATATTTTTTCAAGTGAAAATAGTAAAAACTTAAGATCCATAACTTAAATACATTTTTAAAGATATGGTAGCTGTTTTTAAAGATTGTTGAAAAATTTTTAAAATTTAAATTAATTCAATATTCAATCCATCAGATTAAATAATGAATATTAAACCATTTGTAGCACGTACCTGTAAAAATAAAAAAAAATACAGTGATCTTAAAATATAATTAATCTTTTAAAAGCTATTTTGGAATAAGTTAAAATTGGCACTATAACAGGTTAATAGATTATTTTTTTTACATGGTTTTATTTGAAGATATCTCCACAACAAATATATGGTTTAAATGAATAATTCTATTAATGTGATACCATGGATAATAAAGAAAAAGTAATTAAAGCCTTCAAAGATTCTGAAGAACCTTTAAATGCCACTAAGGTCAGCCAGATCTCTGGTTTAGATAAAAAAGAAGTTGATAAAATAATGAAAGAACTTAAAAAAGATGAAACTATTTATTCTCCTAAAAGGTGTTACTGGACTTTAAAAGAATAAATAATCCTTATTTTCTATTTTAAAAATAGAATTATATTTATTTAAATAATAGTTAAAAACTATTTTTTGCAAATAATTAAAAAACTTATTCAGTTATTTACTTATTAAATGAGTAAGTTATGCAGTTATTAAGTATTTAACTCAATTTAAAAGTGATTTTTTAACTATCATTTTACTCATCTAATTTTAATTCCGTGTAAATGGAAGACTCTAAATAAAATTATATACCTTTGCAGATTATGGGCTTACCACTTATTAGGAGCATTACAATATTAAACGATAAATGTTTTCCAGGTCCCATCCCTGTATAATTAATGCATTTGTTATATTTGAAAGTAAAAAATGCAGTAACAGGTACTAATTATATCTGTATCCATGGCAACGATGCTAATTGGAAACTGCCTTTTTTCAAAATGTACTATTCTACATATTAGTTACAGCAATGACCACATCTATTTTATTAATAGCTTATCTTCTTTAATTCCAGGAAATTCCCCCCTCCCCAATAAAAAAGAAAAAATTTTAAGATAAATAGGATTAATTTTATTTTTTATGATCTTATTCGACCATATGGAATAATAGATACTAATTTTACATTTTTCACTCATTTGGAAGCATTCATATTAATTCTAATTGCAATTATCCTTTCAATCAAAAACTAAGATTTAGAAAGACGTTGTAATCTATGCATATAAATATGATTAAAAAATTTAAACTATAAACCTAGTTTAATGTAAGTTAATCTTAACATTAATGGGTATTTTACAAAAAAGCTTAAAACCGAATATACAAAAAGAATAAAATTCTTTTTTAGTGATTATTTTTAGCTACAAGGTCGCTATATTTAATCAAACAATAAATAATTCAAAAATACAATCAAATGATATTATTAATATAAGTAGCTCTATTACCAAATACAATTTAAATAAGTGTTATTTATATATTTAAAGACCATTGACTGTGTATTATATGATTAGTGTGAAAAAAAGCTACAATAAAGTTTTTTAAGTAATAGATTAATTTATTTCCGTTTCTATTTTGAAATACATCATTTTATATAGTATCAAAAATAAAAAGTTATTCAAGCCTTTTTTAGGCTATATTAAGGACGTGAAAAATTGTTTAAAAATAATTACGGAAGAGATAATTACTCCAATAGAGGAAGTTCTGCTCCTATAAATGAAGGAGAAGAATACGATGTTAAAATAGAAGATATGGGAAGAGATGGAGACGGAATCGCTAAAATAGAAGGTTTCATAGTATTTGTAAGTGGAGCTAAAAAAGGCGATGAAGTTAAAATTAGAATCACTTCCACAAGAAGAAACTTCGCTTTTGCAGAAGTAGTAGAATAGTTTAAGTTTTAAGTTAATTTTTAATGCTCCTAATCCGTATTAATGCTATAACTTATATTATAATTACATTAAAGGTTTTAAATCGTGATTAAGATAAATATCTTAATCATCAAAACTATTGGTCATGAGCTTTTAAAATTTAATTTATTTAAATTTATCTATTTTTTGCTTTTTTTAGACGTAATACACACTTCAATAATAAAATTAACATCTAAAAATCTTTCTTTTTATAAACAAAATTATTGGCTTTTAAGTTAACAAAATAGGAATTATTCATTTTTGAAACATTGTTTAGAAAGATTAACAGTAATTATAAAAAATTATTTAGAATGTACTTTTAAAAGGAAGGGAGATAATATGGCAGATTACGGTATTACTGGAGTTAAATATGATAGCATCGGCAAACACATTGAATGGGTCAAAGTAGGTAAATTTACAGGTAGCTCCTTTGGAATTCGAGAAAACTGGCTGCGAACTAAAGTGATTTCAGAATTTGAAAATGGAAAAACTTTTATAACAGTTTTAAAACAAGGCGATAGATTAAAAAAAGGGTTAGAAATAAATGTAGTTACCGTAAATGGGAAAAAATATATTCGCACAGACCAGGACAATAAAGCTTCTGACAATTTAAATGATATCCCTGAATTTTTATAATGATTAGTTGATTTAATTTCTAAACTTTTAGTTTTATACTCATTTTCCCTAAAAAACCTTTTATATACTTAAATTATTATTTTAAACTAAAATAAAATTGTATAAATCTCATATAAGTACTTATACACTTTTTACATTCCTAAATTTACTAAAGATATTTTAGAAATTAGATTTTAGCAAAATATAAAATTTTTTAAAAGATATTAACTGTTTTCAGCGAAGAATAAAAAGATTATATACATAGCGATGATAAAACTTATAATTAATGCTCATACAAAGCTTATTTTTAAAAATACAGCAATTTAAAAATCAAAATTTAAAATGTAAATATTATACTAACTATTTTCAACTATTTTTAGCCACAATGAGATATAGTAAAGAAATTTGCATTACATCTATGGTTTAGAAGTATAACTCCTTAAAGAAAAGAATTAAAAACAGTTTCCATTCTTCTCTTTAGCTTCACACTCTTCACAAAGATTCTCTGTGGGTCTGGTAGTTTTTGTTTTGATTATGCTTGTTGGGAATTTAGAACAGTTCATACACCAATGCCAAGTATCAGAACCTGTCTCTTGAACATATATTGTCACTCTTTCACCTCCATTCATACTTTTATTGTATCAACACATTTTTTTAATTCAAAAATAGATAAATTAGGGCCTACCTAAGCATTAAAAGAATTAATGTCCAAGTAACTAATTTGTCTAACAAGATAAAACGGGGATTAGATCAATATATAAACATATAGACCTAGATTAACTATTGTATGGTTATACATATAAAGTTTAAGGTATAAGGAGTAATACAGGTTTTATATATGATTTTATGAACTATAGTGTGGTTTTATTAATATAAGCTTTATTTTATTAATAAACAGAATCCAAAGATTAGCTTCAAAGAGAAACCTTTATATACTTTAATTCTCACATTTAAATAATCCAAGATTATACAAAGAGCATAGGAAAGCCCATACGTTCTTTCCAAACTCCTTATTTTCTAACTTTAAGTAAAAATACTTTACAAACCAGAATTTAATAAAAGATAATTTTTGAAAAAGATTTATCCTTTTAGCAAAAAAATAAAAAGACTTATATATACATAACAATGATAAATTTATAATTATAATTATAAATAATAACAAATTAAAAAAGAGTGGTTTGATGCTTACGTCTGTTCAGAAAGAAATATTGCAAAGTTTGATTAACCTGTACAGGAAATCAAAAGGCAAGTCCATTAAAGGAGAAGAAATTGCCGAGCTTATGAACCGTAACCCAGGGACTATACGGAACCAGATGCAGTCCCTACGAAGTTTAGGACTTGTTAAAGGTGTTCCCGGGCCCAGAGGAGGATATAAGCCAACCATAGAAGCATATCACACTCTGAATATCAGTGCAATCGACAAAGAAGCTTTGGTGCCCATATACAAAAAAGGAAAAAGAGTGGGAGATCTAAGCGTTGCAAAAATAGAATTTACAAGTATTCCCCATCCAGGAGAATGTGAAGCTGCAATAAAGGTTGTAGGAAACATAAAACAACTTGATCTTGGAGATAGGATAAAAGTGGGCCCAACGCCGGTGAATAAACTTATGGTAAATGGTATGGTGGTGGGAAGAGATGACGTGGACAACCTTTTGCTCCTTGATACTACAAATATACGAAGTATCCCCAAAAAAACAGTGCTTGAAGTGGCAAGCCATGACCTCATAACATTAAGCCCTTCTATGAGTATAAAAGATGCTGCAACAGTTTTATCAAATAATAAAATAGAAGGAGCTCCTGTAATCCATGATCAGGAGATCATGGGAATGTTAACATTAAGCGATATATCAAAGGCCATTTCAGAAGGAAATGATGATCTCAAAATTGCTGAGGTCATGTCAAAAAATATAATAACCGTTGAAAAAGACCTCATGATTGCAGATGCCATTGAAGTTATGAATAAAAATAAAATAGGTCGGCTTATTGTTGTAGATAACGATAATATTCCGCGGGGTATTGTAACAAGAACCGATCTCTTAGATAAAATAGTAGGTATAAAATAATTTTAAAGCTTTTTTAAGTTAACTGTACTGATTTTAAATTTAATTAAATTTTTTCTATAAAACTCTATTACATTTTATTTCCATAAACTATATGGAAAATAATTTCGATAATTAATTTTAACTCAAAATTATTTTTAATTTGATTTATTGATTAGGGATGTGAGAAAACTGAAAATTCAACACATGGAAGTCAAAGAAAACATGAGCGTTCTTGATTTAATAGAAGAAATGGGAAAATCAGGAGTTTTAGGCGCCGGTAGATTATCTAAAGCTACACAATTATTTGCAAATTCAATTAAAGATGAAGATACATCAATTTTTTTAAGTGTTGCAGGCCCAATGGTTCCTGGAGGACTTCGAAAAATAATTTTTGATCTTATAAATGACGGCTTTGTAGATGTTTTAATAACAAGCGGAGCCAATATAACCCATGACCTGGTGGAATCATTCGGTGGAGGGCATTACAGAGGTATCAAAGCAGATGATGAAGAGTTATGCCAGCAGGGAATGGGAAGAATTGGCGATGTTTACACTAAGTCACATGATTTTGAAGTATTTGAAAAAAATATCAGTGAAATTTTAAGTAAGGTGGCTCAAAAAAAGAAAATCATCTCAATTAGAGAACTCCTATTTGAAATTGGAAATATGATTGAAGATGAGAACTCAATACTTAAAATAGCTGCCGAAAAAGGCGTTCCAATTTATGCGCCGGGAATAATAGACAGTATGCTTGGTCTCCAGCTCTGGATGTTTACCCAGGATAAAGAATTGCACCTTGATGCTGTTGGAGATATGCATGAACTTTCAGATATTGTTTTTGATGCGAAAAAGGTAACAGCAGTACTCCTTGGGGGAGGTCTACCTAAACACTATGCCCTTGCATCAAATCTCCTTAAAGGTGGTGTAGATGCTGCAATTCAGGTAACTATGGATAGGAGTGAAACTGGAAGTTTAAGCGGTGCACCCTTAGAGGAAGCGAAGTCATGGGCGAAAGCAAAAGCAGGCTCTAACCTTGTAACAGTAATTGGAGATGTGACTATAATCTTTCCAATGATGGTGGCAGGTGCAAGGGAAATTGTAGCACGTTAACAGCTATTTAGATTGATTTTTGCATGATCTAAACCAGAATTAATAAAATTTGCTGTTAAAAATATAAAACAAATAAATGGAATGATTTCGTTATTATTTAGCAAAAGAATGACAGTCGCTATGCATGAAATACTAAATTTTAGAAATTAGTTCATTAATTCTATATTATCTAAAAAAATAAATGAAATAGACGTAAATTACGTCTATTGATTATTTAAAGTACGGTTAATCTAATTTATACGATTTAAAGATTAACTTTTGACATATCTTTCTGGATGCTCCAGAAAGAGTTTTTTACTGCAAATAGAGCAGAAATAATATGTTTTACCGTCGTACCCTGCCACATATTTAGCAGTACTTGGATCAACTTCTTTTTTAAATACGGGATCTACAAACACACTCATTACGGTGTCTGCTGTCATTTCTTTTTCAAGATCTAAACCCATTTTTACACCACCATGTAGTTAAAGTAATGTAAAAAAACAAAAATAGTTTTCGGTTTTTTTGTACGATCCATCTTTTTAGAAATATTACAAGAGATACTGAACTTTACGAAAATAATGATATAAATTCTATTCATACAAGCGCATTTAAGCCTGCATTACACGTTTAAAGTTTTTTTTATGTATTTTTAGTAAGATGGACATAAGTGTATAAATATACTGGTTTTTCTTTACCGTCCTATGACCACCCCCTCTCATTATATGATACATGTTATGTTTTTCTTCATATAATAATTTTTTGTAAATAATTATTAATTCATGGGATCTGCAAAAACTTAAATTAGTTTAAGCCCAAAGATAAATTTAATAATTTATAAAATTATCTATGAAAATTTTGTATTTTAAATAGAATAATTCAAAGCTCAAATTAATGTTTTTAATTCATATTTAGTTTATAAAGACTTTTAATATATAATAAAAAATTTTCTATCCTTAATTAGTTAACAGTGATTTTTATGTTAGAGATACCCCTTTACGCTTTATCAGGATTTTTTATGAAAATATCAGATGATATGCATGATAAAAAAAATAATATGATCCTCGGAATACTTGCAGGAATTTTATGCGGATTAATGTTAGGATATTTAGTTACAATTAGTGTAGATGCTGCCTACATCTTTTTTGGGGTTTTCATTGGGACTTTCCTTTCAAAAAAAGTAAACTGCATCAACCACATAGTTACAGCACTCATATTTGTTATAATCGTGTTTTTATTAGGTTTCCCCGAAATAGGAGTAGGTACGCTTATTATATGCACAATTGCAGCATATATAGATGAAATAGGAAACGATAACAAAAGAATTTATGAAAAAAGCAGGATACTGGAAATATTTTTCGAATACAGGTTTGCCCTTAAAACAGCTATCTTAATACTTGCAGTACTGGGAGTCATCCAAAGCTTTTATCCTGGCTTTAAAATTTATGGAATTTATTTTTTAGGAATTCAGACCTTTTTATATTTCCTGCTGTTTGAGATATCCTACGAATTAGCAGGTTTAAAATTCGATGCCATTTACGATAGAATATATAATATATTTGGAAACCCACAATAATGAGCAGTTAAATTAAAAAACAGATAATTAAGATTTAATGCTCTCAATTATATTTTCTACAGCTTTTTTAGGGTCTTCTGATAGATAGATAGACCTTCCAACAATGAGTGCATCTGCAAATTTCAAAGTATCCTTAGGATCTCCTCCCTGAGTCCCAACTCCCGGAGATATTAAAAATGAATCTTTTCCTATAACAGACCTGATTTTTTCGAGACGATCTAATTTAGTTGAAGGCCCTACAAAGTTAGTGATTCCAAGATCAACGCCCATTTTTGCAATGTCTTCTGCATGCTGCTGCAGGAACATTAAAGCACCAGGATGAGACATTTCAGTTAGAAGAAATATATCTTTACCGTACTTTTCTGCAGAGTCTAGACATGCGAGTGCACTGTCTTCACCAACAAATCCATGAACAATTATTGCATCTGCTCCTGCTTCAAATGTGAGATCTGCTATTTTTCGATTGGTTGCAGGGATATCTGCAACTTTAAAATCGGCAATAACCCTGCAGTTAAATTCCTCTTGAATGGTTGTGATAGCTTGAAGTCCTTCACTTAAAACCAACGGATAACCTATTTTAATTGTATTTAAGTAATCTGAAATACTTTCGACAATTGTAAGTGCTTCTTTCATATTTAAAACATCAAGGGCTAAAATTATGTTATTTTCAACTTCCATAAAATAAATTAGGTCAGATATATTTAAATGGTTTTCCACCTGTTAAAAATTCAAAGAATTTTTGAGCAGTGGATCAAAAAATCTTAACAAATCAAGGATTTTAATCAATATCTTTTCATTTTAGATAAATAGGGACTATTTTTGATCCTACGATTTTAATATTCTGCAAAATCAAAATTTTGATATTAATAGAACTATATAACTGGTTTTCCCTCATTAAACTCATTTAACCTTCCACTTAATAACTGCATAACTTATTCACTTAGTAAGTGAATAACTTATTAACTCAATTACTTCAAAAATGCTTCATCAAAGATTAAATTAAGCTCTTCTGTAACCTTCCTGAATTATTTTAATTATTTCATCATTTTCATCAAATAGAACTACTTCAAGCATAGAGTTATCAGAGAATTCAGTTATTTCTATCCACAAACGTGTGTTATCTGTAAATATAATTGTAATTTCACTACCATCTTCATCTGATTCTACACTCTTGACTGTTTTTCCTTTAAGTATGTATCCTCCGCCCATTTAACCAACTCTAAGCTTAAAGCAGCTATACATTATTTAAATTTATTAATTGACCTGTTTAATTCAAATGCTGCTAAAATGTTTAATAATATTAATGGCCATTATGTTCCAATTAATCAGAATTATAAAATGGATATCTAAAAAAAATAAATTGAACATGTAATAAATACTCCCGAACACCGAAAGGAGGTATCAGTGCTCAGGAAAGTTTAGCGGTCCAATTAATATTAAGTTCATAACAATTAATAAATTTTGCCTTTTAAACATCCGGATTTTGGCGCATTTACCTGCCCAAACTTAGATAATGCCTGCAGGAGTATAAGTTTTGATTTTACATATTACAGAAACACCTAACTTAAATAATTACTACACTAATTAAAAAAAATTAAAAAATTGTAATAATTCAATTGATGCTTAATTATTCTCGATTTTTACCGCTTGGACACACATCCACGCATGTTTCACATAAACTGCAATCTTCTTTATTTTGAATTACAATGTTAACCCATTTAATAGAATTTCCATTGGGCATACATCTGCACATTCCCCACATTCTGAACCATCACATTTACCACGATCAATTGTTATTTTAACCATTTAATCGCATTCTCTGTTTTTTAGTGTAATATTTGCTAATTTAATCTACTATTTTTAAATGAAATGAACCTATCTGCGTCCCATCCCACTTCTTCTTCCAGGGCTTCTACCCGCAGCTCCAGGAAATCCTGAAGATACTGAAGTTACTTCCTCTAATTTACCTTCTCTAAAGTATTTCAGATTTTTTTCCACACTTCCAGGATTAATTTTATAAAGTTTAATTCCGGCATTTCTTAAAATACCAAAAGCAATATTGCCTAATTCTCCTAAAATTAAAGCTTCAACTCCATGATCTACTATAAACTGTGCTGCTAAACTTCCAGCTCCCCGCTCATTTTTTGCTGGATTATCAACCGGTAAAACGTTTCCAATTTCACCATTTTCCAGGTCTGCAATTATAAAATTAGGGCTCCTTCCAAATACAATACTGACATTAGATTCTAAATTAAGTCCTGTTGATGTAATAGCTACTTTCATTTAATTTCCTCCTACTGCAATTTTTACATAGAATCTGTAAGCTGTAGCATTCCAATTTTCCACTCATCGATAACATCTTTAACTTTCCAGACACGTCTGAAATTACTTTTATTCCACTATACCACAATATAGATGTGGTTTTTGTGCCTAAACCTCCACAAATAACTACATAAGCATTTGAATCCAATATAAGATCAATATGCGTTCCAGAACTGCCATTGTGTCTGCCGGCACTTTCAACTACATTAATTTCCTTAATTTTTTAATTCTCAATTTTAATAAAGGTGAAGCAGGAAGTTTTTCCAAAATGCATTGAAATACGTGGTAATAAACCGTCTTTATCCAATGTTGGTATGTATATAAGAGTTATTTTTATCATTCTTAATTTTTTAAACCAGCATCATAAAGTGGCGCTCCAAATTTTAGTTGTTTGATGTTTCTACATGGAAATCCCTGATTTTTGGAGATTCATACCCACCTAGTATGAATTTATACACTACTTAAGAATCTTCTTGGCCTCACCATGTTTTGAATATATATTCATAACTTCAATATAAATATATTGCTGTGAATAAAAATTAAAGTTCTTGAAGTATCTGTATGAACATTCTTGGTCCCACCATATTACGAATATATATTCATAGATAAAATATAAATTTGTAGATAGATGAAAATCCAATTATTAAAAATAATATCAACAGAGAAAAGAAATAGTAAAAGCTTAAATTTAAAAAACAGGAATTAATAGGGCTTATTTTTATTATAAAAATCTTCAAATAGAGGACCATATGATCCGGCAATCTCATTAATTTTAGGAATATTAGAATCGTCTTCAGAATAATATAAAGCCATTATAATCTTAGATGTCTTTTTTAAATTATCAAAATAAATTACAAAATCTATATTTTCGGCACCACCATCAAAATTATGTTCATTTAACTTTCCCCATATTTCAGGAATAGATTCCTCAGTTAGCTCATCGTCAGTATAAACCAAAATAAAGTTTTTAGGTATTAAAGCGTCTTTATCTTCAGCATTTTCAACTGTTATATCATCTGTAGTATCTTCTTTTATTTGTTTAAACTGCAACATGTTATCACATTACTAATTTCATTCATGCTTTTTATTTTTAATTTGATAAGTTTTATCTTAAAATAAACTTTATAATACTACTAGAAAAAAACTAAATTTTCAATTTACTCAGGGAAAATTCAATTTTATTTAAATTTCTCAAATCGAGTGTTCTAATATTATTTTTTTACAATTAAAATAATCATTTCTTCTTTAAATACCCTCGAATTTGTTTGCATGTTCTTATTTAGCAAACCAGATAGAAATAGCAAACTTTATATATGTCAACTTATTCAAGTATACTTGAAAAAAATTAAAGGAGAATTGAATATGTGGAAAAAATTAGTGGAGATCTTAACATGCATATAATGGAAGGGTACTTACCCTGGTACTGGTGCATTTTCTGGTATGCACTTGCAATACCTTTCATTGCCCATGGCGTAATCCAGATAAAAAAAGTAACTGAAAAACATCCTGAATCAAAACCACTGTTAGCAGTTGTTGGAGCATTTATGTTCGTTTTATCATCCTTAAAAATGCCTTCAGTAACTGGAAGCTGTTCTCACCCATGTGGTAACGGCTTAGGTGCAGTTTTATTTGGACCAACAGTTGTAAGTGTTTTAGGAGTAATAGTACTTGTTTTCCAGGCACTGCTCTTAGCTCATGGAGGCATAACTACCCTTGGAGCTAATGTCTTTTCAATGGCAATCATAGGACCAATTTCAGCATGGATAATCTGGAAAGCTTCTAGAAAAATAGGCTGGTCTTTTTCAGTATCTATATTCCTTGCTGCAGTTGCCGGGGACTGGTTAACTTATGTAACAACTGCGGTACAGCTTTCAATGGCATTTCCAATACCAACATTCGAATCAGCGCTTATAAAATTCATGGCAATATACGCATACACGCAAGTACCACTTGCAATAGCAGAGGGTCTTTTAACCGTTGTAATATTTGATTACATCATGAAACTCAGACCCGACATATTAAAGACTTTAGGAGTCCTAAATAGCAAAGACTCAAAAAAAGATTCAGAAAATACGCCAGGAGTGGCTTAAATGGTGAACAAAAAACCAATAATCCTGTTAGTTTTAGTTGTTATCCTTATAGCATTTCCCCTTACAATTTACAACGGTAAAGGAGAAGATCAAGGTTATTTCAGCGGGGCGGATGATCAAGGAAGCGAAGTAATAGAAGCAACTGGTTATGAACCATGGTTTCATTCATTATGGGAACCTCCAAGTGGTGAAATAGAAAGCATGCTATTTGCAGTACAGGCAGCTATTGGAGCAATTATAATTGGTTATGTCTTAGGATATTACAAGGGCCAATCCAAAAAAGGAAAAAAAGAGAAAATAAGATAAATTAAAAAGAAAGTGAAACACTGAACAAAATAAATTAATGCAAAATAAAAAAAACTGAATTAATCAGGGATAAAAAGGAACAATCTATATCTCTATTTACTATTTTTTTTTAACTTACTTGAAAATCTAATTTTATTTTAATTTCTCAAATTAGTATTTAATACCATTTTTAACAATCTAATTCTACACATAACTCAATTCTTTGTAAAAGTGTTATTGTTATTAGATAACTATTATCTAAAAAAATTTAATAATCAAAAATTAAGTAACATTTTATCCTTTACGTAGTTGTAAATATAAGTAAAATAGAGTATTCCCAATATTCATTATCTAATTAAAATAAATATAATCTATATTATTTGAGGGTATGGAAACTATATACAACCTAAAGTAATAACTGTTTTAATAAGTCTCATTTTTTCAAATGGCCGCTTTTATTAGAGTAGTGTCCGCTATAAACTGCAATATTAATCCTGGAGACTGTATTCTTGCGGTTACAACCAAAACTTCAATAAATTATACTATTATTAAAATGAATAATGATTCTGCTTATATTAAAAATAAGACGTCATTAACGAACCTTGCTAAGAAATCTACGGATCAACAATAAAAAAATACATTGAAAATTCAATGGAGATTTAATCCAGTGATGTAATTTCCTATCGATGCAGTAAAATTAGCTTCAATAACTGCTGCAACGGCAAATAAGATTACTGCAACTGCAAGCAAGACAAGTGAATCCTTGAATTTTCTGTAATCATTATTTACATACGGTTTTCCTCTTAGACTGTTTATTAAATCGATGATAATACTTGTGAGCCTGAAACCTGCCGAACTAGCTATAATAAGGGCAGGAATTTCAAATATGCCATGGGGTACTATGTAACTTATAAAAACTATAGGGCTAACACTAGACTGATTAATAGCACCACCGTGCATGAAATAGCCCAAAAAAGCCCCTAAAATGAACCCATTAATAGATAACAGCACTGCTGTAACTATTCCAATAATTCCACCAGCATAAGCCATAAAGGCTGTTCGAATATTATGTGTGAAAATGGAAACTGTTGATATATCAACCTGGCTGTTAAGTTCATTAGAAAATTCTGTCAGTAACTTTCCAATAAAATCAGGCGAAAAGTAACCTGCAAACACTCCAATAAAAAGGAACAGGAAAAATATGGCAGTTGAAAGAGCTAAAAGCTTCTTATTTCTCTTAAAAACACCCTTAAAAATATTGTACTTACTTAAGGATTTATTATCCGAAAATGAAACTCTGGACATTTGATTTTTCTCCTTTTTTGGAATATAAATTATGAAACTTATTTAATAAATGTTAAAAATATCATTATTTATGTAAATAGATACATACTTATAAATTTTACTAAATATTAATAGGCAAATAAGTTATTTTTTGAAGATATAAACCGTTAAAGTCTGTAAAATTGAAAAATAAACCTTTAAATAACTTGATGAATAATAATTACATTTAATAGTTACGTTAATTGTTGAGTTATATAAAAAAAATAACGATTTTAAAGTCTTTTAAATAGAGAAAGACCTAAATTAATAATTTAAAAAAATATAAAAAGCCTTTAACACTTTTTATGTTAGAGGCCAAAGATTCTTTTTAGCTAAGAAGTTATAAACTTTTAATAGCTAACTCAATGTCTGATGCTTGAACTGTTTTTCTTCCCGCATGTTTTGCAAGTTTAACAGCTGCTAAAGCTATTTCTTCGCCCTTTTCTTCTAACGCTTTTGTTAAAGTTTCTGTTGCATTTTCACTTACTCTTTGTGCACCAGCATTTTTTATAATCCTACTTACTGGAGCAAATGGTAATTCTGTCATAAATGACCGCCTCCGTTATTTTACCAATATACTGTGTATAAATAACCATATATAAATTTATGGTTTTATTATCTAATAATTTTAAAAATTACATGATTTTTAATCACTTAAAATCAATTAATGCAATTTTTTGGCACCACTTAATAAAGTATTAATTATTAACGCAACTTGAAAAATTTAGAACAAAAATATAATTGAATTTAATTAGAGAAATTCAGATTCATCATAATACTTTATAATTCCACATAAATCACATTTTGGATTTCATCTAAACATATACAGTTTTCCAATCCAAATGTATTATTTTTACCCGTTTGGCCATATTTAAGCAGTAAAATATCTATATAAATGGTAGAAGGCTTGTTCTCCATTCATTTTTTTACTTGAATGACTACCTCAAAAATTCAACTTTATTTTAATTTTTATCAACTATTATGGAAATACTTAAATAGTCTCTAATACACTATACAATTTAGGAAAAAATGACTCTATTATTCTTTTATATATCATAATACCAATCTTGTTAAGAATATATCAATATTCAGTTTAAAGGGAGTAATTTGGGCATTTACAAAAGTAAAGGAGACTTTAACATGCACATAATGGAAGGATTTTTACCATGGCAGTGGTGTTTATTCTGGTATATCATCGCATTACCAGTGGTTGCTTATGGCGTAATCCAGATTAAAAAGGTTACAGAGGAACATCCAGAGTCCAAACCATTGCTTGCAATTACAGGAGCATTTATATTCATCTTATCATCTTTAAAGCTGCCTTCAGTCACTGGAAGTACTTCCCACCCAACAGGCAACGGGTTAGGTGCTGTACTTTTCGGGCCTGCAGCTGTAAGTGTTTTAGGCGCAATTGTACTTGTATTTCAAGCACTGCTACTGGCACATGGAGGAATAACCACCCTCGGAGCCAACGTCTTTTCCATGGGTATTGTAGGTCCATTTGCAGCATGGTTAGTTTACAAGGGCGTTCAAAAGGTCGGCTGGTCTCCTTCGGCGGGAATATTTTTAGCTGCTGTCATTGGTGACTGGTTAACTTATGTAACAACTGCGGTACAGCTTTCACTCGCATTTCCAGTGCCTACATTTGGATCAGCGTTTATAAAATTTATAATAATATACGCCTACACCCAGGTACCTCTTGCAATAGCTGAGGGCCTTTTAACTGTAGTAATATTTGACTACATTATGAAACTTAGACCAGATATACTAAGAACCCTAAAAGTCATAGGGCCTGATAAAACAAAAGGAACTGCAGAAAAATCACCTGAGGTGGCTTAAGTGGTAGATAAAAAGCCCATCATTTTATTACTTTTAGCTGTTATAATTGTGGCAATTCCATTTGCCCTTTACAATGGTAAAGGAGAAAGTCAGGGTTATTTTACAGGTTCTGATGATCAGGGAAGCCAGGCCATAGAATCAACCGGCTATCAGCCCTGGATTAATTCCATATGGGAACCACCAAGCGGTGAGATAGAAAGTCTGCTTTTTGCAGTACAAGCTGCTATTGGGGCACTTATAATAGGCTATGTTTTAGGATACTACAAAGGCATTGCTAAAACAAGAAAACGTGAAGAAAATATTATAACAAATAAAGAAAATAAAACCGAATTAAATAAAAATGAATGAGATATCTGGTGAATAAAAATGTTTGAACACACTTTGGATGATTATGCTCATTCCAACGGCATTAAAAATGTAAATGAATATTTTAAAGTGTTATTTGCAATTTTAACCATGTTAGTGAGCCTGATATCCACATCACCAGTTATACCAATTACTATATTTTTTCTCATGACCTTTTTGATTATATTCAAGGCCAAAATCCCCCCTAAATTTTATTTGAAGTTCACTGCAGTTCCATTTTTATTCGCACTCATAACCTTTGTTTTTATGTCAATTTTCTTTGGAGTTGGTGCTCATATTTTAGAACTTGGGATATTCAATGTTGCAGTTACCGCAGATGGTTTTAATCTCGGGTTTCTTACCCTTGCAAGGATCATGGGAGGTTTTTCCTGTTTAGCTTTTTTAGCCCTTACAACTCCTATGACTGAAATTTTTTCAATACTTGAAGACATTAAAATCCCCCAGATTGTCGTAGAACTTGCCATGCTTATGTATCGATATATATTTGTGTTTTTAGATGAAGCTGTTAACATGTACCACTCCCAGGAAACCAGACTGGGATATTCCAGCATTAAAAGAACTTATAAATCCATGGGCCTGCTTGCAAGCAATCTTTTTATAAAGACATGGTTACGCGGTGAACAGATTTATATAACTATGGAATCAAGATGTTATGGAGGATCTATTAAAACCTTCAAAACTCGTAAAGCTATAGGAACTAAAAATATTCTTTTATTATTATCCTTTGAATCCTTCCTTTTGCTTGGAACCTATTTAACATGGGGTTTAAATATTATATAAAGCTAAAATAGCTTTTATTGATTAAATAGATAATTATACCATTATCTAGGTGAAATGATGAATATAATTGAAACAAAAGATATCACATATGAATATCCTGACGGCACAGAAGCGCTTGATAAAGTCAATTTTAAAGCTGAAAAGGGTAAAATCATCGCACTACTTGGACCAAACGGCGCAGGGAAGTCAACATTATTTTTACATTTTAATGGAATTTTAAGACCTACCTCTGGGAGCGTGCTGTTAAATGGTGAAGAAATAAAATACAATAAAAAGGATCTGATGCACGTAAGACAGAATGTAGGAATAGTTTTTCAAAATCCTGATGATCAGCTGTTTGCCCCAACAGTGCTAGAAGATGTAGCTTTCGGACCCATGAATCTCGGTTTATCAAAAGAAGAAGTGGAAAAACGAGTTGATGAATCTTTAAAACGTGTGGGAATGGAAGAATTTAAAAATAAAGCACCACATCACTTGAGTGGAGGCCAAAAAAAGAGGGTGGCAATTGCAGGTATACTGGCTATGAAGCCGAAGATAATGGTGCTTGACGAGCCAACATCCGGCCTTGATCCAAAGGGAGCATCTCAAATACTTAAAATATTATACGAATTAAACAAAGAGGGCATGACAATAATTATATCAACCCATGATGTTGATTTAGTGCCATTATATGCATACAGCGTTTATATAATAAGTAAAGGAAAAATTATAAAAGAGGGAAATCCTCAAGAAGTATTTGGGGATGTTAAAACCATAAGGGAAGCCAATTTAAGACTTCCAAGAATTGCACACCTCATGGAAATACTGGAAAAAGAAGATAAATTACCCTTTGATAAACCATATCCCCTTACCATAGGAGAAGCAAGGAAAAAATTGAAGGATCATTTTGACGATTAAATAATGTGGTGATAAAATGAAAGTAGGAATTTGTGATACCACTTTTGCACGGGTTGATATGGGTGCTCATGCAATAGATGAAATTAAACAGCATGTTGGGAATATAACTTTTATAAGACGTACAGTGCC
>JAEZKE010000074.1 GCA_023436175.1 Methanobacteriota archaeon
AAAGGCGAAGCTTCAGCAGCTTGGGATCAACTCAAACAATTTTGACTGGTCAAGTTTAATCAACGGCAATGGTAATAATAATGCTAATTGCAACAATGGTAACGGAACCAATACCAATAATGGAAATACAAACAATGGTAATACCAACAGCGGAAATACCAACAACGGAAATACCAACAACGGAAATACCAACAACGGTAACACAAACAATGGCAGCACAAACAACGGTTCCACATCCAACAAGACCTACACTCAGCAGGTTGTTGATCTGGTAAATGCAGAAAGAGCAAAAGCAGGACTTGCACCTCTTACCATCGATGCTAACGTAGAAAAAGCAGCTAATGTAAGAGCCAATGAAATTCAGACCTCTTTTGATCATGTACGTCCTAACGGCAGCTCCTTCTCCACTGCATTAAGAGAGCAGAGCGTTAACTTCCAGGGCGCAGGCGAGAACATTGCCTGGGGACAGAAGACACCGGAAGAAGTTATGAATGCATGGATGAATAGTGCCGGACACCGCGCTAACATCTTAAATAAAAACTTTACACATATCGGTGTTGGTAATTTACAAAACAGTGCAGGTACACAGTACTGGGTACAGTTGTTTACATATTAATAAAATAAGTCCTCACCGGACTCCATAGATTAAGCTCCCCTTCAGACGTTTGGTTTGACGGGGAGCTTTTACTGATAAGCGAATCTTCTGCCGTAAATTTATTCTACCATTCCATCCCGCACCGTGATTATCCGGCTACTGCTTTTTGCTGCTTCTGCTGAATGAGTAACCATGATGATCGTCTGTTTGCTTTCCTGATTGATCTGGTGCAGCAGGTGCATAATTTCCGCCCCGGTTTTACTGTCCAGATTTCCGGTGGGCTCGTCTGCAAAAAGAATTTCAGGGCTTCCAATCAATGCACGGGCAATTGCCACACGCTGCTGCTGACCACCTGACAATTCACGGGGAGTATGCCTTTGCCTGTCAGATAAACCTGTTAATTCTAAAATGTAGTTTAATTTCCTTTTATAGTCCTTCATTTTCCTGCCATCCAAAAGCAAAGGAAGCATGATGTTTTCTTCCACATTCAGGTTAGGGATTAAATTATAAAACTGAAATACAAATCCTATTTTCTGCCGCCGTAACCGGCTCATTTGTTCATCTTTCAGGCAGGATATATCGGTACCGTTAAGACGTATGGAACCCCTGGTGGGAGAGTCAAGGCCGCCAAGCATATAAAGCAGCGTACTTTTCCCGGAACCGGAAGGTCCCATAATGGATACAAATTCCCCCTGCATTACTTGCAAAGAAACATCTTTTAATACATTGGTTATCGTATCGCCAAGCCGAAAATCTTTCACAATATGTTTGCCCTCAACAGCAATGGTACCGGCTAATGGTTTCATTTGCAAAACCTCCATTTTTTCCTTTTTAAAATTTAATTTCTACTATTAGTTTCATGTGTCGGCTCTTTAAAATCGGAATGACAGAACCGCATAAGGTGATTAAAATTCCACTTGCTCCTGCCATTAAAAATGTTCTGGCACTAAGTGCCGGTACCATAGTGATTTTCGGTCCAGCCACAATAAAAATAGTTTTTATTTCCATATAAGAAACGAATATAGAAATTGCCGCACCCAACATACCGCAGGAAAAACTTTCAATCAGGGTCATTCTCCTGTTTTGCCGGTTGCTTAGCCCAATGGAATGATACATGGCGATGGTACGGCGTTTCTGCATATAGTTTATGAGCAGATTATTAATAACACCAATGGAAGCAAGCAATAAAATAAAGTAAGTCAGGCTGTGCATGGGTTTTAAAAAGGCCCCCACTGTAGAATGGGCGTCTGCATTAAATTCTTCCACCGTCCGGCTCCAGTTTGGCGTATTGCCAAACAGATCACGGATTTGAATCATGACCCCTTCAGGATCAGCGGCAGAATAAGCCAAAAAGCCGTAGTTTTCCTTACCAAAATCAATGGAAGCATAAGACTCTGGAATTACGGCTTCCACATCAGTTGCCCTTGATTTGAAACTGCCAACTATAACATAAGAGCCGGCAGCGGTTCCGGTTCCATTGGACAGTGTGAGAGCATCTCCCACAGTAAATCCTGTCCGCTTCAGACAACTCTCGCTTAACAGGATGGATCGATTGGCGGCAAATGCAGAAACAGCCTGCTCCTGCATAAGGGGCTTTGTATAATGAAGTGCCAGCATGGAATTATACCATTCCAGGTTGTCTGTCGCCTCAAGCCGTGAGAAAAGAACGCCGTTCCCATGTAATTCATTCTTGTACACAAAGAGTGGGAGCACCTTTTCAACACCATCCATATGTTCCACCTGATTTACAAACTCGGGGGTCATCTGCCCGTCTGCAAAGCCTTGTAATTCTGCACCTTTAAATACGTCACTGATATAGGTATTCACGAAATCTCCCACAACGCTGATTGCGATCACTGCAGAAATACTGATAAAAAGCAGTGTAATGTTCTGTGTGATGTTTTTGTTGTCCCGCATATTCCTGGCAGCCAGTCTGCCTATATTATGAGAAAGCAGACCGTAAACCCATTCAAGCCCCATGGAAACCAGATTTGTCAAAAGGGGAATGATTAAAATTGTTGCTGCAATCAGCCCCAATAAGGAAAAACCGCCAGCCAGATTCAACATATTTTCAGGAACAAGCTTCGGAAGAAATATTGATATTAGAAACAGAATACTTCCTGATCCAATGATTAAGTGCCGGTGAGGGGATGGCTCTTCAACTGTGCCAAGTACAACCTCCTTAATTGGAAGGCGGCTGGCGCGGCGAACCGGAAGCCATGCGCTAAGGAGAGAAATGGAAAAAGCTGTAGTGAAAGAGGCTATGATACTGAACGGTGTTATAACAACGGGGATCTCAATTCCCTGTGGCAGAGACTTTCCCATACCCTGCAAAATCAGTTTCAGCACAGACATTCCAACTGGAATGCCAAATAGTCCGCCTATACTGCCATATAACAGGCTTTCCAAAAGAAGAATACGGGTAACTGTTTTTTGAGTTGCTCCGATGCTTCGAAACGTTCCGATCACGGGCAGCCGGTCCAGTGTAATTACCTTGTAACTGCTGTAAATGATAAAAATACTGATTGTGAGGGAGAAAAAGCTGATCAGAAAAAATGGCATGGACTTTTGCCTTGCGTCGGCTTTAATTTGTGCTTCGTTTATAATTTCAGACACCTGAAATCTGCCGTCAGGCAGCACTGACTCCAGCCCGTTTATCAGATCTGCTGTAGGGACTCCTTTTGCAGGTTTTATTAAAATCTCGTTATATCCATCTGTTTTATTGAAAAGCCCGGATAACGTAGAAAGCGGTAAAAGTGCAGTTGCCCCCCTTGTTTTCCTCAGAAAAACAGTATCATAAGCAGCAATTTCAGCTACTTCAAAACAAACAGGATTTCCCCTGATTTGCAGGGTGATCTTATCGCCCTTTTTAATGCCGTACTTTAAAGTAAAACGGTCAGGAAGAATAATTTTTCTGCCGGAGAAGTCTTTGATTTCTCCGCCATCCATGAGACGAGGCTTATTTATCTCATCAAGCTGTGACAGATCTGCTGCAATTAAGTCCACTGTTTCATAATAGCCATTTTCGTGATAGAAACAGCTTTCTTTCAGCATACCGACTTTTGCACGGATCAGGGGTAAGTCTGGAATATCCTCAATTCTTAAGGAGTCTGATTCCCCAGGGGCATGAATAGAAACCGTTGCACTTCCTGACATACCACGTGCCATTTTCTGCTGGGCACTTTCATAGGAAGAAGCAAGAGAAAAAGACACAAACAGCAATGTGGAAGAAAGAAGGATTGACAGAAGCATAACTGCAGTTCTTGCTTTGTGCTCGTTCCCATTGATTAAAATGTATTTTAATATTATTTTCAACAAAACACCTGCTTTCTGATTAAATGGCATAAAAATAGGCTGACAGCTATCATAATGAAATGATAGACTATCAACCTTAATCTGCGTTTCAGGCAACCTTAATTAACCTTAACCTATGGGAAACTGTATTTGAAAGGATGTTCCAACTAAAGGCGTGCTGGACACGGTAATGATTCCTCCGTGAAGCTCTGTAATGCTTTTTGCAATGGCAAGTCCCAGGCCCGTTCCACCAGACTTGTGTTCGGTATTCGTTCCCCGATAGTAGCGCTGAAAGAGGGAATGGGTTTCCTCTTCTGACATTCCCTTTCCATTATCGGATATGTTGATCAGAAGCGTGGTATCAGAAACGGAAATCTGCAAAGAAACTGCAGTATTTTCATCTCCATGGACAAAACTATTGAGAATGATATTTTGAAATACTCTTGTTAATAGTACGGGATCGAAAGAGAATAAAAATGTTTCCACGGAAGTTTCAAAGCCTATGGTACGTTGTTCATATTCTGGATTATTTAAGATATCAATCACCAGTTCTTTCAGGAAGCGTATGAAGTTCTGTTCCTGCAGATTCAGAGGAATCATACCATTATCCAGCTGATAGGTTAATTTCAGATCATGAATCAGCGATTCCATAAAGGAGACATTTTTTAAGATAACCTGTGAGTACTGTTTGCGTTGTTCCTCTGTTTTAATGCCGTTTTCCCGTAATAGTTCAGCATAGCCTTTTATAGGGGATAAAGGTGTTTTTAAATCATGGGTGATATTGGCAATCCATTCTTTCCGCATTGTTTCCGTCTGTCCGCGCAGTCTGTCGCTTTCTTTAATTTCTGAATCCAGAGTGTTCAGACTAAGGTACAGATC
>JAEZKE010000078.1 GCA_023436175.1 Methanobacteriota archaeon
TTCCCACGTTTTTTAATTCCCTTGTGATTGGAAATACCTTTTTTCGAAGGTATTGAGGCGTATTCATATAAGTGAGAACATCACTAATAAACTTTACCTCTTTACTATCAGAAATATCGTTGTAAACGACAATCTTATCAGCCTTAAATATTGCCGCAGATCTACCAATCAGCCCTACCTTATAAGTCTTTATCCTCAAATCTTTACTCTCAGCAGTTATTGAGGCAGGTATAAAAATGGATAAATGTCTTAATGTCATTTTCCACTATTTGTTTTCTATCTTATATATAGGTGTACAACCTTTTTAGATTTAGCTTAAGTAGTATATAAATACTAAGATATAATCTTATTACCCTCAAATTATTTTATAATAATTTATGATTTAGGGTTATTTAATGTTTTGTATACCAAATAACATTTTTAACTATGGAGTTTTTTATATATAAAATTATGGGAAGTTAAACCCGCTATTTTATCTTTCCCTTCTTTTGAATCCGTACTACAATCACATCTATATTTATCTTTTCTTTTTCATGGAAATGATAAGTACGAGGTATGGGAAAACTATAACAGAATTTATGGGTTACGCAACCGCCTAATTTGTTAAAAAATTTTTCTACAAATAGTTCAGTCTCACGCATATGGAATGAATATACAACAGGGGCAATTTCAATGGCTTTGGTCATAAAGATTCTGTCTGCTTCTTTTCTTTTTGATTTTTGTGCTCCAAATGGAGGATTTTGAATTACTGTATCTGCACTTCCAGTAAAATCTTGAATATCTTTTGAAATGAATTCTACATTATCTTCAACACCCATCTCCAATGATTGTATTCTTGCAGTTTCTACTGCATCGGGATCAATATCCACACCAGTAACTTCCTTTGCTCCAAGTAAAGCAGAGCCAATGGTAAATATACCCGTACCACAACCCAAGTCAACCACTTTTCTATCTTTTATATCTCCAAAAGAGTATGCATTCCACAAAATATCAGAAGCAATATTTGAAGGTGTTATATACTGTTCCAACTGAACTTTTGGAGATTCATGGGGCGGAATTTGTTGAAGCATCATTTCAAGATGTCTTTTCTTGGTAATTGTTATTTTTTTACTCATTTTAGCATCCATATCCTACTCAATTAAATTCAAGAGGTTGTCTCCCAATTAATTTTCACGCCTGAAATTTAAATCGAATTTAAAGCTATTTATCATCTTATTTTTTTCCAGATTTTTGAATTATTAAACAGCCTCTTTAATTAAAATAAATATAGATCAAATATAAATTAATATGATCATGAATCATAGCTATAATTAACTAAATTAATCTACGATATCCAAATTAATCTTAAACTTTGAGGGTATCATGTTTAAAATTACTGCTAATTGTGGCAAGAAAGTCATACAAGCTTATGGAGAAACTAATGTAAAGTGTTGCTAGGTGATATCATGTTTAATAAAATACTGATTGCTAATCGTGGCGAAATTGCAATAAGAGTGATGAGAGCATGCAAAGAGCTCGGTGTAAAAAGTGTAGCTGTATATTCTGATGCAGATACAAATTCTCTTTTTGCAAAATATGCTAATGAAGCTTATAATATAGGAAATCCAAGCCCATCACAGAGTTATCTAAACATTGAAAAAATAATCGATGTTGCAGAAAAAAGTGGTGCTGAGGCGATTCATCCAGGTTACGGATTTTTAGCTGAAAATCCCAATTTAGGATTTGAATGTGAGAAACATGGTATCAAATTAATAGGGCCTAACGGATCTATTATAGAAGCCATGGGAAGTAAAATTGAATCCAAAAAATTAATGGAAAAAGCAGGAGTCCCTGTTGTTCCAGGTACTGCCAAAGGAGTAACCGATATTGATGAAGCGGTTGATATAGCAGGATCAATAGGATATCCTGTTATCGTAAAAGCATCTGCTGGAGGGGGTGGAATTGGAATGCGTACAGTCTATGAAGAAGATGAACTTGTACGTGCAATTGAATCCACACAGTCAGTTGCAGCCTCTGCATTTGGAGATTCAACCATTTATATTGAAAAATACATAGAGGAACCAAGACATATTGAATTCCAGATACTTGCAGATGAACATGGAAATACCATTCACGCTGCAGACAGGGAATGTTCAATTCAAAGAAGACATCAAAAATTAATCGAAGAATCACCTTCTCCAATTATGACTGAAGAACTCAGAGAAGAGATGGGTGGTGCTGCAGTTAGAGCTGCTTCTTCCATAGGTTATACAAATGCAGGAACTGTTGAATTTTTATATTCAAATGGAAAATACTACTTCCTTGAAATGAATACACGTATACAGGTCGAACACCCTATAACAGAAATAGTAACAGGAATAGATCTGGTAAAAGAGCAGCTTAAAATAGCAGCGGGTGAAGAACTCTGCTGCAGACAGGAAGATATTACAGTTAGAGGACATGCTATAGAATGCAGGATAAATGCTGAAGATCCAATGGCTGATTTTGCTCCAAATCCAGGTAAAATAACTGGTTATCGTTCTCCGGGAGGAATAGGCGTCAGAGTAGACAGTGGAGTTTACATGAACTATACAATACCTCCTTTCTATGATTCAATGATATCTAAACTTATAGTTTATGGAATGACAAGGGAAGAATGTATAGCACGTATGAGAAGGGCACTAAATGAATATATTATATTAGGAGTTAAAACAACTATTCCGTTCCATAAATCAATGATGCTAAGTGAAAGTTTCAGGGAAGCTAAATTACACACCCATTTCGTTGATGAATACCATGACGAAATTATGGGACACATGGCGCAGGTAATGAAAGCTGATGAAAAGATTGTAGCAAGGCTAAAATCCACATTCTTACCGTCCCCTAAGATCGCTGCAGTATCTGCTGCTGTAAATAGTTATATGACAAATTTGGATAATTCCAAAAAGGAATTATAATTATTTTTTTTAAGGTTATATTATTATTTAAAACAAAATCGGTGTTAAAATGAAAGATAAAGTGTTAGAAACTCTTTATGAAAAAAAAGGAGAATATGTCTCTACCCTTGACCTAGCCTCAAAACTTGGAATTCCAGTATCTGAAGTACAGGAACATATAACATCGCTTAAAAATGAAGGATATACCATTGAAACATCTTCTAATGAGGAATTAAAACTTAAAGAAGATCTAACTTTATTACTACCCCATAAACTCAAAGACAGCCTCAAAACCAATTACATTGGGAAAGAAATTCATTACTTTAGAGAAGTAGATTCCACAAACGAAGTTGCAAAGAAATTAGCCAGAAATGGTGCACCTGAAGGAACAATTGTAATAGCAGAAAGTCAGAGCAGAGGAAAGGGCAGGCGTGGGAAAAAATGGGTTTCACCATTAGGCGGTGCATGGTTATCTATTATCTTAAGGCCAAATACATTGCCTATTAACGCCCCCCAATTAACATTTATAGCCGGTGTTGCCGCCGCAGAAACTATAAAGGAAGAATATGGACTTGATGCAGGTATAAAATGGCCAAATGATGTTTTAATAGACGATAAAAAAGTTTGTGGAGTACTAACTGAGATAAGCACTGAAATAGACACAATTGACTATATCGTTACAGGAATTGGAATCGATGCCAATATTGATGTGAAGTTACTCCCTTCAGAACTCCAGGATACAACGACATCTCTAAAAAGCGAACTGAATCAGGATATATCCCGTATGATACTGGTACAAAAGTTCCTTGGAAATTTCGAAGCAATGTATGATAAATTCAATAAAGGTAACTTCCACGAAATTTTAAGAAAATGGCGCCAGCTTTCAAAAACCATTGGAAGACAGGTAGAAATTAGAAAAGGAACTGAAATCATCCGCGGAGAAGCTGTAGGTGTAAACAGTAAAGGGGCATTGATTATAGAACTTGATGATGGAACACTTAAAAAAATTATTTCAGGGGAATGCAGGCATATTTAAATCATATAACTCTAAGTGGTAAAGTGAAGTAAAAAGTCGAACCCTTTCCTAATTCAGATTCGACCCAGATTCGGCCATTATATTGTTCTATTATCCTTTTAACAACGGACAAGCCTATTCCAGTTCCTTCATATTTACCCATTGCATGTAACCGTTTGAAAACTTCAAAAATTTTATCTTTATATTCTTTTTCTATTCCTATTCCATTATCTGAAACTTCAAAAACATATTCATTATTTTCTTTATTTATCTGACAGGAAATATGGATTTTTGGATTTTCGTCAGGCTTTCTAAATTTAATGGCATTACCTATTAAATTCTGGAAAATTCTAACTATTTGATCTGGGTCAGCTAAAACCTTTGGAAGTGGATCATGTGTAATTTCAGCTCTATTATTATTAATTAAGGCATGTAAATTAGATAAAGCTTGTTCAAGCTCTATATCCATATCTACTTCTTTAAATTCAACTTTTTTAGTTCCAACACGAGAGTATTCAAGTAGCCCCTGAATCATTTCTTTCATACGAATAGCAGCATCTACTATAAATTCAATAAACTCATCAGCATCAGAATCTAACTGGCCCCTGTATCTTCTCTCAAGAAGCTGTGTAAAACTTGCAATAGTTCTAAGCGGCTCCTGAAGGTCATGGGAAGTGATATATGCAAACTGCTGAAGTTCATAATTAGAACGTTCTAACTCTTCTATTATTTCTTTTAGTTTTTCTTCTGCTTTTTTACGCTCTGTTATATCATGAGCAATCACATTAAAAGCAAATATTTCATTATCCTTTTTTAATGCCTTTAAATAGGTTTCAACATATCGAACTTTACCATTCTTATCAATAAATCTCGATTCATATGATCTTAGGCTCTTTCCTTCTAAAACTTGAGAAACTTTTTCTGTATGTAATTGCATTTCTTCATCAAGCAATAATTTAAGCTCTGTAAAATTTTTGCCGATTAACTTTTCCTTAGACAATCCTGTAATTTCCTGTGCAGCATAGTTTACATCTAATAAATTACCATCTATACTTATAAGTATTGTATAATCTGGTGATGAATTGAAAAGAGTTCTATATTTTTGTTCACTTTCTCTCAGCTCTTTTTCAGCTTTTTTAAGTTCTGTGATGTCCTGGTTTTCACCGTAGATTTTAATAGTTTTACCTTCATTATCTTTGATAATCCCATAGCGAACTATTATAAAACGTTTTTTACCGTCCGCCCTTACAATAGAATGCTCAACATCCCTAAAGAAATTAGGATCATCAGTTTTTAAAGCTTTATCTATTTCCTCCTTTACCCCTGAAGATTCTTCAGGAGGGATGAACTTTCGGGCATATTCCTCAGGAGACATTTTTGATCCACCCTCCTGGTCAGTGGTGGTACCATACAACCTATAAAACTGATCATCAAAAGTATATAAATTTGAACTTACATCGTATTCCCAGGACACTAACTTGGCCATATCCATAGCAATTTTTAGCTTCCTTTCACTCTTACGTAATTCATTTACAGCCTTTTTACGCTGAGTTATATCTCTAATAACTGCCACTATATATTGTTCTCCAGAAATATCAGCATATAATGTCTTTTTAGTAACCAAGATGTGTACATTTCCCTCTGAATCTGTGAATTCTTCTTCATTAACGTTTTCAACACCAGTTTTGAGTACTTCTTCATCTTTATCCCAGAAAACATCTGCCTCACGTGAAGGAAAGAAATCATAATCTGATTTTCCCAAAAGTTCTTCACGGGAATAGCCAATGAGCTTGCAATAAGCATCATTCAAGAGTATCCAACGGTGTTGTTTATCCTTCACAAATACAGGATCAGCAATAGAATTGATAATCTTATCTAAAAAATTCCTTGAATCAGTGAGGGCCTCTTCAACCTGTTTATATTTATTAATTTCCTTTTTCAAGGCATTATTAGATGTTTTAAGCTCTCTAGCTCGCTTTTGAACTTTTAATTCTAAATTACTATGGGCCTTTTGTAATAATTCTTCAGCATGTTTACGCTTACTGATATCTGTTCCCACACTTAAAACACCTACAACTTCTCCTTTATCATTGTAAAAGCCTTTATTTGTCCATGCTACCCATACCCTTCTCCCATCACGAGTTATATTTTCGTTTTCACTATTGATATGGGACTCAGGATCTTTAACAATCAGGTTGATAAATTCCTGGAGATTTCTTCCAGAAGATTCTGTTTCTGGAACTATTGTACCAACAACATTCCTTCCCATAATCTCTTCTTTTTTAAAACCAAAAAACTTCTCGGCAAATTCATTTAAAAAGACAATATTTCCTTTTTTATCCATCTTAATGATAATGCTGTTGGCATTTTCAACCAGTTCACGATATTTCTTTTCATTTTCCTTTAATCTTTCTTCAATTTTTTCTCGTTCAGTAACATCCTGAATTTGTACTAAATATCCTGAATCAACAACAGAAATAGCAAAATCTAAATATGCAGTCCCTGATCTAGTGGGATTATAATATCCCGCATTTCGAATATTTTCAAAATCCATCTTGAACTGAAATTTAATTACTTTTTCTTCAATCAGTCTCTGCTTTTTTAAAGCGATGGTGGGATCATTAAATAAATTCAAACTGATATTTTCTGATTCTGGAATTCCCGCTATATCCTTAGCTGACTGGTTTGCAGCAATTAATTTACCTTCTTTATCATAAAATAAGATACCTATTGGAGATTTCAAGAAAATTTCCCTGAATTTAATGTTACTTTCTTTAAATATAATTCCTCCGAACTATATTCATTTCCAATTCTCGTTAATTACTCTAATTTTTGAAGATAAATAACTTATGATTTATTCAATAAAAGAATTTATAAGAATATTCTACACATTTCCAGTTTTTTATCAAAGTAGTATTCCACTCTTAAATGATTAAATTTGATGTAAATTTAAAATTCACAAAAATAAGCTAGTTATAATTCAATAATGGGCTTTAAATTATTGCATGATGAACCGAACTTAATCAACTGTAATGATAGCAATTTCGCCAAGTTTACCCTCCACATCAAATTTTTTGCCCATTAGTTTCTCGGTTATAAATATATTCGTAACAGCATGCAAAGTCAATTCTGCAGTTTTTACCTTTGATTTACCTGCGATTGCCATGTAAGGAATAATTTGATCTCCAATGTATTTATCAACTGCAGCTCCACGAGATATATGATATAAAAGCTCTTCAGCCGCTTTTTGACCAACTTTTTCTGCCCTTACTCCCCTTTCTCCAATAGAACTTCCGCCAATTCGACTATTTCCCTCAGTCCAAAGAACAATCCCCGATCCTGGCCCTAATGCATTATCAGAATGTTCTATTTCAATTTCAGCATCAAATCCATTTGCTTTGAGCATTTTCTCTGCACTTTCAGCCTGCCTTACTGCAACGTGTTCAGGCAGTTTTACAGCATGAGATATCCCTTTTATTTTATCTACCTTTAAATTACAGGCATTAATATGATTTAATTTTTTTACAGGGTTTATTTTAACTTTAACGATGCCTCCACCACGAGGATAATGGCCCCTGCGAATTATATCCAATCCCGCATCATATCCCATTGATTTTAAAACAGGCAGTGTAACATATTGAAGATAATTTACAGGTGGAGACCATCTCACATCTGTACCCCCTCGTATTGTAATATCTACAGGTGCATCTGCAAATACGGCAGGTATCATAAATGCTTGAAGAACTAAGGTAATGCTTCCTGCAGTTTTAACATCGATATTGTAATTTCCACCATTTACTTCTTCAGGATAAAAAAATAGTTCTCGTGACTCTATTTCAAGTCCTTCAACGCGTGCATCAGATAAATTTGCAACAGCTTTCACAGCATTTAAATGTTGTGGCATTAAACCTGATTTAGGCCTATTTGCACGAATATTAGTTATATGAATAGGATTCATGGTTAAAGCGGATAATGCGGTCGAAATACGTAAAAGAGCTCCACCACCTTCACCGTGTGATCCATCTATTTCAATCATGTTGATCAACCTGAAAAATTTTGGCAACTTACAAAATTGAAGTGATTATATACCCATTTTATTATGAGCTCATGATTTATTTTTAATTAAGGATAAAAAAGTAATGCATAGGAATACGCCAATTTAGGTATCTTGAGCATCGTATTCATATAAAACTAATTCACATGCTTTTTTATAGTTTACAATTTCGTTTAAATGTGAAAAAGTTTCAATAAATGCCTTAACAATATATTCTTTATCAACACGTTCAGCATCTTTTGCTGCAAGGTCTATTCTTATAGTTGGAGAAGCTCCAGGCATTCCAACTGCAGGAATTGTAACAATATGATAATTTCGGAGAAGAAGTGCTGCAAAAACACATGCTACATCTGCTGGCTTAAATTCAGTTTCAACACCCTTCTGTTTTAATTCATTTATCAAATCATCAGCTGAAAGCATTATCCCTGTTGGCGTTTCTTTAATACTATTAATTCCCTTTTTTATAGATTTATAGACCCTGTGTTTTTTATCAAAGGCATCGATCATTCTTTCTCCACTAAAGCTCTCAATTGCCCTTATTATTCCTACAATCGTTGCAGATTGGGCTTCAAGGCCAAATTGATGGGCCTTTGATTTTATTAAATCTACAATTTCGCCTTTTCCAGCCATAAGTCCGGCTCTTGGACCGTCCATTAACTTATCAGTACTGGTTATAACTAAATCAGCACCCATATCCATCGCTTTTGGCTGGTTATATAAGACTGTTCTTAGTCTTGCTCCCGAGGCATCATCTACAAATACTGGGATATTTTTTGATTTTGATATGTCAATTATTTTCAAAAATTCCTCTTCTTTTATGATATCGTGATCCATTGTAGAACCAGTTATAATAATTAAAGACGTATTATCATTGATCTCAAATTCATCGAGACTATCAAATTCTCTGTAAGAAGCACCTACAAGTGCGGCACTTCGAGGAATGGAAGGGTGAGATGGAAATTTAGGTAAATAATGAATAACCTCATCACCGCCGGATACAAGCGCTAAAATAGTTGCAAGAATTCCAGATGTTGTTCTATTAAATGCAACTATCTTTTCTCCACCTAAATGCTCTTTTCCAAGATTTTGTAATTCATTTTCAAATATAGCAGGCCCTGCATAAGTTTCAAGGAGATCTAAATCTTCCTGACTTAATTTAAATCCGCCAGCAAGACCCGTTAAATCATAAAGAGCGTTTCTTCCATTTTGCTTTAAAATAGAATCAATGATTCTAAAAGAATTTTCTCTCTTTTTTACTTCATCAACAGGAGATTTAATAAGCATTTTCTTCCCTTATATCCGGATTATGTTTGCCTTTAGTTTCAGCTTTTAAGATAATAGCATGATCTGCAGAGTTCTGCAGTGCAGCACTGAACCCCGGCTCTACTCCAATCACAATTGTTTCCTTTCCATTTTCCTTTGCTTTATTTATAATAGGTAAAAAATCAGCGTCACGAGTCATGAGAGCAACAACATCAATATTAGGATTATAAATCAACTCCATACCTTCAACAGCCATATAAACATCAGTATCACCCGCAACGACAACTGGAGTAAATCCCTGATTTACAATAGCTTCTATAAGTTTATCCGAAGCATATTGATTTAAAAGGACTTTACCTACCCTCATATCGCCAAAATCAGCTATAATCTTTCTTACAATATCAAGATTAAGGCTAAATTCTTTCCTTAGCATATTCGGTCCATCAACAAGAAGACCTATGTTCTTTCCACCGGCTTCCCTTCTCTTTAAAGGGATATAATCCTTTAAGGAAGTCAGTCTTTCAAAGCTACGCATGGTTATCCTCCGATTTATTTTAAATTGTCTTGTCAACCCATAATTAAATAGAGTAAAATATAATTTTTTTTGCTTTAAATTAATTTATCCTTGTTTTTTACAGTACAGGCTATTTTTAATCGATTTTATAGATATTACTAATTTTCATCCCCAAATAATATTAACTGTCTAAATATTATGTTCATTTTTCTATATTACTTTACTTATCCATTTGTATAACATGCCTGTAAATTTTATTAGATAAGCTTTTTTTACAACATTCCATGATTTAAATTTAGTTTTTAATATAGTTTTAGATTTATTTCGCTTAAAATTAGTCCAAATTCACCCCAGCGTAATGGGGAACCCATGAGTTATATGTGTTATATATTATTACATATCATTCAATTTCCCAACTATAAAATTCTCATTTAATACTCTTACTCTGTAGGATTGTATTGCCAATTATAAAAATTCGAATTTCAGATACATCGAATCAATTTAAAATACTTGTTCGGCACCTGCAACCAATTAAAATTTATCTTACTTGACCTCATGCCAGGTACTTGTTTGCACCTGAAATGATTCTAAATTTGCAAGGAGTTATAGCACTGCTATTTTTACACACAATCAATTCGATTTACTATACTGAAACAGGTCTGATTTGCTTTAACTATTTTACAATTGCAAAATTTTGAAATAGTTTCAATCTGTTTCTGGTTCTAAGTGTATTAAAACTTCTTTTACACCAGGTATAGATTTTTTAAGTTTTAATTCTACTTTATTACCTATATGATGTGCTTCTTCAATAGAATAATGAGGATCAACTGTAATATGGAGATCTATATATGTTTGGGACTTTTTCCCCCGGGTTCTTATTGCATGGCATTCAATAACATCAGGCACGGATTTTGCAATTTTTTCAACAACCTCATCATCTATAACTGATTTATCCAGCAGAACATCAGAACTTTCCCTTATTATTCCAATCCCTGTTTTAGCTATTAATATTGCTATTAATAAAGCTATAAGCGGGTCTACCCATATATATCCTGCAATAATCGCAAAAAATCCAAATATAACAGCTATTGATGCATATATATCACTTCGAGTATGCATTGAATCTGAAATAAGAATCTTACTATCTATTTCACGCCCCTTTTTGTATTCATAAAATGAAACACCTGCATTAATCAGAATAGTTATTCCCATAACAAAGAAACTAATTGATGTTATTTCAGGCTGTGAAGGGTTAAAGAAACGAGTTATAGCTGATTGAACAACCTCAAAACATACTAAAAATAGGAATAATGCTATTATTATAGAAGCAAATGTTTCTATTTTCCAATGCCCATATTTATGCTCTTTATCTGCAGGCCTTGATGCCAATGTAATTCCAATAATCCCCACCACATTAGATGCCCCGTCAAAAAAAGAATGGAAACCATCAGAAAGCATACTCAAAGAATTAGAATACCAACCATAAAGAACTTTAGCTAAAGCAACAATTATATTGAGTACCAAAATAAAGATTAGAACTCTCCTTACCGTACGATAATATTCTTTCAATAGAATCTCAACCAATAAACAGTTGAGTTATTATTATAAACTTACTAAATTTAGAATTTTTCTATTTCTAATTTTACTAAAAAATTATTTTAAAAATAATTCGCGAAGCGGTAATTGCAGTCTTTAGACGCAGTCTTCTCCGGAGGTGGGTGAGGGAGTGAGAGATGGTTTTAGATATGCGAACTGTCAAAAATTCATAGAATTTTTGCACGCCCCGAAATTGTAAATTTCGGAGGCCCCAAACACAAGTGTTTGAGGTTGAAAGAAACCATGTTTCTTGAACCGCAAAATCGAAGATTTAGCAGGGTTTTATTTTGCGGTATTTTTACAATCAAATTCAAGAAATCATTCAAAATCTCTGATTTTTTGCATCTAAAATCTATGATTTTCGATAGTTTTTAATTTCTTGGAATTTTTACAAATAACGTTCCAGCATACTAGAATAATTCCCTTAAAATGCATCAATTGATTGAAGTATTTAATAATTAATCTAATGTTTTAAACCTTTAAATACCCTTAAATCCTCGTTGATTTTATAGTATAAAATTCATAAATAATGTTAAATATTATTTAAGGTGCGTAACGAGTGAATTTAAGTATGTGGGGGATTTTATGGAATCGGTTAAAATTAGACGGGATCTAGACTATGAAAAAACAATTATTTTATGTATTTTTTGGTCTACACGTAAAACAAGGACTTTTGAAGGCTGCGCACCATTATTTATCAGTAAAATAGCGACTAATAGGAAAACATATCTTCCCATAAGTAAAAAAAGGCTTAAATTAACATTAGGAATAATTTCTGATATTCAGAGAGATTCAAATCATTTTAGGCCATCAGAAGTCGAAATATTGATTGGAAATGAGTTATTAGATGTTTTCTTCAATAAAGAAATGTTTTATATTAATACTGTGAAAAATAAAGAGCTTGAAAGGGAGATAACAAATAAATTAAAAACAGAGTTTAACAAGGTTGTTCCAAGAATGTGCGAAAAATTTGCACCAAAAATATTAGCTCAATGAAATTCAAGCAATTTCTATCATCTATAACTCGTTTGATTTGATTTCATAGAAAAGAAGCCGTAAATAAAGAATTTAATTTGTGGTCTTATAGTAGAACTCATTTGATAGGTACCTTTTAATGGATTCACTTATGGTACCTGAGTAGAACCATTGTCCTTTTGTCCAGGGTTGCATTACTCCTATGGATATCTTTTAAGAATCTAACCTCTTCTTTTTCTAAACACTAAACTCCCGTTAGGGGCTACTATTCTAGGGCTAGATTCTGGATCCAGCTAAGGGATTCTATAAAAGGTCGCTCATCTTTGCTGCTTAAAAAATGTATTCAAGCATTAAAATTACTTAATTAATTCTTAATAAGTATCATTTAAAAGAATGTTATTATGGATTTTCTGTCTGTTGTTTTACTTTTTCATCCCTGTAAGCCAGATAAAGAACATAAGTGATTCCAACTATCAGCGGCCCTACAAATATTCCCGGAACACCTAATGTAATTGCCCCAAATATGAATCCAACTAAAAATGCCAAAGGGTGAACTTCAGCGAGTTTTCCAGCAAGACGGGGCCGGAGGTACATATCAACGAGGGTATCAATTAGCCAACCTACTATAATGACTATAATTCCTCTAATATAGTTTCCAGTTAAAATATCAAATATTCCAAGGGTTCCATATACAAGCCATGGCCCTACAACAGGTATAAACTCTGAAATAGCTGTAATAATTCCTAAAAGAAGCACATATGGATATCCTAGAATATAATAGAGGATTACAGATAATAAGCCAATAATAACTGCAGTTATGGCGTTTACTATCATTATTGACTTCAAAATGTCATCTACTTGTTCAAATAATTTATTGAAGCTTTCATTTTTTGGAAGGGTGTTTTTTATGAAATTAACAAATTTATCACCGTCTTTAGCGAAATAGAATATGGAAAAGAGCAGTATGATAATATCTGTAAATAGAGTTGGAAGATATGCAATGGTAGCAATTATCTGTCCTGCAAGCCACGAGATAAACTGTGCGATCATTTGGCCAATTTCATCTATCACTTTATCTGCCGCATTATCCAGTGGACCTAAGTTTTGGACATTTGCATGGATTACTGTGTTATTAGCTGTCGAGGTGCTATTTGTAGTGGAGGAAATTGAACCTATGATATTAGTGGCAATTAATAAAATTTGATCTACAGTAAAGTAAATTATGATTATTATAGGTGTGGCCAGGATTGCCATTGAGAGTAGTATTGCTAATGTTTCATATTTAACTAAAGGTTTGATTTTGTAGGCTAAAGGTCTTACAATATAAGCAAGCATAGCCCCAAATAAAATCAAACTTAAAATAGAAAATAAAATTCCAAATGATAAAAATGTAAATAAAACTAATAAAATTATTAACGGAGAAATTGAAGATATTTTAAGATTTGAAAACATTATTTTTAAACCTATTATTCATTATGAATTTAAATTAGAGCTTGTTTGGTCTGAAATTTATTTCTTGAAATATTATTCAGCTTTTGCTAGATTTGGTGGGCCAACAAACATTATGGTTATTCCTTCAATTATTAACCAGATTCCAATTAAGAATGCCAGATAAATCGGATTCCAAGCATATGCACCTAATATAATGTACAATATGCCTAATATAACGCCAAGACCTCCAGATCCTTTTACTGCAGTTCCTTACTTAACAAATAATGACATTATACCTGAATTATCAGGAAGAAACCTGCAAAGTAGAGCCAAAAGCTAGCCAATGTGCTAAATACTAATATATGTCCAAATAATCCAATTCCACCAATTATAGCAATAAATCCAAGTATTAAAAATGCAATACTAGCCCCTTTACTTGTACCCATGTTCCGGAACTTTGTATAATTAGCCAGATCCCTAAAAAGATTACGGCAAACCCAGCTAGAATGCTTGCTGTAAATACGCTGAATAATGGGAATGCAATTACTAAAATACCAAGTAGTATTGCTAGAATGCCTAATAAAACGTTATTTCCTTCGGCCAAATTAAGTTTCCTCCTTAGTTTACTTAAACAAGCTCTAATATATTATTATATTACTAAATATAAATATATTATTAATTTGAGATATATTACTTAAAAAATTTAGAAAATAAAAGGATTTATCATCTTTTCTGAAACAGATATACTCCATATAATATAAGTATGATTATAGCAATCCAAAATATGTATACTAAGAACGTAGGCAAAGCAAAATAAAGAATTGCAAGTATAATACCCAATGCCATCATTACAATTCCATTTAATGTGTTACTCAATTTATTCACCTCTTTCCTATTTTATCATTTTTAGATAGATAATTTAATAAAAAAATATTAAAAAGGATGTTTAGATATCCTTTATTCATTTTTAGGATTTAATAAGTATATATTTGAATAACTCCTTTAGCGTTTGTATTGGTAATTAAAAGTCCTTTTATATTGGTATTATTGAAAGTATATGTTACATTAAGTGGTTGGGTTTGGTTTACTAGATTAATGGTTTTTTGCTCAAGTATATTTACAGTGTAGTTGGCACCAGTTGCTCCAGTTACAGGAATGGTATTTAAAATCAATATATTTACATTAGATGTTGTTATATTAGAATTCAGTTTAGTTAAATTCTGCCCCACAAATTTAACAGACTTAGTCCCATTAGGTACTGTTACATTTTGAACTCCAACAAAATTTGAACCTTCTCCTGCAGTTAAATTGTATTGATACAACAATTTTTCATTACTGGCACATCCAGAAACAAAAACAACCAGTGTTAAAATAGCTAAAATTCCAAAAACTGCTATTCCTGATTTTTTCACATTACTCACCACCAATCCATTTCTATTATTAATTCATGAAAAAAGGATTAAAAAATTAATTTTGTTATTCGAGTTCTAATTTAATGCCGCCGATTCTAGGTGCTAAGTAGTTGTATAATAGGACAGCTATAGCAGTTACAATAAATGTTCCAATAAATACTGTAATAGGCCAAACTATGATTAGATATAGGGCACCCATAGCAGTGATCGAACCAGCTATAGAGTTTACGACAGTAGCAGTTTGAGGATTTAAACTGATAATATAAGTACTGATTTGGTGTATTGTTGACCATCCAATAATAAAGTAGAGGATTCCAGCTATAAATGATAAAATCAACGCAATTACAGAAATTATTAAGGAAACATCGAGTACTGGTAAAGACTTTACAGTTTTAATTACAGATTTTTCTTCTATTACTTCTTTAATAGGTTCTACTTCTTTAACTTCTTCCATTATATCACCTCCTTTTTAATAATAATTAATAATAATATGGAACATTTTAATATAAATAATTATTTAATTTAAATGTGCAATTAAAAACGTGAATAATATTATACTAACTAAAAAAGAAAAATCATCACATAAAAAGTTTTAAAGTTACATTAAATAATTCAATTATACAAATTAAAAGTTCTTTTTCCATTTTTAGTCCACTAAAAGGAAAATATAAAAAAATTGATTTATGATAAAGTTAATAATATTTATTAATTAAAAATATGTTGAATGTGAAGTAATGGCAGAAACAAATCAAATAATCGGTGGATCGCAGATAGCTATTGCTATTATTTTCCTAATTCTTCCCATATTATTCCTAGTATTCACAATCTGGCTATAGTGGTTAGCAATATTTGTAATGATAGTAGTCGGTCTTATTTCCATAATTGCAAAATAATCCAAACTTATCTTAGATTGACCATTTCGAAAACATGAAAACTTTCACCTTTCAAACTCGCCAGTAGAAATCTAAATTCAGTTTTGCAATTGATTCTATGAGATGCATATATTTAGTTTCAGGTGAAATTACTTTAATATCTAGAATATGTTCTATCAGCTATATAATTCAATATAAGATTAATATGGTTTTATTAGATAATGTAAGAGTCATGAAAAGTAATTTTAAACCATAGTGATATATCTTATTACTAAATAAAATAAGGAGAATAATGCAGTATAGTTTTTAATAACAACAATGAATAAAACATAAGTAAATTTAGTTACCTTGAAAATACTGTTGAAAATGAAAAATAATACAAATAACTACTCAAATGTAGAATTAAAGCTATTTGAGTTTGGAAATGAAAAAAAATAATTTTAATATTATGTACCGCTCTTTTATGGCTATCTGCATTGAATGCGTATCTTATCCCTAATTTTAATCATTTGTTTGTGGCAAGTTTTAACACACTACGCACAGATCCATTATTTGCATCTTTATGTTACTATTATACCAAATATATGCTTTATGCTATTGGAACACCCCTTTCAATACTGTATTTAGCATCTTTCAAGGTTAATAAACTGAAACCATATCGAATAGTGCTTTTACTGGCCGTAATGACTATGGCCATTGGCATTCCAATTGCAGACCTTTTAAAGTATTTTTATGCGGTTCCACGTCCATGGGTGCTTTATCCAGATATTACTAGTTTATACCATGGGAGGGGTACTTCTTTTCCTTTGGAACATGCTTTCCAAGCATTTGCCGGTACA
>JAEZKE010000068.1 GCA_023436175.1 Methanobacteriota archaeon
AAATATATGTGCATACATACAGAATATGCCCAAATACTTCGTGTCGGAGAAGAAAGAAGAGATGCATCCGATAATATTAAAGGATTTTTATATCAAGACTTACTGGCGATTGAATTAATAATGAATAGTAATAATGAGGATAAAATTTATGTTGAGTGGGTAGAGGATATCTTAGTAGAAAACCCCAGTCAGTTATCTATTTATCAAGTAAAGCACTATCCTAAAAGTCAACTGGGTTTTCAAGACATCTATGATGACATGTTTTATCAGTTTTTAAAATTCAGATTATATGGGACGGAGGATAAACAGTTTATTACATATTGCTATTATAATGCAGACAATGTTAAAGAATATAACAAGAATAACACACAAAATAACATAAAAGAAAATGATTTAAAAACAATTGATAAACAAAAAATTCGGGAAGAACTTGAAGAATGTTCGAATATGGAGAAGCGAGAGAACCTGTTATTTGAAAAAGTTGCGGGAAAAAGCTTGCTTGACGAGTTTAAGTTCAGTGCAGAAGAGAAAGGGGAAATTGGAGACTTAAGGGATAGTCTAAAAAATAGTTTGTATAGCCTGTTTGAAACATCTATAAAAAATGACGATTCAATTCAAAGACTTAAAGATGCGGACATCAAGCAGTTATTACTGGCGATGGCTGTTCAGTATGTCCAAAAATCTTATTATAAACAGCCCGAAGATTATGCTCAGAGAATTATGACAAAAGAAGATTTTAATAATCATATAAATAGAATCTTTAAAGCTGATGAGCAAAAAAATACAGAAATTATTATTTCTTTGGTTATGGGATATATTGATAATGCGTTTAATGAAATTATTTTTGAGATAGAGGATATTAATAATGCAGAAGTTTACAAAAAAATATATTTATCTACGAAAGATTATTTAAAGAGCATTTTGGTGGAGAAGAGAAAAAGATTTAAGTTTCTAAATTCACTTAGCACCGATGGAGATAAGGAGCTTAATTGGGAGATCTATCAAGAAAATGAATTTGGTGAAAGAGATAAATTTATAGAGCATAGAATAATAATAGAATCGGTTATAGTAATGGCTTGGAAGATACTATTTGATATTAATTGCGAGGAGTATGGCAAATATATTAGAGAAAGTAAAGACTGTCTTTTTTTTGATTTTGATGAGATTGAGGAAGCAAAACATGTAATAATGCTTTCTACATCACATGCTCAGGATAGGGCTCTGAAAAAAATAGTGCCTAGACTTGCAAAAATGGAGGAGAGACCCGATAAATGGTATATGCCTGGAAAATCTAAGAGGCAATATAAATATTCATACAGTGTAAATAAAATTCATGACATAGAGTTAGAGCCAAGAGTACTATATGAAGAGAATAGCAGTTTCAGAATAGAATGCATGGATTGTGTTGATTTTGATTCTGAAAGGATGGAATTTAAAGATCCAGATTTGAACAAATGTTTGTTTAAAAAAGACTGTACTAAAAAGGGAGACGGAGTATGTACATAAAAGATTTTTTTACTGATGAATATACATCTATATATGAGGCGGATAACGTTGAGGGGCCTATTAAAGCTTTTTTAGCAGAGATGGACAGTGAGAAAGATCTTATAGATTCTATAAGGGATGATGAAGATAGACCAAGATATGCCAAACCATTGACAGATATTTTTATACACGAAACTAAAAATGAAATGTTTTTGGTATTGAATTGTATAGGGTTTACGTATCAAAAAATAAAAACTGAGTGTGATAAATGGGAACAGAATGTATTACACTTTGTAAACTTTGGAAAAGAATATCGCAAGAATATAAAGTATTTGCAATATGAAATTTATTTACTCATTTTATGTAGGGATGAAAAAGGAGATTTGGATGATCATTTTAGGTCTGAAACTGAAAAGTCTTTAAAGATATGCAGAAAATTATTTCTGCTGTGCAATAAAAATGGCGAAATAGACGAAAATAATTGGAACATGGTTCCGTTTTACTTTTCTTCCATTGAAAAAAAAGATAGTGAAGAAACACAGAAACTTGAGAAGGAGCTTGAAGATTTAATTCCGTCGAACGAAAAAATTCTTTCTATTTGTGAAAAAGAAGGCTTGGCTGATGAAGATAAAAAAATAATGCAGGAGTGGTTGACTAAAGATGAAAATAACAAGAGTGGTAATTGAAAATTTTAGAATATACAAATATAATAAATTTGAATTTGGTGAAAATCAGTTGATACTTATTACTGGTGCTAATGGATTTGGTAAAACTACATTAATAGATGCTATTGAATGGTGCCTTACTGGGGATATAGGAAGAATTAAGAAATGTTATAGTGAGAGAAATTCAAATCAAGCAGAAAAAAACAGACCAGAAAATAAGAAAGGCATAATAAAAAATTCAGATTGTACCTCTCCGAATGACAAAATCAAAGTAACAATTACTTTAATGGTTGATAATGTAGAGGTAACTGTTCATAGGGAGCAGAAAGAAGATAGTTTATATACTAATACACAGCTAAAATTTGAAGGGGAAATATCTGATGACATAAAATATAAAATTAAAAATTATGCAGCACATGACGAGTTCTATAATTATCATATATGTGATACATACAAGTCCTATGAATTTTTAAACTCAAAAAGGCAAGAGGTGAAAGAAAAATTTGAGGATTTTATTAAGCCACATTCCTTAGCTGATAGTTTAAGTAAGAAGCTTGAACTGTTGCAGAAAAAGCTAGAAGAGGATATCAAAAATAAAGAAAACTCTGTAGTTAAAACAGAGGAACATATCAAAGAGTTAGATTTGTTAAAAAAAGAACTGAAACAATTAGACTACCCTCTAATAAGAATCTATGAAGAAGAGAATTTAAATATAGAGAAAGAAAATACTGAGAATATAAAAAAACAGCAGGATAAAATAAAAAAATGCGGATATAATGAAGTCGCTTCTAAAATTGAACACGTTATTTTATATTATCAAGCAATAGAGACAGCTGAAGAAGTTAACAAATTGATTGAGATTGCTGATACCATGGGAAATGATTTGGATATTTCAATAACAAAGTCATATTACGACTCAAAAAAGCTTGATGAAATAAAAAATATGATAAAGATAGTATCTGATGAAAAGCAGAAAATTGAAAGCATTAAAAAAATAGATCAAATTGATACTACTGTTCAGCGTGAGATATATGCAGGAATATTAGAATATATCTCAGTACAAAAGGCTGAGTTTGAGAAGATGAAAAACGAAATAAGTAATAGGCAGAATATAATTAATGATAAAGAGAAGGGAAATGAGATAATTACTGCTTTGTCAAATTTAGTTGCAGCCAGAGAAGGCGTATTGAAATATAGAAATGAAGGCAATAGCCAATGCCCCCTTTGCGGTTCAAAAGAAAAATTTGAAAATGTAATTAAGTCTGATGAACTAGCAGGAGAAGCACAAGCTTATCTTGATAAAAGTAAATCAGATCTTGGGATACTGAAAAAAGAAATGCAAGACCTTGTTGTGGACGTAAATAAGAAATTTGATGCTTTGAAAAAACACATTGTTAAGCATTTTGAAGATAAAATAAAAATACTGGAAGAACAAAAAACAGTATTTAATAATTATTATAATAAAACCAAGGATTTCTTTGACAGAATGAAAAATTTGAATATAAGCATTGACTCGAAATGCATAGAAAATCTTGAAATTAAAAAGAAAGAATTGGACAAAATAAAATTGGAAAAGGATGCAGTTAATTCTGAAATAGTGCTGATTAAAAATATTTTAACAGCAAATCAACTAAGTTATAGCTTAGAAAATATTTCTTCAGAACCACTGAAAAAAATACAATTAGATCTAGCTCTGCTTATAGACCAATCGATTTCTGTATTAAATTTTAAATTTGAAGAATTTAATAAAAAGCTTTTATTCATAAATAATTTATTAAATAACAAGAAGGTACTAGAAAAACAATTGCAGATTGATAAAGATGAAGAACAAAACAAAAAGATTAATGAAGATATAAGTAACTTGAAGAAAGCTAAAGACAAGGCTAAAAAAATCAGAGATTCTATAGAAACTAAGAAGACTCGTATTGAAAAGCTTGAATTAGAAGCAGTAGGACCGTATTTATATAAGATTTTTTCAAAAGTAATTAAGCATACTAATATTGAAGAAATAAAATTCAACAGGGATGGTTCAAAAGGTGAAGGAGGAGCAACCGTTACAGACCAAGATGATAATAATATCCTTAATATACTGAGTCAGGGGCAATTCGGAGTATTTATGCTTTCGTTCTTTTTTGCAAATATGTTTAAGCGTAAAGAAGAAACAGAATTTAAAACTTATTTTGTTGATGATATAACAAGCTGTATGGACGATATGAATGTTCTTTCTTTTGTAGACATAATAAAGTATCAGTTATATCAAAAAGATGGAGTAATAAACCAGTTTTTCTTTTCAACGTGCAGTGATGACTTGGAAAGGCTGTTTATACATAAAATGCAAAGTTTTGGTATAAACTTTGTTAATATTAAGTTTAAGTCTTATGCAAAGGGAGTAGCGGCAAATAGTCAAGGTAAAAATGATGAATTTTAGTAAAATATAAAGGATAGAAAAATGAAAACCATTATTGAAATATTAAAATCAACTTGGTACATATTTGCTTTAATTATGGCAGGAAGTATACTCAAAGTTTTCATGCCAAAAATAAAAGGCTTTTTCGGAGAGAAATCCGTTGCATTCTTCCTTTCTCGGCTTGACCCGGCAAAGTATAAAGTCATTAATAATATTATGCTGCAGTCAGGAAAACGAACAACACAGATTGATCACGTTGTGGTCTCCAATTACGGAATATTTGTAATTGAAACAAAGAATTATCAGGGTTGGATTATAGGAAATGAATATGATGATAACTGGACTCAGGTAATTTATAAAAGAAAAGAGAAGTTACATAATCCAATAAAACAGAATTATGGTCATATTCAGGCTCTTAAGGAAATCCTAAGTGAACATACTAATGTTAATTATATCTCCATAGTGGCTTTTACTACTAAAGCCGACCTGAAGGTCAAGGCAAATACTGATGTTATTTATACTGTTAATTTACCAAAGACTATCAGAAAATATAGTAATAACATTATCTCCGATTCCGTTAAACAAGAGATATATGAAAAATTACTTTCACTGAACATTGATAACAAAGAGAACAGGAAGGCACATGTTCAGGCGATACACAATAATCTGGCGGACAAGCATAAAAAAGTTGATGCCAATACCTGTCCGAAATGCGGAGGAGAATTGGTATTGAGAAATGGCAAGTATGGTGAGTTTAAGGGGTGTAGTAAATTTCCTAAGTGTAGGTTTATTGCGAAATAACGAAATGGATATAACAGAATTAATTTTATTGTGATTGACAAACTTGTAGATACTTGAAATACAAATGCATCCTTTTAACATAAATATCAAAGTATTTTAATATATAAATAACATGCCTTATGCAGTTCCAGGTAATACTCTGGAGATAATTAATTATGGAGGGTTCTAATGAATAAAATTAAATTCTATTTTTTTTGCAGTTTTATGTTACTGTTTTTATTCTGTGTACATATAAATGCTCAAAGCATCAATACCAAACACTCTATTGATTACATAGGCACATATAGTGAAGGTCTTGCACCTGCTGGAACTTGGGATGGTAAATGGAAGTTTGGTTATATTGACAAGTCTAAAAAATGGATTATTCAGCCACAATTTGATGACGCTAAACAGTTCTCTGAGGGGATTTCTGCGGTTGGAATAAAGGATGAGACAACAGGAGTTATTAAATACGGCTATATTAAGAAAGATGGAAGTTATATTACTAAACCAACTTATTGTTTATGTGAAAACATTAAAGATGGTTTTGGAATAGTTACAATGTATTCTAATAATTTGGAAACATATGGATTCGTGGATTCCAATGGAGTTGAGATTGTTAAGCCTCGATATCAATATGCGTCAATTATCAGTACTAAACCTGAACATGTTGTTATAGAGCTTACTGATGAGAACCAAAAAAGTGGTTTGTATGATACAAAAACGAAAAAACTTATAGAACCTAAATATTATGCTGTGTATGAAAATGCTCCAATTGTGTCGTTGGTAAATATGGAAGGTGCTCGCCTTGAAGGTATGCTTCTGGAAAACGGAACAATTATTGAACCTCAATTTGAGAGTGTTTCTATTTATAAGGATATTAAGGAATTGGCTGATAAAGCCATTGTCACGTTAAATGGTAAATACGGGATTATGGATCTTAAGAATGGTAATTATTTAATTAAACCTGAATGTGAATTGATTAAAGTTACTAGGAAAAATCTAATTATATCTAAAGATAAAAAAGTTGATATTTATGATTATAAATGCAACAGGCTGACTAATTTTGATGCCCAAATAATTCAGGAGTTAACTGGTACTAACCAACTACAATTACAGAAGGATGGCCTTAACGGAATTATAAATCTAAAAGGAGAGGTTGTACTAAAGCCTGTATATAATAGAGCCATGGGCTTTGACAGTTTTGGAAATTGTATTGTAAGCATTAAAAATAAATATGGTGTCATAAAAAAGGACGGTACTTACCTGATTGAGCCCAAGTATGACTACATAGAATCAGTTTATGAAAAAAATACTTACTATTATTATGCCCAAGGACAAGATGGGAATAAAAAAATATATCAAAAATGGAATTTAAATAAACCTACTCAAACAAAAATATCCACTAATAAAGTGATAGTTCCCAAATTTGATGATTCAACTGATTTGTACGGATTTGTTGATAACAAAGGAAAATGGGTTATCCAACCACAGTTTTATTATGCCGACAAGTTTAGTGAAGGGTTGGCGGCGGTGGCTTTACCTATGGGGAAAATCGGATTTATTGATATAAATGGTAATTTTTCTATTGAACCGTCATTTCATAGTGCATATGTAACTCCTTTTCATAACGGAAGAGCTGCTGTCTGTATTGTTAACAGCGAAAATAAACGCGAAGGAAATTTAATGGTTGGATTGATCGATAAAAAAGGAAATTGGGTGGTTAAACCAAAACATAAATTAATTACCAGAGATCTCAAACTACATGATTCTATAGCTGCGCTCATTACAGATAATGAAGGAAAAGGTAATGTTGGATTTATAAACTGGAATGGAAATGTTGTTGAGCCTCAATATAATTACAATTATGTAAATGGACTTGCTTTTTTGAGCAAGCCACTAAATAACAATTACGATAGATTTTCTTACAGTATAATAAAGAGTGACGGTAGTCTTAATACAATAACTGGATTCATGCTTGAGGCAATGGATGGTGTTGGTACTATTCGTCTGGAGGATGGAATACATTTAGCGTTTATGTTTTCTAATGGGAAAATTATAAAAGATTGTAACGGACAAAAATTGTGTTATACACTTGGTTTCTCTGAAGGTATTGCAGCGGTAAAGTCTAATGACACCAAATCTCGTGCTGGAATATATGATCAATGGGGATTTTTAAAATCAAACGGGGAATGGTTGGTTCCTCTAAGGTATAGTCAGGTTACCTCATTTTATACTGGGTTGGCCTCTGTATCAACACCTTCCGGATGGGGTGTAATTAATAAAGATGGGAGTTATTTTATTGCTCCACAGAGTGAAAAATATTCTAAAGAAGATTACAACTTAACTAAAGCGGAATATAACGAACTTAATATCAAATGTACGCAAATCCTTAGCCAAATAATTACACCTTCAATGTCTGAATTTGAAAAACTCAATGCCATTCATAACTATGTTTTAAATAGTGTTAAATATGATTACGATCAATATAACAATAATCATGGTTACAAAAGGTATTCTCAAACGGCCTACGGGGCCTTATTCTATGGGTCGGCTGTTTGCGAAGGTTATGCAAAAGCTTTGGATATGTTACTTAATACAGCGGGAATTGAAAGCCAAATTATTACTGGTACAATTACAAGTAATCAAGAGATGCATGCATGGAATCTTGTTAAAATAAATGGAGTCTATTACCATGTAGATTCTACTTGGAATGACTCTGATGATAATTCAGGTATGAACTATTTTCTTGTTAGTGATAAAAAAATGCAGGAAAATAGGACGTGGGAATATTCTAAATATGCTTCTGCCAGCAAAGGATACTTTAACGATATATCACAAAAAAGAAAATAGTCCAAAATGACATTTTGTACATATTTATTCTTAACTAAAAACAAAAAAGAGAAGATTAAATAATCTTCTCTTTTTTTGGTGCGGACGGTGGGACTTGAACCCACACGGTCTCCCATACGCCCCTCAAACGTACGCGTCTGCCAGTTCCGCCACGACCGC
>JAEZKE010000146.1 GCA_023436175.1 Methanobacteriota archaeon
GGATCTTAAGTCCACCCCCTTTGGCCGCTCGGGCACCCCTGCATAACATAGAAATTATTTGATGTCCTATATAACCTTAACGGTTTTAACAAAAGTGATGTTAAATTCATACAATTAAATTATAACATTCCCATAAAACCCGTATTGCATAGGTACACTATATACTAAACAATCTGGTATTTAAGTTTTTAGTATAAGAGTCCAAAAATTCCTGCACCTTAAATAAGTATCATATTTTCACCTAATTTTATTCCACCTCAATATAGCAAAGAATTTAAGAGCCAGTTACTATTTAAAAGCCTCAAAAAAGTATATATACACTAATTATACAATATTAAACATATAGTTATTTTTTCTTAGCTACTGTCTTAAATTGGTGATAAATAATGGAATTCAACGCTGAAAAATGCGGATGCTGTGGAGCCTGCGTCAGTGTATGCCCCAATAGATCTTTAGAACTTACAGAAAATATAATAATCGTAAATAAAAACAAATGCGACAACTGCGGAAGATGCACATTTATATGTCCTCTTGGAGCTTTTTCGGGGGCGAATGTATGAAATACGACGTAGTTGTTGTAGGAGGGCGTATAGGAGGATCCATTTCATCACTCTTTGCATCTAAAAATGATGTAGATGTTTTAATGATTGAAAAGAGACAGGAAATTGGAGTTCCTATCCAGTGCGCAGAAGGGACAACCCATTCTACCTTCGAGATCCTGGAAATGGAGCCATCATCCCGATATGTTTGTAATGAAATTGAAACTGGTACAATTCACGCACCCAATGGAAAATACATTAATGCAGAAGATTTAGTAGAATTCAACAATTTAGAAAAAAGCATATCAAAAGGATATATCTTAGACAGGAAAGTCTTTGATAAACATCTGGCCATTGAATCAGCGAAAGCAGGGACGGACATAATGGTTAAAACCACAGTAAAAGACATTATAAGAGAAGACGGTAAGATCTGTGGAGTAGTAGCCAAGCATATGGGAAAAACAATGGAAATAAAGGCAGATGTTGTTATAGCTGCAGATGGTGTGGAATCAAACATGGCACGGCTCGCAGGGATTAAAAAACAAGATAATCCCACAAATATCTGTTCATGTGCCCAATATGAATTAGTGTGTTCAGATTTTGATCCTGACAGAGTGCATCTTTATTTTGGAAAGGATATATCCCCTGGAGGATATGCATGGGTATTCCCAAAAGAAGAAGGAACTGCTAACGTAGGACTTGGGATAAGAGGCCCAGCAGAAACAGCTTATCATTATCTTAAAAAATTCACATCAAAGTTCGATGCTACACCAGTAGAACTCAATGTTGGAGGAGTACCACTATCTGGACCTATTGATAAGACATATACAGATGGTTTTTTAGTAGTAGGAGATGCGGCCAGACAGGTTGATCCTGTAACCGGGGGAGGGATCGTTACAACTGTTCCCTGTGCAAGAATAGCAGGAGAAATTGCAGCAGAAGCTATAAAAGAAGAAAATACTTCTGCAGCTTTCTTAAAAAAGTATGAAGACACTTGGAAAGATAAGTTAGGGAATATACTAAAGACATCCCTGAAACTTAGAAAGGTAGCCGACAAAATCACAGATGATGAAATGAATGCATTAGTAGAATTTTTGGATGTCACTGATCCCAAAGAGATATCTAAAATATCATTTATCAAATTCTTGGCAAAACATCCGCGTCTTTTAAGGCTTGTAAAAGACTTTTTGTAAGTTTAAAGAACATATAAAAAAAAAATTATAAATAACGGACGGGTTTAAGCTACTGATTTTAAAGTTTAAGGTGTCAAAATATAATAAATTTCTGATTAATTAATTCCTGCCACAGAACTGTAAAATAAGATCTCGGTTAAGGTATAGCGGAGGCAAAATAATGAAATATGATGTAATTGTTGTAGGCGGACGTATTGGAGGTTCTATTTCCTCACTTTTTGCATCTAAAAACGATTTAAATGTATTGATGATTGAAAAACGGCAAGAAATTGGAGTTCCTCTCCAATGTGCCGAGGCTACAAGCGAAGAAACCTTCAAAACTATTGGAATAAAGCCTTCAAAGAGGTACATATGTTCCGAAATTATTGGAGCAGATCTTCATTCCCCTGATGGTACTCGGTTTCGAATGATGCCTTATGGTAATGAACAGGGTTTTATATTAGATAGGAAAGTATTTGATAGAAGTCTGGCTATAGAATCTGCGAAAGCTGGAACAGACATAATGCTAAAAACTACTGTAAAAGACCTTATTATCAAAGATGGAAAAGTTAACGGCGTAGTTGCAAAACACCTTGGTAAGACCATAAAAATTGAAGCAGACCTCGTTATTGCTGCAGACGGTATAGAATCAAATGTAGCGCGAATAGCAGGTTTAAACTCAAGATATGGGATAAATGATATCTGTTCATGTGTCCAGTACAAGATGGTTGGTATCGATGTGGAACCACATTATATGCAGTTTTATTTTGGAAGAGAAATCGCACCTGGAGGATATTTATGGATTTTTCCCAGTGAAAACGGTGTTACAAATGTTGGAATTGGAGTTAGAAACACTAAAGAAACTGCCTATCATTATCTTCATAAATTTATATCAAATTTAGGCGGAACGCCAGTTGAACTTAACGTTGGAGGAGTGCCAGTTTCAGGTAACATTAAAAAAACATATACCGACGGATTAATTGTTGTTGGAGATGCTGCAGGACATGTAGATCCTATAACTGGCGGAGGAATTCATTTAACGGCTGCAAGTGCAAAAATAGCAGGGGAAGTTGCAGCTGAATCTATAAAAAATGAAGACACATCTGCAGGATTCTTAAAAGTATATGAAAAAAGATGGAAAGAACAAATTGGAGGCCCAATTAAGCAATCCCTTAAGTATAGAAAGGTCATGGATAAACTCAATGACAATGAATTCAATGCACTTGCAAAATTCTTAGAAGACAGAGATATCTGGTCCATTCAAAAAAGGGAATGGTTTGGACTTTTAAAAGAATCTCCAAGTTTATTTAAGCTTATAAAAGCCGTTATCTAATTATTAAATGTAATCTCACATAATTCAAAATGTACATAAACAATTTTAAACCAGCTATTAGTATACAGTCATGGAATTAAAAACATATATATTTAAATTATCATGAAACCAAATAGATTCATTTAAAACTTAAAGATAAAGTATTAAATATAGTAAATATTTTATAAATTTATTATTTATTAATATATAGAGGCCGTGAATGTCAATTAGTAAAATTAAGCCCAATATAGATCGATTGGAAAGAAATGGAGATGTTGAAGGCTTAATAAACGCTCTCAAATTTAAGGACTGCAATATCCGAAAAGAAGCTGCTGGCGCACTTAAAAAGATAGGAGATATTCGGGCTTTATTTCCACTTATAGAAGCCCTTGAATACAAAGACTGGCATGAATCCTATGCAGTTATGGGTTCTGTAAGAGAAACTGCTGCTGAAGCATTAGGTGTATTAGGAGACAGGAGAGCTGTAGACTCACTGATAAAATCTTTAAATGATAAAGATGAAGAAGTTAGATGGAAAGCTGCATGGGCTCTTGGGAACATTAGAGACAGAAAAGCTGTAGAACCATTAATTTATTTGTTATATGATAAAAGTTGGGCTGTTAGAAGATTTGCAGCTTCTGCACTTGGAAAAATAGGGGACGAAAGAGCGGTTGAAAGTCTAATTCAAGCTTTAGGTGATGAAGAGTGGCATGTTAGAAAGTATGCCGCAGATGCACTTGGAAAAATAGGGGAAGATAGAGCAGTGCCTTCATTAGTTGATGCCCTGCATGATGAAGACAGTGATGTTAGATGGAAAGCTGTAATTGCCCTTGGAAAAATGAAAAGTGCTGCTGTTGAACCTCTTATTGAAATTTTAAAAAATGAAGATTGGAATATTAGAGGGAGAGCTGCAGAAGCCCTTGGAAAAATAGGGGATGAACGAGCTGTAAAACCCTTGATTAATGCTCTCGTCGGTAGAGGTAAAGACCGGAACAAATATGTTAGGGGAAGAGCAGCAGAAGCTCTTGGTAAAATAGGAGACGGAAGAGCTCTTAAACCACTGACCCAAGCTTTAGAAGATCCTTATATCTATGTACGTGCTAAGGCAGAAGAAGCATTAAAAGAAATGGAAACTGCGACACAGATTCAAACCTATGATGATGGAGAAATATCATTTGACTATCCTGGATCATGGGAAGTTATTTCCACTGCAGATAAAAAGAAAATAGTGAAAGGAAATTCAACAGATGGGGGTATAACCTTTTCCATCAACAAAAATGTCAATGTAGGCGATCTTACATCCAAAGAGATTGCAGAAACAATTAGAGATGTTTTCATAATTCAAAACAGCACTATATTATCTGAAACTGAATTTACAGCAGATGGAATAGATGTACACACAGTAATTGGTGAAAATGTAAATAATATTGCACCAACTAAAATTATGGTTATTTCATTTAAAATAGAGGACTTATTGTATTATTTATGGTTTTCTGGAGGACGTGAAAGTTTTGAAAGGACTCAAGAAGACATAGATTTAATAATAGATAATTTTAGAGTATATATCTAAAGTTTAATAAACATAGAAAAAACCAATTTATAGTTAACAGATATAGATCATTGAATACACCGACTAACAAGGGGGAATTCAAATTTCAAACAATGTTATAATTTCAACCTACAATGAGGGAAATCTGTATTTTGTAGTTGCAGTTAAAGATGGGAAGATTTTAAAAGCAACATTACCAAAGACAGACAAAGAAAGCATATTAAATGAAATTTCAAATGGGTATACCTCTTTTAAATTATCAGATGAATATCAACATTATGCAAAGAATGTTTGTAGGGCATATTACGGTGAAAATATACAATTTAATGCAGCTATTCCAGATAAAAATGATTTTAAAAGCAAAGTACTTCAAGAAGTTGCCAAAATTCCATATGGAGAAGTTAGAACCTACAAACAGATCTCAGAATCCATTGGAACCAGAGCTTACAGAGCAGTTGGAACTGCAATTGGTCGAAATCCGCTTCCAATAATAATTCCCTGCCATAGAGTTGTAAAATCAGATTTACATGTAGGAGGATTCTTTGGCGGTACTGAAATGAAAAAGAAAATGCTGGAAAAAGAGGGAGTCCGCATTGTAAATGACAAAATCAAAAGATAAGTTAATCTAAAAAGAATAAAAATAAGCTAGACTAGAACTTATCCTGACACATTTTTAAGGTCTCTTCAAGAACTTTTGCAAATGAAACATCTGATTTCAGTTCTTCAAGTTCTTTAACTGAAAATACCTTTAAAACATTGTCTTTACATGCTTCAACACATGCAGGCAGTATTCTGTCAGATTCCATGCATAAAGTACATTTTTGAATTGTTTTTTTCTCTTCATCGATTACTGGCATTCCTATAGGACATGCTATCAAGCAGAGCTTGCAGACTATACATGCATTTTCATCCACTATAAGTGTTCCATCATCCTCTTTTATGGCTCCAGTTGGACATATTCTGGCACAGGGTGCTTTGTCTGGATGACACTGCAGACAGAAAATTGGAATTGAACTGCTTTTTTTTGCCCTTGCTGTTCCGTGTTCTTTTTCGCATGCTGTAATGCAATCTTTGCACTCAGAACACATTTTTGGGTCCATTACCATCAATGTTTTCATAGTATCTACCTATTTACATTTTTTCTCTAAGGAAATCAGCTAGTGCTGACGAGTCCCTTGGCCCTACCAAAACTTCCCATCCGCTTTCGTCTTCAATTTCACCACTTACAGGCGCTCCCAGACCAGGAACTACCATTTTTCTATCTTTCACTTTATCTTCAATACCGGTTTCCTTTATCAGATCTGCTACAGCTTTACCATTGAACTGACTGCCCGCTACTGACACATCTACAGCCCTACCTTCAGTATCAAGTACCAACAAATAACAATTTGCCTTTCCAGACTTTAAATCACCTTCTACAGTGTAATAGGTAAGGGCAAAGTTTGTAGTTAGAGCAACAGGCGAATCTTCACTTACTTCACCAAATTCATATACACCAGGATCTACTGCCTGAGGCTTTCTTGGATCAGTATATACACTTTGTCTTAATGTTAAAACAGGAATTAACTCCCATATTTCAGTTCCATGAATTATCATTGCATCAGCGTATTTATCCATAAGTGTAGCTGCAATTGTAGCTTCTTTTATTGCAGTATTAATATCATTTTCTTCACTTTCAAGCCATGCCATTGCTGGAAGCCCTAAAATTGGGAACCTGAAATCATCATCTCGCTCCTCAACTGCAAGCCTTCTTATCATGACAAAGTTATCCAGAGTATCTCCAATTCCTTCATTTACAAAGGTTCCAGGGTCAAGGATTATGTCTTTAATTCCTTTAACCCTTAAAATTCTGGAGAGTTCCTTCATTTTTTCAAGGTCATTTGGAACAAAAAGTGCAATTGGACAGTCATACTCAAGTGCAAGTGCTGCCATTTCTTCTATATTATTTTCTGTTGCACCATAGATCAGCGGACGTTCATCTCCAACAGATTCAAGTGCAGCTTTCATAGCTTCTGGATCAAATGAACATAGTACTAACGCTAATTTAGAACTTTTAAGTTTTTCTGCAGCCTCTTTGAATTTCAAAGTATTACCTGACTTATTTCTAAGTGCTATAGCATCAAGCGTGAGTAATTCCCCTGTTCTTTCAAATTCAGTGTCTTCTATTTTTTTAACCCTTTCTTCAAATGCAGATGAATCCATATCATCACTTATATCTATTACAAGAGGAGTTGGATTGTAATAAGTTAGTTCATACCTGTAAAGGACCTCATCTCCGCCAATCATCCTGGCTTTATTGCCTTTACCTATCATTATTTCTCTTACAGCAGGAGCTAATACATCCTCAAGTTTATCAGCTTCATTTGCTGAAAGTTGTGTGCATAATTCAAGATCTGTTTCTTTTTGCGAGAGCTTTGTGGCAAATGCCATACACGATGCCTCTCCACATTTGGCACAGTTTGTTTTTGGAAGCAATCTGTAAACATCCATTGCAGTAACTGCCATTTTAAAACCTCCTTTCTAAATTTACCCCAGTTGAGTAATCCAGTTTGATATATCTGGAACTTCAGTAGTCATATATTCTTTTGTAAATGTTTCTCCGATTTCTCTTAGCATTTTTACTGATTGTGGGTGGAGCATCATGAATATATCAACACCACAAAGCATCATGGTAAGTCCAGTTACTATTTCCCAGATTGGTCCTCTGTACTCAGTTGGTCCCCATTCTTCTTTTTTCATCCATGCTTCACGAGAACCCCATGCATTGGTTGTTCCGGATGACATTGGCATTTGTAAATCAGTATCTCCCTTAAGTGCAGCAAGTCTTGTCCTGGTTATAACATCTATTGAAAATTCAATTCCATAACCAAGTGCACATGTTGTAGGGTCCATTACAATGTCATTTTGAGTTAAACCTTCTTTCATAAGGTATTTATTTAGGGTTTTCTGCATGTTGATATCAGTTATAGCCCATGACAATACAGCATGATTATAATCTACTGCTGCTTTTGCAACTTTTTTGTAGTCTAAGTCCATGTTCGCTGATGCGAGGAGACATCTTTCATCTTCAGCTGCTGCAGCTGCTGCTTCAAGTATAATTGGATCTTTTTGCGGATCACCAGAACCACCTATAACTAAAGGTACATCTACAGCCTGTAAAACTTCTTCAATATCTGCTGCGGCCTGTTGTGGAGTTTTATCCATAACTTTTGGCCCTGTTCCAATCAGGTGTATGGTTACCATATTAGCTCCAAAGTCTTTAACAGCTTTTTTAGCCCAATCACCAGGATGTTCCATCACATCTTGAAAATGTTCTCTTATTGGTTTTGGAAGTCCTGGCATTGGAATATCAAAAACATCAAATGTAACGACCGGAGGGTTTGGTTGAGGTTCTTCAAAACGATACAGTGCGTTTTGTCCTCCTAAAAATACAGGTTTTCTTGAACCGGCACCAAGTTGAACTTCTGCTACAGATCCAGGATACTCATGGATTGGAGGTGAAAATTCTTCAATGTTAGATATTATTCCCTCTTTTACTCCTGCCTGTTCAACCTGTCTTTCAACCCGTTGAACAGCCTGCTGGATAGCAGGCATTATCTGAAGCTCTAATTCTTCAAAATCCATTCTAAATTCATTTATTTCTATAGAGTCTGTTTTCTCAAGTAGTTTAAGAAGTTGTGTCATTTTATCCATAAACCCACATCCTTCAATTTTTTGCCAATTATACTTTTAAATCCAAAATCTTTGAAACAATTTCAGAAACTGCAATTACGGATGCAGAATCATCTGGAAGGTCTATTAAAGGTTTTCCTTCAATATCATATTCAGCAACAGTTTCATCTTCATATACTGTTCCAATAAGATCCAGTCCAATTTCATCAATTTTTTTGATTGTTTCTTCTTCTTTTCCAGAGACAGCACGATTTAAGATTAAATACATCTTTTTGAAGTTAATATCAAGTTCATCTGAAAGATCACCGATCCTTTTTGCTGTTAAAATTCCTCGTTTTGATCTATCAGTTACCACAAGCATGATATCGACATTTTGAGTTGTTCTCCTGCTTAAGTGCTCAAGTCCTGCTTCTGTATCAATGACAATTATATCATAATTGGAAGTAAGTGTTTCAATGATCTTCCGAAGCATGTTATTTACAGCGCAGTAACAGCCGCTCCCTTCTGGCCTTCCCATTACCAGAAGATCAAAATCAGGAGTTTCCACAATTGATTCCATGATTTTATAGTCAAGTATATCCCATTTGTTTGATTCTTTAGGAATGTTTCCTGCTGCAGTGTCTTTTTTAAGATCTTCCCTAACATCGCCTACTGTCTTTTTAACATCTATTCCAAGGGCTTCTGGTAAATTGGAATCGGGATCCGCATCAATTGCGAGTATATCTCTACCACATGATTTTAAAGCCCTGATAATAAGGGACGTAACCATGCTTTTACCAGTTCCTCCCTTTCCACTTACTGCTATTATCACTAAGCTACCTCTTATTTAAATTTAAAGCTATTTTCTTTTGATTATTATTTTTTCAGCGTAAACTTTTGCGTTTTTAAGTATTATTCTAACTCCACCAGCTGCGGGTACTGAAATTTCAGGTGCATATGCAATCTGGGCCATTGGAGCTTCCGATACTTCAATTTCTTCGCCTTCGTCTTCCACAATTTCAGACTCTGCTGCAGCTGCCTTAGAAGCTTTTAATCTTTCAATTACCGGATGTTCCGATTCACGCAAGAATCTTCGAATCTCTTTAATACTTGATGCGTCTTCTTCATTTGGAATTTTATCAAACAGCTCTTCAGGTATAAAATCAGTTAGAGACTCTTTTATTTCTTTTGGAAGCCATATTATTCTTTCATAGCTCCCATCCGCCTGTAAGAACTTAGGTGATCTCATATATTCCAAACTAAGCCCTGTAAATCCTTCTACCTGCTTTCCACCAGAACACTGTCCTGCCATTGCTGAAAATGGAATTCCAAGAGGGGTTTCTCCTCTAAAATCACGGTCTACAATTCCAATTCCATCAAGTTCTGGAATATAAAATGCTACAGCTTCAAAACATCCACATGAAGTATGGGGATATTCAAAGACACTGTGTAAATATACTCTCTCAGTTGTACCCTGTGACTTTTCAGCCACCACAGTGTTTACATTGCTGTACTCACCTTTTACATCATCTAAAACTTCACCTTTCTCTACTTCAAATATTGGCCCATCCGGATCCATTTTAGCCGCAGCTCTGCAGTCAAACCAGTTTATAGCTCCACAAAGTGCAGTCCTATCTGGCGTGACGATACACACGTGACTTGGTGCAAATGATTGGCACATTGTACAGCCGTAGAACACATCAACATCTTCATCGCTCAGTTCTCTTGCCCTTGCATCTCTTACTTCATATTGTGCTCGTGCTGTTTCTAAAAATGATTCTACATCGCTTTCTTCTGTAAATATGCTGACCGATATTTTTTCTATTATTGGAAACTCTTCTTTAAGGAGAATTGAAAGTGCTTTTCCAAGATCTTCAAGCTTAAACCCCGCATTTACTGATTCCTTACTTACACGGCACCATATCTGATCTCTCTGGTTCAGATGCATGAAACCTTTGACATAGTTACATAGTTCATGTATCCTACGTTCGATAACTCCTTCTAACTCTTTTTCGAGTTTTTCGCCTTGAATCTGTACAAGTATACCAAAAGGATAGATTTCCCCTTCCTTCATATCACTGAGTTCTAGACCTACGACTTCTATTTTACCGTCTTCAACGTCGTCTGCAACTTGGATGAGTTCTGCGCCGACAGATTTAGGGCCTGCAAATTCAACAAACATGTTTGCTGATCTTATACGTTCTCCTTCATACATTGGGCTAACATCAACAGGTATATCCTCAAACATTAAATTCCTCCATGATTCTTATTCGC
>JAEZKE010000100.1 GCA_023436175.1 Methanobacteriota archaeon
GGTGTTATAGTTGGAGAAGATAAAAATAGCGATAATTGGACTTGGTAATTGTGCAAGTTCTTTAATACAGGGAATTCATTATTATAAAAACAAGGATCCAGAAGATGCCATTGGTTTAATGCATCCATCAATTGGAGATTACACTGCATCAGATATAGAAGTAGTAGCTGCCTTTGATATAGACAAAAGAAAAGTAGGTAAAGATGTAAGTGAAGCTATTTTTGCAAAACCAAACTGTACCCAGATTTTCTGCCCGGAAATTCCTGAAATGGGAGTTAAAGTATCAATGGGTAAAGTCTTAGACGGTGTTGCTCCACACATGAGCAGTTATGATGATGATTACACCTTTGTAGTATCAGACGAAGAAGAAGCAGATATTATAAGAGTTTTAAAGGAAAGTGGAGCTGAAATGATTGTAAATTATCTTCCGGTAGGCTCTGAAAAAGCAGTGCGATTTTATGCACAGTGTGCCCTTGATGCAGGGATCGCTTTCATAAACTGTATGCCTGTTTTTATTGTAAGTGATCCTGAGTGGGCCCAAAAATTCGAAGAAAAAGGAATTCCTGCAATTGGAGACGACATTAAAGCTCAGATAGGTGCTACAATTACACATAGGACATTAGCTAACTTATTCCGCGAAAGAGGAGTAAAATTAGAACGCACATACCAACTAAATACTGGAGGGAACACTGATTTCCTGAACATGTTAAATAGAGATCGTCTCGATTCAAAGAAAGAATCAAAGACAGAAGCTGTGCAGTCTGTACTTGCAGAAAGGCTTGATGATCCTGATATTCATATCGGTCCAAGTGATTATGTTCCATGGCAAAAGGATAATAAGCTATGTTTTCTCAGAATGGAAGGTAAAACCTTTGGTGATGTGCCCATGAACATAGAGTTAAGACTAAGTGTTGAAGATTCACCAAATTCTGCAGGATGCGTTATAGATGCAATCCGCTGCTGTAAATTAGCTCTGAACCGAGGTATAGGTGGTCAGTTAACCTCAATTTCAGCTTACACTATGAAACATCCCCCAGAGCAGTTTATAGATGAACAGGCTTATAACATGGTGAACGAATTTATTGAAGGTAAAAGGGAAAGATAAACCCTCCTCTATTATTTCTTATTTTAAAAAAATTAGAATAAAAAATAGTTTAAAATCCTGATTTTAAAGTCCAAATTCTCCAGTATCAACCCATTCATTTTTAAGGAGAGTCCACCAGTCAGTGGCAATTCCTTTCAGCACATATTCATATGGCAGCCAGCCGTAGCCTTTTTCACCCCAGCTTTTGCCCCATGAATTCCGTATAAGAAGAGCTCCAATAGTTGAAGTACTGCAGTTACTGTTTTTAATTTCCATACTGTCATCGTATCCTACTGCCACAATAGCATGTCCACCTTCAATTTGCTCTCTACTACATGGAAATGGTATTTTTCCATTATTATCCATAGTCTGTTCTATTGAACTGTACACTGTAAATCCAAACATGGAAGGTAATCTTGCAGATAGGTTTGTTTTGATTCTATCTAATAGATCACTTGCAGGCGTGTATGGAGGATCGAGTTTTACATATTGAATAGACTTGTAATTATCAGCACATGCATAACAAAATGTATCCGGTTCTTTGTCAAAATCAGGATTTTTATCTGTGTAAGGCCAGTATTTTTCTGGTGGAACTCCAAAAAGCACCAATGCACCCATAGTTGATCTAAGGTCTGCTCCGCTGTCTCCTTCCAGATCCATCAGACGCCTGGTGGTTTTATAAAGGAAAAGTCTCGATGCATCTATGTGCTTACCAAATGCTTTACGTTCGAAATATTCAACAATTCCAACACCTGCATTGGCAGTGCACGATCCCAAATTTTTCTGGTCTTCTACTGGAGAACACCATTCTCTTAAATCCATAGTAGTTGGAAGTCTTATTACAGGTTCTGCAATGCCTATCTTTTCTAACATAGGTTTTACATTCTCATGTTCTACGGTATAATCCCTAAAATCCGGTAGATCTGGTAGCCATCCTATTTTCTTTTTAAATATTTCATCCATATTTAGCCCTCTTTTAAATAAATCAATTTTATCAAAGTTTTGTAGGTACTTACATATATATAAATTTTGTTAAATTTAATAAAAGAATTAATAAATTTAAAATAGTAAAAAAATACAGTTAATAATCAAAATTTATAAAAAAGAAGTAAAAACAGTTTTCAATCAAAAAATGAAAAATAAATATTTTGATTACATTAAAAAAGAAGATAATTCTCATTAACAATTTAAAATCTTAAATATCATCAAGTTTCATGATTCGTATCCTTGTATCATAATATGGAGTTCCATTTCCAACCTCACTTATCATGGGCTGAGTTAAAACATTGACGCATTTATTATATTTTAACCATCCTCCTTTGTAAGTGAGAATATAATCCTTTCTAACCTCATCGTCTTCTTTTACTTTAACAACGAGGCTCCCAACAGGAGATTCAAGCAGTGCTTTATCTCCATCGACCAGACTTTTTTCCCTTAAAATATCTGGGTGAACACGAACTTCTAAAAACCCATCCACCATTTCACTTTCTGGAACTACAGATCCTACAAAGTCTTCTGCCATTGTTGAAAGAAGTTTTAAGGGAAATTCTTTTACATCCATATCTTGGAGAGAAAATTCTTCTATAAACTCAAAGCATCCAGATTCTGTTTTAAATTCCCTATCACCAAACGGTATTTCAGTTTTATCGACCATTCTTTGAGGAACATTTTGTAAATCTTCAAAACTTATACCTCGATCTAATATAGGGGCTGCCAGCTTTTTGAGCCAGTTTTTAGCGCTTCCAGACATTTCATCAAAAATTCCGAGCCTCTGGGAGAGAAGCTGGAATATCTCAAATTCAGACTTTGCTTCCCCCTGTGGAGGTATTACAGGATTTATTGGAGATATCCAGTTGTGGCCATAGCTTCCAATTAGGTCCTCTTCTTCTAAATAGGTTGTGGCAGGTAAAAATAGATCTGCACTCTCAGAGGTATCATTTAAGAAATGGTCAATCATGATAACAAAATCTGCACTGTTGAAACCTTCTTTAACCTTTAACGAGTCAGGGTTTAAATTAACAGGATTTCCCGAAGCTAAAAATATGAGTTTTATAGGAGGATTATCTGTATCAAGAATAGCCTCACCAATTTTAGGCATGGGAAGCTGCCTCTGATTTTCTCCACGTTTATTTAGTTCTACAGAAGAAAAATCAAAGTATTCAAACTCTTCAAACCCTTGGCTCACACCCCCTCCAGAAATTCCAATGTTTCCAGTTACAGCAGCAAGAGCATCAATCATACGGAAAGCAAGATGTCCCTGCATATATCTGTGAAGTCCCCACCCTGTGATGATACTGGAAGGGTTAGCCTGTGCATATTCAAATGCCAGCTCATTTATTTTATCTAGATCAACATCGCATTTATCTGATAAATATTCAAGGGAATATTCATCCAGTATTTTCTTGTAAGAATCAAAATTTTTGGTACAATTTTCTATAAAATCATGATCTACGTGATCAGTTTCTAAGATGATTTTAGCGAGTGCCATTGCAAGATAATGATCTGATCCTGGTGACGGCTGTATAAATTCGTCTGCCTGCTTTGCAGTTTTTGTTTTTACAGGATCTATTACGATTATTTTTATTCCATTTCTTTTTGCTTTTCTTAAAATTCTCCACAGATGCACGTCTGTTGCCGCAGGGTTCCTTCCCCAAACAATTATCAAATTGCTGTTGAGGTGATCAAGTGGATCGTGTGATATTTTAGTACCAAAGTCAAGTTCCATTGCAGAATGGCCAATTCCTCCACAAACAGTACCATAGGTAGTTGTGACTCCACCAAGTAGATTAAAAAACCGCCTGTTCATGGCTTGAAGAGCTGTACGGGCACCGAAGCCCTGATAATAAAGGATTGCAGAACTCCCATATTTATCAATAACTTCAGATATCTTCAAAGCTGCAATATCCAGTGCTTCATCCCAATTTATCCTTTTCCACTGCCCATTTTCTTTTAAAAGAGGGTGAATAACCCTGTTAGGGCTGTAAAAGTAAGTCTTTAAATAGTGGGAGGTATTTTTACATAAAAACCCTGCAGTTACATCATGTTCCTTGTTTCCACGTAATTTAGTAACTTTACCATCTTCTGAACTTGCTATGATGCTGCATGCACCGGTACAATCTCGAGTACATGCTGTAAAGACTGTTTTCAAGAAATATCACCTGTATAAATATTATAAAATTAACTGACATAAAATTATCATTATATTGTTTAAATTCAATAAAAAAGTTCTGTAAAAAATAAAGAAAATTAGTTTATCCTTTTGCAGCTATTAATTATATTTAGAACTAATCTTCCAGTTCAATAGCACCATTAGGACAAACATCTGTACAGGTTTCGCATAAACTGCATTCTCCAGGGTTTAAGATTACTATTTTTCCCCCTTCAAGTTTGAGAATTTCCATAGAGCAGACATCTGCACATTCTCCACAGTCTATACCATCACATCTTCCATAATCAATTGTTACATTAACCATTTTATCTCCCTTTTTAAATGATGATCTAAAAGTTTACATCTATTTCTTCTATTTCTATAGCCCCATAAGGACAAATTTCTAAACAATTACCACATAACTTGCAGTATTCTGGAGATTTTATTGACACACAACCCTTTTTAAGGGTAAAAACATTTGTAGGACATATGCATGCACATGCCCCGCATCCTGATCCTTCACATTTTCCATAATCCAGTGATATGTTAACTGTTATCAACTTTTAACCCCCACTTGATAAATTTAGATCAGGTAAATTACAGTATCCATGGTATCTTATGAACTAACTCAATAAATGTTTTGAACACTCGCTAACCGCGTCTTTAACTTCACAGCCAAGCTGTATTGGTTTTATTCCCAGTTTTCTAAGTTCAATTGTAGGTTCATTTCCAATTTTGTTGCAGAGAACTGCTTTGCAATCATTTATAAGATCTATTGATGCCACCCAGCGCTCCTGATGATTATTTAAAGGCATAACTGTCTTTTCTCTTATTTCATGGAATTTACCTTCTCCTTCTTCAATTTTATAGATTAAAAATCGATTTGCATCTCCAAAGTGCAAATCTACAAGTTTACCATCTGTTGATGCCACTGCTATTTTCACTTAAATCTCCTCCCTGGCAAATTCTTCCACCACTTCTTCTGGCTCTTCTATCTCATATCCAGCTTCATCGTAGTAGAAATCAAGTATTGTATTTGTTAATCTGTCAACGAAGTCAATACCTCCATTATAACCCAATACAGATATTCTCTGTGCTCCTAATCTATCAAATACTGGGAAACCTACTCTAAACAGCGGAATATTTTCTTCCTGAGCCATACTGGCCCCATAAGCATTTCCAATTAAAATATCGGCTCCTGCTTCTTTAATTTCTCTATGCATGTCATAAAGGTCACCACCTGCTAAAATAGTAGGTGAAACTCCTTTTTCCTCAGAGATATTATTGATATCTCCAATAAACCGTTTGCTTTTGGTACCAGTACATACAACAGTCGGTGTCATACCCATTTCACAGGTGAAACGTGTTAATCCAGATACAAAGTCAGGATCTCCAAATATGGCTACTTTTCGGTGATAGTTGTAGGAATGAGCATCCACCATTGCGTCTATAAGCCTACCCCTGTCTTTTTCTATTGATTCTGGAATTTCCAAATTTCCAAGTTCAGATATGGATTTTATAAAACTATCTGTATTTTCAAGGCCTATAGGAATAGGTCCAGATATAGATTTAACTCCGAATTTCTTCTCAAGGAATACTCCTGCAGAATCTACATGTTTGGATAAAGAGATTGTACCTGATGAATTGGCTGTATCTTCAATTTCCTCAATGGTTGTTCCACCATCATATAGAGACAGGGTATCTTCAGTAAGTGGTGCGTCAAGGTTTTCTGAGGTATCTGTCAAAATGATGCTTTCGCAGTCCATCTCTTTTAAGATATTTTTAACCTCTTTTACATCTGCAGGTGATATGTTACCCGTGATTATGTTGATTTTTCCGTTCTTGACTGTGGGAGCAGCTAAATGTTCAACAAGTGCTTTTACAGTCCGGTTGTATCCTTCAACATGGGATTCAACATAACTTGGAGTTGAAATTGGAATGATTACAGGCAGTTCCTGATCCAGGTTTGCATCTTTAAATTTTTCTATAATCCCTGCCATGTCGTCTCCAATGGTTTCTGTTAAACAGCTTGATGTAACTGCTATCATGCTTGGAGACTGTTTTTCGGTGATATTTTTTAAAGCTTTCATTAAATTGAATTCACCGCCATAGATTACTGTTTTTTCGCTCATGGAAGTTGATGCAACTTCTATAGGCTCTCTAAAGTGTCTGGTAAGTTGAAACCTTATATATGTACTGCAGCCCTGAGAACCGTGAATAAGAGGCATAGAATCTTTAATTCCTAAAAGGGCCTGTATAGCTCCCATTGGCTGGCACATTTTGGAGGGATTTACTACGGCAAATTTTTTATCATGATGCATTTTAGTCACCTCTCAAACTTTTAGAGGTTAATTCAAATACTGGACTTGAAACTGAAGCGTCCACTTCTTTTGCAAAGCTTACAAAACCTCTAAATCCGGCAAATGCAGTTATTCTGTCGTGGTTAAAGTCACAAAATGGGATTCCAAGCTTTAATGAGATGTATTTCTCTTTAGCACCAGATATTAATAGATTTGGTCGGTGCTCTTTAAGAAGTCTGGTGAGTTCAGCTGAATTTGCATCATCTACAATTATGGTGCCGTCTCTAACAGCTTCCTTGATCATTTCATAATCTTCTCTAATTCCATTTTTTGTTCCTGACATCATTACATCCATACCTAATTCTTCAAACGGCCTTACAAGAGACCATGCTTTGTTACCTCCAACATAGAGGGCAACAGTTTTTCCAGTTAATCTTTTTTTATATTCCTCAATTTTATGTGCTACCTCTTTAAGTCCAGATTCAATTATTCCTTCGGTCCGCTCTATCATTTCTTCATCTCCAAAGAAATCAGCAATATCCCTTAAAGAATTTACAGTTTGTTCAAGACCAAAGAAATTGACTTTTATAAATGGTATTCCGTATTTTTTTTCCATTTTTTGGGCAACGTAATTTGAAGATTTCTGGCACTGGACTATATTGAGTTTAGCTCGGTGTGCCTGAGCTATCTCGTCCACATGGGAATCTCCTGTTAATGTACTGATTATATTGACACCCATTTCTTCAAGTAGGGGTTTGATTCCCCAAAGATCCCCTGCAACATTGAATTCACCCACTATGTTGATATCAAAGGGAGTAGTTTCTTCAGGTTCTTTTGTTCCAATTACATAGTCCAGTAATGCATCGCCGCCGATCCAGTGCCCTTTAGTTTTATTATGGTTCTGGAAACCTTCAGATTGGACAGGTATAACTCTACATCCAGTTATTTCCTCTGCTTTTTTGCATACTGCTTTAATATCATCCCCAATTATGCCCGCAACACATGTAGCATACACAAATACTGCTCCGGGCTTGTATAATTTATTAA
>JAEZKE010000121.1 GCA_023436175.1 Methanobacteriota archaeon
ATTATTTTTGAAAATAATGCCCAGGCACAGTTTGCAAATCTCATAAAAATGGAAACTGGTTTTGAAATTGATGAAAAATCATTGAAGTATAATGGAATGCCTTTTTCGGTTGAAGAAGTTACAGAAACTTTAAAAAGTATTCTGGATGTGGAGGGGTTATAATGGATCCAAAAGTCTTTGATATTGAAAATGCAGATGTTGCGTGGTGTCCTGGTTGTGGGGACTTTTCAATTCTCAGGACATTAAAGATGGCTCTTGCTGAACTTGAAATAGATTCCCGTGAGCTTGTACTTGTATCTGGAATTGGTCAAGCGGGAAAACTTCCCCACTACCTTAAATCCAATACATATAACAGCCTTCACGGCAGGGCAGCTTCTCCTGCAACTGCAATAAAGGCTGTGAATAAAGGCCTTAAGGTAATAGTTACAACAGGTGATGGTGATATGTACGGAGAAGGTGGAAACCACTTCATGCATACAATTCGCCGGAACCCGGATATAACTACTATAGTACACAACAATATGGTTTACGGCCTGACCAAAGGTCAGGCATCTCCAACTACTCAAAAAGATTTTAAAACACCATTACAGGTAGAAGGAGTGTCTTTAGAACCTTTTAACCCCCTTACAGTTGCAATTGCTCTCGATGCATCATTTGTAGCCAGAACATTTGCAGGAGATATGAACCATATGAAGGAAATGTTTAAAAAAGCGATAGAACACAAAGGATATTCACTCGTTGACGTATTCCAGCCATGTGTTACTTATAACAAAATAAATACATTCAAATGGTTTAAAGATAACGTGTACTATCTTGATGACTCATATGACCCTTATGACAGAAGTGAAGCATTCAAAAAGGCAATAGAATATCTTAAATTTCCATTAGGGGTGTTATATATTAATCCCAATAAGACACCTTACGAGGATCTCTTAACTGTTTACAGGGGAGAAGAAACTCCGTTATATGAAAGAGATGTTGATATGCAAAAATTAAAGGACCTCATTGAATCAAAACGAACCATTTAACCTTCAATTCCTTTTTTTGGAGTAATCTAATGAAAATAGGTTACACTGCACTAAACTGGACAATAGGATGTCAAGGAGCAAAAACATTTCGTTTAAAATCATATTCACACGAAAAATTTGTTGAAACAGCGCAAAATAATTTAGACTGCCTTCTAACAATGTTAAAGTTCAATGTGGCCAATAATATACTCTTTTTCAGGATCACTTCAAGGTTAATTCCCTTTGCATCCCACCCTATAATGGATTTTGGATGGATGGAATATTTTAAACATAATTTTAATGAAATAAGCAGTGTTATCCATGAAAATGATATAAGGATTTCCATGCACCCCGGACAATTTGTTGTAATCAATTCTAAAGACCCCAGAGTCTTTGAAAGAAGCTTAAATGAACTTAAATACCATAACGAAGTTTTTGAACTTTTAAAGCTTGACAGTACTGCTAAAATACAGGTACACGTTGGTGGAGTTTACGGCAATAAAGAAAAGAGCATGGAAAGATTTATAGGACGATATAACAACCTGGATAAAAACATGAAAAGAAGATTAGTCATAGAAAATGATGAGAAAAGCTATAATCTCTCAGAATGTCTTGAAATAAGTAATGAAACTAAAATTCCTGTTCTATTTGATTATTTTCACCATGAGCTCAATAACACTGGTGAAAAGCTTGAAGGATACTTTGAAAACTTTACAAAAACATGGAAAGATAGAGATGGATTACCTTTAGTTGATTATAGTTCTCAAAAGCCTGAAAAGTCTAAAGGGACTCATGCAGGATCAATAGATCGGGACCATTTTAAAAAGTTTTTAAATGAGACTGAAAACTTTGATTTTGATATAATGCTTGAGATAAAGGATAAAGAAACAAGCGCTTTGAAAGCTGTAGATATTCTACGGACTGATGAACGGTTTATCAAAAATATCTGAGCCATAAATGCAGTGAAAATTTTACTATTTTATAATAATTAATCATGTAACATAACATTTTTAAACTGCATATTCCCATTGTATACTTTAGGTCAGTATTTTATATTGTCCTATCCCCTTTAGTCTTTTGACTAACCTAAATTCATGGGCATTATTGTATCCATTAATGTCCATGCACTTTTTACCTTTTGAATATATTATGTAGACTGATTTTCACTGAAATTTATCCCCCATTTATATTTATACTATTGAAAATTCCATTTCCGTCACTATTCTCCCATGTAATCTGTAATATCTTAAAAATACAGTGTGTATTTCGGTTCAAATAGATCATTACCGTTATACCTTGCTGGAATGAAAATAAAAAATACAATTTTATTCCTGTTTTTAGTTAGAGCAGCAGTATTTACAGGAGCTAATATAACATTGAAGATAATTTCAGAGTAATGGTGAAAAAATACATAAACACTTTAAAATTTAACTAAATATCTTTCCAAATTTAGCCGCATTAGCCCCTCACTATGAGAAAATCCGTTTAAAGATCATAAACAGTATAAGTATAATAAAATACATACTTGTACATTAATCATATATACATTTTGTATAAAATATATTAAGATATCCACTTTCCTGCACTTTATGATTAAATTAATACAAGTGCTTTATATAAACATAACTTTAATTTCCTATCTTCTACATTGAAAATAGAAACAGTTATATAGTATCAGAGTAGATATCAAGATGATCACCTAAACTTAGGTGCTAACTGGAATTCCTCATATAAAATGTAGGATAAGCCACGCCGGGGTGGCTCAGTTGGTTAGAGCGCACGGCTCATAGGGTATTTAAGCAGTGCTCTGACTTTTTCCTGGGATACCGTGAGGCCGCGGGTTCGAATCCCGCCCCCGG
>JAEZKE010000006.1 GCA_023436175.1 Methanobacteriota archaeon
GTGAATAGTTTAGGAGGTCATTGATCAGGGTTTGCATTCTTTTTGCAGCATCTACAATGTATTCAATAAACTCATCAGCATCATCATCCAACTTATCTTTATAACGGCGTTCAATTAACTGCGTAAAGCTGGTAATGGTCCTGAGGGGCTCCTGAAGATCATGAGATGCCACATATGCAAACTGCTGTAATTCACGGTTAGAATGTCTTAATTCTTTTACGGTTTCTTTTAATTCTTCTTCTAATTGTTTTCGCTGTGTAACATCATGACTTACTACAATTAATGATTCTATTTCGCCATCATCATACTCGGGAACTATATATGAATGAAATACCTTTAATCCATGAATAGAAGGAAATTCAAATTCCATTTCCTGTATTTTACCAGTTTTTAAAACTTTTCTGGCACTTTTCATCCATATTTCAGTAATTCCATTTAAGGGGGTTATATCTTCAAGTTTTTTACCAATTAAATTTTCAGAGGATAATCCCAAAGTGTTGGATCCATGGTTAATATATTTATATCTTAATTCTTTGTCTAATCTGGAAATTATATCTGGAGAATTCTCAGCAAGAGCCCTAAATTTTTCTTCACTTTCTCTTAAAGCTCTTTCTATTCTTTTAATTTCCCCAATATCACTCTCTAGTCTTATGTTACATTTTGAAAGTTCTTTTGTGCGTTCCTTAACTTTTAACTCTAAAGTATCCTGTGTTTCTCTTAAAGCCCTTTCTAATTCTTTAAGTTCAGTTATATCTTCACATACAATTAAAACAGTGATTTTCCCATCAGTTCCTTTTACTGCACGTGCTGTTTCTTTCACCCAAAGCATGCTGCCGTCTTTGCGAACTTTTCGCAGTTCCCAATGGAATAAATTTCCAAGGTGATTCACACATCGTTTTATGTTTAAAATTGCAGTTTCTTTGTCTTCTTCATGAAATACTTTCAGTACAGATTGTCCAACTAACTCATGAACTGTAAAACCCAATTGTTCAGCCCCAAATTGGTTCACAGATAATACTAAAGCTCCAGAATTGACAGTAAAATACATTGAAGGATTATATTCATATAAAAATCTATATCGATCTTCACTTTCTATTAAAGCTTCTTCCCATAGCTTTCGATCTGTAATATCGATCCATACACAGTGTGTTTGTTTAAAGGTGCCGTTTAATGCATATTCAACATTACCATCAACTAATATGGTAATTTGAGTATTATCTTTGCGCAGCAACTTGTATTCCGCTTTTCGTATATATCCCAGTTCATTGAAGCGTTTGAAACGCTTTTTAAATACATATGCGCATTCCGGAGCCATTATATTGCTGAATGAATGTCCTATAATTTCTTCTTTGGTATAACCTAAAGCATCAAGAAATGCTTGATTTACTTCGATAAAACAACCATTATGATCTAATGATTGGTAAGGAAGGGGTGAATTTTCATATAATAACCTGAATCTTTCTTCACTTTCTCGTAGTACATTTTCAGTCTGTTTATATTCATTTATTTCATTTTTCAACTGTTTATTAGTTTTATTAAGTTTAGCCACATCTTCTGCCATTTGTTCCAGTTTAGTGGTTGATTTTTGCAATGCCCTTTCCATGTCACAGATAAGTTGTTCTTCAGTCTTATCCTCATTTTTCATTTTGAACAACTCGGTAGTATTCTTATTTCCCAAATAAAACCTAATTTCAAGTTACTTACTTCTATTAATTATGTAAATTACATTTTTATATTAAAAGATATTCTTAACTCAATTATTTCCATTTGAATAAGTCAAAGCAATCTTTTTTAGTATGAAATAGCAACCTAAGTTGTATGCTTTCAAATTTAATATACATTAACTAATTAAAGTATTACTACAAATTATTTTCTCAAATTTTTTATTCAATTCCTACCCGTTTTTATTATTTGATCACTAATACATTTTTCGTTTCTTTTAATGAATACATTCAAAAAAAGGACTAAATTTTGACAGACAAAAAGTTTGTTAAATTTCGCAGCATGCAATTACAAGTTCAGTGAACGATGAATCAAAAAATTAGAATATTTAAAAATAGAATTTAGAAAAATTAGAATTAATTTCTATTCAAGAAACCCTACAAAAATGCAAAGCATTTTTCTAACCGGAGGAAACGAAGCATGCAAACACTTTGTGTTTGCTGTGTCAAAACCTGCGGTTTTGACAACATTCGAAAATTGAAAATTTTTTACATGTTGAAGGAAATTGAAAATTTTCATAGGCTACGATTTTTGAAAATTTTTGCTGTTCATAAAAATCTAACCTACGGTTAGATTTTTAAGAAACACTCAAACACTGTCAAAATTCGAAGAATTTTGACGCAACAAAAAACCTACGGTTTTTTGCCTGCTACGTGTTTGGTGCATTAAAGCCTTAACCGCGTTAAGGCTTTAAGAAGCATGCAAAAATCTTTGATTTTTGCTGTTCATTAAAATCTAACTTGCAGTTAGATTTTAATGAAACTTTCAACAAAATTTCGAGCCTCATTTAACGCTTCTAAAGGAATTCCCTTCGGCATTCCTCCTACTTCCCCTTCAACATTTTTCAAAACTCCTTCTCCTGCCCCTAAAAACATTCCTTCACTTGTAATTCCCATAAAGCTTGTTGGTGGAAGCATAGCTACAGCAACTCTGTTAGATTCTTTAACCTCTAAATCGTTGGTTACAACTGTTATAACCCTTTTAATGTTTACATTACAAACTAAAAGGCTATCTGCATTTGGATGTTCTCCAGCGCTTACAATCTCCCCAACTTTAATGTCAATGGCAACTATAGGGTCATCTATAGGTCCTAAAGCTAATCTTTTGTCCACATTCAAAATTATATCTAAAAAAAAACGTATTTTAGCGATAGCTTCTTCTAATTTACTTTTTTCTTCTTTATTTACCATATCTAAAAAATGACTGTACCACTTTTCCCCACCTAAATTCTCAATTATTTTCTCTGTCTTTTCTTTTAAAGATTCAATTTGGGGCATTTTAGCTAAATCAGCAGGTTCAACATAAGAGTAGTACAGGGATTGAATTTCTGGAATCATATCCCTGGCTATCTGTCTAACATTTCTTTTATTCCATCTTCCCTTTAAATTTGCTCCTTCTATGGTTCTTAAAAAAAGATCTACTGACTTTTCGCATATTAATAATCTGTAATCATTGCTTGTATCCCACATATAATCACCATAACTATTGAAATTCAAATTATTAAGTAATATTCAATTAAATATGTTAATCTTTTAATTTCTTTATTTATTTTATAGATTTATTTATCTATTTCAAAGATTTCTAATTTACTTATTTATTGTCCTTTATTCTTATAAATTCAAGATTTTTAACTGCCACCTAAATAAGCTCGGGAAATATTATTAAATAAAATTTGTGTAATATTTTTAGTCGTATTTTATATTGTGGATTCAAAATTCTTATAATACATTTAGGTATCCTGTTTTAAAACATTGAGCTAATTTTCGAAATATTTAAGTAGATAAATGATTCAAATCTTATTCAGAATTCAAATTTATTTAACTAAATGTGGTGGTAACAAATGGTCGATTTATCTAGCCTGTATAATTTAGATGTATACACAACACGTGGAAAATACGTTGGAAGAGTTCAAGACGTGATATTAAACATTAAAAAAGGAAGAGTATCCATTCTTAAAGCAAGAGTAATGGCACCAGATAAAGTAAAAAGTGTTGGAATAAGAGACGTTATTAAAACCAGTATGCGCTTTGTTCCAGAAGTTGATGAAGTTAGACCTTTAAAAGAAGAAGGCAGCATAGACATACAGTATGATAGAGTACAGGCCGTAGGAGATATTATTTTAATAAGCCCCGAAGTATCGACCGCACCAGCTGCAACTACATCAAAATAGGGAAAATATGAAAGTTGGAATTATAGGATGTGGGGCTATAGCCCATATTATTACAAATTTTGCAGTTGAAGGCAAATCCGGTGTTGATTTAAAATTCTTTTATGATAAAGACATTGAAAGGGCTGAAAATTTAGCCCTTCAAGTTGACGGAACAGTGGCCCTTGAAATTGAGGACATGCTAGATAAAGTTGATCTGGTAATTGAGGCTGCTTCACCCCAGGCTGTTGGAGAGGTCATTCCTCCAGTATTAGAACACGGTAAAAATGTTCTTATAATGAGTGTTGGGGCCCTAATGGACTTTGAACTTAAAAATAAGCTCGAAAAAATTGCAGTTTCAACTGGCGCTAAAATATATGCTCCTTCAGGTGCTATTGTAGGATTAGACGGAATTAAAGCAGCGTCTATTGGAAAAATTACTAAAGCTACACTTATTACACGGAAACCACCCAGATCACTTGGAATTAAAACAGAAGGTGAAACTATTCTTTATGAAGGTAAGGCATCTCAAGCTGTTAAAGAGTTTCCTACAAATATAAATGTGGCTGCAACTCTAAGTATTGCCTGTGGAATAGATGTTGATGTTAAAATAATAGCTGACTCTTCAGTTGATAGAAATATGCATGAAGTTCATGTTGTTGGAGATTTTGGTGAATTTACTACCATCACCAAAAACGTTCGATGTGCTATGAACCCTAAAACAAGTGTTTTAGCTGCATATTCTGCAATCAAGCTTCTTAGACGATTAAATGAGAACATAATTGTTGGAACATGATCTGTTCTTATATTCTATTTTTTAAAAATGAAAAATTTTAAAACATTAATTTGATTATTATGAGAGAATGTGAAATATTTTCTAGTTTAAGGGTTCCCTGTGGATCTAAAATTGTTATAAGGATCGATGGAAGAACATTTTCCAAATTATCCCACGATTTAAAGTTTAAAAAGCCTTATGATAATGAATTTAGAGATATAATGGTTAAAACTTGTGAAGACTTTTTTAAAGAATTCAGTCCTGCATTTATCTATACATTCTCCGATGAGATAAACATTTTATTATCTGAAATTCCTTTTGGAGGAAGAATTGAAAAGCTTGACTCTGTTTTTGCAAGTTTTATTACAGGAAGTTTCACAAAAAATCTTTCAAAACCAGTTAAGAAGCCTATTTCATTTGATTCTAGAGTAATTCCACTTTCAGAAAAAGGCATGATGGAATATTTTAAAGAAAGGCAGGATGAAGCCTGGCGAAACTGCATCAATGGATATGCTTACTGGACCTTGAGGAATGAATACGGCAAAAAAGAAACCATGGAAATTTTAAGGAAGAAAAAAAGTAATGAACTCCATGATGTCCTGTTTGAAAGAGGCATAAATTTAGCTGAACTCCCAGCATGGCAAAGAAGAGGTATAGGAATCTACAAAAAAGAAAATGTAATTGAAGGATACAATCCAGTTAAGGATGAAAAGGTAAGATCAATACGGAGAAAAATTTTTATTGATGAAGATTTACCTATTTTCGACGCTGAATTTTTCAGCAAAAAGCTAATTTTATAGATCATTTTATAAAAAAATAAAATCATAGAATTCTATCTAATTTTTCATAATACATACAAAATAGAAATGAATAACTTTCATTAAAAAAAATAAATAATTATCTAAAAAATTCCCTGAACTGATAAAATGAAGCTGAACAATTTACTTGGAAAACTTCTTGGAACTTCTAAATACAAGTTTGAAGAAGTACATATTGAAAGCGAAGTTATAGATGAAATAATAAATATTGCAAAGGAAGCATATCCTAACGAGTTCATGGCTCTTTTAGAAGGGAAAATAGAGGACAATATACTCAAAATAACAGGTTTAGTCTTTCTTCCAGTTGAAACTTCTCAGGAAGGCGCAGTGATGCAGGTTTTCATGCAGCCGCTGACAACTAATTCAGTAGGATCTGTTCATAGTCATCCCGGGCCTAGTGCAAACCCATCCAATGCAGATCTGGAATTTTTTGCAAAAAAAGGGTTCTTCCATATGATAATTGCAGAACCATATGATAGAGACAGTATCATAGCTTATGATTCCTTTGGAAATCCAGTAACTTACAGGATAATTTAAAAATATCCCCCACACTTTAAAAATCTTTGATTTTTAATGTTCGAAAATCAGAGATTTCCTCAACTTTAAAAATCTTTCATTTTTAATGCTCGGAAATACGTAGCATTCGAAAATTGGAAAAAAATGAGAAAAAAGAAGTAAAATAATTTAATTAAATTATTTTTTTGCTTTGGATGTAGTCCTATAACTGGACATATACTGCATCGTAAACATGTTCTAATGATCTAATTTCATTAATCACATCTACTGGAACCTTTTGGTCTACTGTTAGAACCATTACAGCTTCTTCGCTAGGTGCCTGTCTACCAACCTGCATTTTAGCTATATTTATTCCATGTTCTCCAAGTTTTGTTCCAATGGTACCGATACTTCCAGGAATATCTTTATATCTGGCTATTACCATTGTCCCCTCAGGTTTTACATTAACCCAGTATTTATCAATTCTTACAATCCTCGGTTCTCTTGTAGCATTACCTTCAATGCTTAGTTCGCCTTCATCGCTTTTAATTTTGATTTGTATAAGGCTTTTGTATCCTTCTGCTTCGCTTCTTTTACTTTCTGTGATGACAATACCTCTATTTTTAGCAATAGTAGGTGCATTGATCATATTTACAGGTTCAGTAAGTATAGAATTTAATGTTTCCTTTAAAATTGTCCTGCTTAACACATCTACCCTTGGGAAGTCCGCTAATTCTCCACAGTAAGTTATATCAACCTCAGTTATGTTACCTTTTGCAGCCTGAATCAAGAAATTAGCTAATTTTTCAGAAAGTTTTAAATATGGTTTTATAGCGTGAAATGTTTCTGGATCTAAAACAGGCATATTTAAAACATTTTTAGGTGCTTCACCCATAAATACTTTCTTAACTTCATTTGCAACGATTATTGCAGCATCTCTTTGCGCTTCCTTGGTTGATGCAGCAATGTGAGGGGTTAAAACAATGTTGTCAAGCGTTAAAAGAGGACTGTCTTTTGGAGGTTCTGTTTCAAATACATCAAGCCCTGCTCCACCTATTTTATTATTTTTAAGCGCATTGTAGAGGTCATCTTCATCTATTATACCTCCCCTTGCACAGTTTACTATGAAAGCATTTTCTTTCATCATTTCAAATTCGTTCTTGGATATGAGGTGTTTTGTTTCAGGGGTAAGTGGAACGTGTATTGTCATGACATCAGAGTTTTTAAGTAAATATTCAAGATCTACAACTCTAACCCCTATTTCTGCTCCTGCTTCTTCAGTTACGTATGGGTCGTAAACAAGGATTTCCATTCCAAATGCCTTTGCTCTTATTGAAACCTGTGTCCCGATTCTTCCTAAACCTATAATTCCAAGGGTTTTACCGTTGAGTTCTATGCCCATGAATCTGCTTTTTTCCCATTTTCCTTCTTTTACAGATTTATCTGCAATTGAAATTTTCCTTATAAGTGCCATTATAAGTCCCATAGTGTGTTCTGCAACAGTTATAGAAGTTGATTCAGGTGCATTAACTACCATTATTCCTTTTTCTGTAGCAGCTGCCATGTCAACATTATCTACCCCAACACCTGCCCTTGCTATAATTTTAAGCTTTTCTGCAGCTTCTATTACAGCACGGGTTACTTTGGTCCTGCTTCTTACAATAATAGCATCAAAATCTTTAATTGTATTTATGAGCTCTTCTTGAGTAATGGAAGTATTAACTACAATATCTGCCACGTCTTCGAGCTCTTTAATTCCTTTTTCATTTATTTGATCAGCTATGATTACCTTCATCTTATCCATTATTTCACCAGCCTCATATCTCTATTTTAAGTTTGCTCATGATTGGAATCTGTTCAAATGTAACTATAATTTCCATATACATATAAATTATGAATGAAAAAAGTTTAAAAATTTAAGCAGTTACTCAATCAACTAAACAACATTTTTCACATGATCACAGCATGAGCCCAAACTAATAGAATCACTTTATTGATATAATATAGATAAATAAATTTAAACTATTGAGAATTTAATTTAATTATATCTATTGTTATTAGTTTTATTGTTTATGATTAGTATAGTCTTTTAATGAAATTAAGTAAAAGAGTATCATCATTGATATGATTTTTAATTTTCATTCTCTGATTTTTTAAATCCTCCATTTAAATTAATATATCTCCTATTTTTATTTAAAGGGAAATAAATTTAAATCTGTTGTTACAGAGTACTAATAAATATATAAAAATTATTAAATGGAGGGATATGAATTACACAGGATACTCATGAACAGATAAACAAATTTTTAAAGGATAAAAATTTAATTGTGGCATCAAACAGAGGACCTGTTGAATTTCATATCGAAGAAGGCGAAATTAAGATGAAAAGAGGTGGAGGAGGCCTCGTATCTACTCTACTTCCATTTATGACTCGTGTTAAGGGATCATGGGTTGCAAGTGCCATGACTGACGGAGATAGAAAAATAGCAGCAAAGCATAAAAAATGTATGGTGCCAATTCCAAAGGATAATCCTGATTTTTGTGTTTCTTTTGTTGTTGTAGATCCAGAGATATACAAAGATTATTACAGTGTAATAAGTAATCCGCTTATCTGGTTTGTGCAGCATTACATGTGGAATACACCGTATATGCCCGAAATTAATGATAATATTCATAAAGCATGGCATGACAGTTATGTATATGTAAATCGGCAGTTTGCAGAAAGAATAATAGAAGAAGTAAAATTAAGCGAAAAAAAGCCTTTAATCATGCTTCAAGACTATCATTTATATACCTGTCCGGGTTATATTCGAGAAAAACTTGACGATATTTTTCTAAGCCATTTTATCCATATCCCATGGCCCCAATCGGAATATTTCAGTATTCTTCCAGAGTATATGCAAGAAGCCATTGTCAAAGGGCTATTGTCCAATGACATAGTTGGATTTCATCTGGAAAAATATGCTAGAAATTTTTTATATACCTGTGAACCTTATGTAGATAAAGTAGACTACAAAACAGATACTATACTGTATGAAGGGCGAAGAATTTTTGTAAAGAATTATCCAATATCTGTCGATGATAAAAAACTTTTAGAAAATGCAAAAAGCCCGGAAGTAATAAAAAAAGAGGAATTAATTAAAAAAATCAAAGGAAATAATTTTTTAATATACAGAACTGATAGAGCAGACTTGAGTAAAAACATAATCCGTGGATTTAAAGCTTATGAACTATTTTTACAAAAACATCCTGAATTTCACGGGAAAGTCATATTCCTATCAACTGGGATGCCTACAAGACAGCAGATAAAGGAATATTGTGATTATAGAGATGAGTCATACAGAGTAATTGACTCAATCAATGAAAGATATTCCAAAGATGGTTGGGTGCCCATTAAACAGATTTTTAAGGCAGATTATAATCTTGTAACTGCTGCTTTTAAACACTACGATTGTTTACTTGTAAACCCAATTATAGATGGTATGAACATCGTTGCAAAAGAAGGTCCTGTTGTAAATGAGAATAAGGGGGTCTTAATAATGTCAAATGGGGCAGGTTCCTACGAAGAGCTTAAAGATTATTCCATCATTGTAAACGCATATGACATCAGCCAAACAGCCGATGCAATATATCGGGCCATTATGATGAGTAAGCATGAACGGCAGAGACTTATTGAAGGACTTAAAAAAACTGTTTGCGAGAGAAATGTTTATATCTGGATGCAGGAACAGTTTAACGATATTCGTAAATTATTTTAAGCCATATACTTTTTAATTAAATAATAAATTCTTATTTTTAATTTATCTGAAAATAATCATTTTAAGAGCAACCTTTTGCTAATTTAAACTTATTTTTTAGCTGCTAATCAGTTTTTTGAGTTCAAAAAACAAAATAAATATAAATTTGTTAGGACATATATTAACAAAGACAGTTTTTTTAACAATGCTCATGAATTTGAACATAATGTAGATGATTATCATGAAATTATATGGATACTAAAATTGTAAATTACATTTTTTAGTATTCCATATCTAAAATTACGATTCAATACAAAAACTTATACACGTATCCTATACATGAGCGTTTAATAAAATTACATCAGGAGGAAATTAACATTCCAACTTCAGAGGATCAAACAATTAAATTTCTTAAAGATAAAAATTTAATCATAGCATCCAATCGAGGCCCTATCGAGTTTTTTTATGAAGATAATGGTAAAATAAGGATGAAAATAGGGGCAGGGGGAATAGTCCCCACTTTACTTCCATTTATGGAAAAGACAGGAGGTACATGGGTTGCAAGTGCCATGAACGATGCAGATATTGAAATGGCTGGCAGATTTCCAGGAAATAGAATACCTGTTCCCCTAAAAGAACCAAAGTTAAATGTTCAATTAGTTATATTAGATCAGAAAAAATACAACGAATTTTATAATTCTTTTCATAACCCTTTTTTATGGTTTATATATCATTATCTATGGAATTTAGCTTATACTCCCGAAATTGATGACAGTATACACAATGCATGGCAGAGCTATCAATACGTAAACCAGAGATTTGCGGAAGAGATAATTGAAGAAGTGAATTTGTCAGATAAAGAACCTTTAATTATGCTCCAAGATACTCATCTGCAAACCTGCCCATCATATATCCGGAAAAAGTTTAATGATATTTTTTTAAGTCAGTTCATACATATTCCCTGGCCTTATCCAGATTATTTCAGCATATACCCCCGATATATTGAAAAAGCTATCATAGAAGGGCTTCTATCTAATGACCATCTTGGTTTTCATATTGAAAAATATGTTAAAAACTTTTTGATGACCTGTGAAAAATATGCAGATGAAGTAGACTTTAAAAATAATATAGTGCATTATAATGGCCGTAAAGTCTTTGTAAAAAATTATCCTATTTCTGTTGATGTGGGTAAGCTAAATGAATTTGCTAAATCTGATGAAGTTTTAAGACAGGAGCAATATGTAAAGCAAATTAAAGGAAATAACTTTTTAATTTACAGAACTGAACGAACAGATCCAAGTAAAAATATTATAAGAGGTTTTAAAGCATATGATCTTTTCTTCCAGAAGCATCCTGAATTTAGGGGAAAAGTCACATTTTTTATAACCGGCGTGACAACCAGAGAGAACGTGAAGGAATATCAGGATTATAAAATAAACGTAAACAATATAATTCATGAAGTAAATGAAAAATATTCTACAGAGGATTGGGAACCTATAGCCCCTCATTTTGAAGCAGAATATTCACTTGTAACTGCAGCACTAAAAAATTATGATTGTCTTTTAATAAATTCAATTAATGATGGGATGAACATCGTCCCCAAAGAAGGGAGCATTGTAAATGAAAATAATGGTGTTTTAATCCTATCTGAAACTACTGGAGCTTATAACGAACTTAAAGAAAATTCAATTAGTATAAATGCACTTGATATTTCAGAAACAGCAGATGCCATTTACAAAGCGGTTACAATGAAAGACAGCGAGCGTAAACATTGTTTAGACGGACTTAAAGAGACTATTTGTAAATATGATGTATATAAATGGATGGGAGAACAGTTCAACGATATTCAAAAACTATTTTAAGCACATGATAAATAGTTAGTTCAAAGTCTACAGGGAGGCAAAAAATATGGATGTAAATGAATTCATTGTGGTAAGTTCAAACTATGTACCTGGATACAAGTCTGTTGAAACTCATGGCTTTGTATATGGACTAACTGTAAGAAGTAGAGGCCTTGGCGGGCAAATTGGTGCAGGAATACGTTCCATGTTTGGTGGGGAAATAAAAGAATATGTTAAAATGATGGAAGATACAAGAGATGAAGCTTTACGTAGAATGGTACGCCACGCACAATCAATGGGAGCTAATGCAGTAATAAGCGTGCGTTTTGATTCAAATGACATTTCAGATGTAATGCAAGAAATTTTAGCCTATGGAACCGCAGTAACTGTCGAAAAGGAGTAAATTTGGGATAAAAATGTTTGAAGGAAATACTAAAGTCAACAACAAAGAAATACCAAGGACTCTTCTTGGAACTTCTCCTTTTATAGGGGCAACTCAATTTGGACATAGATCTAGGCTCTATCAGTTAGATCTTTATGACCAGCCAGAAAACATACTTAAAATACTTAAAAAATCACATGAACTTGGAATTACCGGTATTCAGCTTGTGCCATACGAACCCGTAGTAAAAGCTCTTAACTGGGCTGTAGATGAAGGTTACGATTTTAATATTGTTGGAACTGTAAGACAGGACTGTGAAAATGAAGATATAGAACTCTTATCTCAGCTTGGAGCAAATGCAATGCTTCTTCACGGTGCAACCACGGATGAGTTGAATTACGAGTTTTTAGCTGAAAAACTTGAAAATATTAAAGAAACAGGGGCTGTTGCAGGACTTGCAACACACAGACCATTTAACACGACAAAAAATCTTTTAAAGTCCCCCATACTTGATTTATTTAATATTTATATGGTTCCTGTAAATAAATTAGGTTATCTAATGGATACAGATGCTTTTATAGCTAAAGAACGTGCAGAATTTAGAGATTTAATTAATAAATTAGATAAAACCATCATTGCAAAGAAAACTATGGCTGTGGGAATATTGACCCCAAATGATGCATTTGATTTCCTTAAAACATTAGATTATGTTGATTTGATGACTGTAGGGATTGCATCAGAGGCTGAAGCTGAAGAGACTTTTGGCTTGCTTAAAAACAAGTAGCCCTAAAAATTTTTATTTTTTGGTTTGGATTTATTTATGGATAAAATTGACTTCATTATTTTTGAAATTAAAATTATAATCATCGTATAATTGTATTAAATATGTCATAATTAACTAAACATATTTATACTTGTATTAATAAGTAACAAACAATGAATCAAGATATTTATTTCCCTATAAGAAGCAATATAGACTTTTTTGAAAAAAAATCAAATCAACTAGTTTAATATCTAAAATCAAACAGTCTATACTGATGTATGAAAATTTACATTTTGATGCAGGAGCATATGAATTATCTTGTGGAAACAATGGTTCATTTAGCAATTATTTCCATCCAGAACAAATCAATGAACTTGATTTAGACATTCCTGAGACTACACGTACTGGATTTTATTTAGCTATGCAACCCGAACCAAATGGTCCACCATTTTATGCTATTCCCCATAGTGACAATAGTAAAAGTTATACAGTTTGTTTCCAGAAATTAATCAATGATATGGGCATTCAAGACGAGAAATTCATCAAATTAGGAATGTTTGAAATTACTGATTCCGGAAATAAACAATTGAAACAAAATATTAGCTATACTGAAAAATATAAAGAATATATCAATGAAACACGTTTTTGTAAAAATAAAATATTTGAGAATTTTCATTTCTCTTTACTCTGTTCAGAATATATTGGAATTCCTATGATGATTGATAGTTTCCATGATAAATTAATAGAGAATACGAATAAAGAGATTATTAAAAAAGTAGATATGCGTTTAGATATTTTTAATAAGATTAATAGCTTTTTAAATCTTAAAATATCTGATTTTTCGTCATTATCCATAGATGAAATTCTAGATTTACGAAAGGATAAATCATTCAAGAATTTCAGGAAAAGGATGCTAAATATTAACGAATATTTGTCAAATAAAGATGAAGAGGAAGAAATTAAAATTGAATCTCTATTTTTTAAAGAGATAATTGAAGAAGTTAAAGAATTTGCTCCATCAAAAAAGAGTATAGGTATTAATGGAACTTTATTAATGCTAGGTTTTTTACCTCATATTGGGAATGCAACTTCAATTGCAGGATACGCTAAAGAATTAAAATCTTATAATGATTTTCAACAGAGTAGTATTGCATTTATTATGAAATATATGGATTAAAATATATTGAATTTTTAAATGAATTCTCTTTGATTCGCGATCTCCGAGGTTAAAAATTTTTTATTTTTGAGCGAGGGGTTTTTTGATCAACCTTTTTTCTCTGAAAAAAGGTTGTTAGTTACACTCTTCTTTCCTTTCTTTGATAATCTTCAAGAATTCCCCGCGGCTTTCCATTTCGCTCATTTCCCAACTGTGAACTGCTGGAACACCCTCAATACAGCTTAAAGGTTTTTTATTTTTTAAAATGAATACTGCATCAGTTCCAGTTACACCAGCAAGGTCTTTGACATTTACTGCCATTTTCGCAAGGATCTTTTGATTCCTGTTTTTTTCCATGTTGGTTATCATGGCAATTTTTTCCTTTAGTTGAGGATCGCTGGTTGTGAGCGCGTCAAAAGGAGTTTTACTGGTTGGAATAATTCCAAAACCTAATTTAACTAACTCTTTTGGAGTTTCTTCAGTAATAGCACCTTTTTCAGCCGCTGGAATTTTAAAAAGATCAACTGAAAGTGTGATTTTCATGTTTAAAATGCTTTCAAGAGTTATTACAGTTTCAGGGGATGCTCTAACTCTTCCACGCTCATATTTATATATAGTTTCACGTGAAACATGTGCTTTATCTGCCAATTCCTTAAGGGAAAGGTTTTCTCTTTCTCGGGCTTCTTTAATGGCTTCACCGTCCACCTGAACGAAATATCCTCCACGATCTGCAAATACTTCAGGATAAATTTCTTCTGTAATCATGTTTCGCAGGGTTTCAGGAGCAACTACAGGTATTCCATGCCTTTCATATACAACATCTTCTTCCAGATATTCATATTTGGATTTTACTCCCACAACTAATGGAGATGCTAAAAAAGTGCTTGCTAACTTCTTTATTTCCTCTGCCTGCTGTCCTGTAAAAGAATCTATGTTAATTAAAACTTTAAGTAATAGCAGCAACAATCTTTTTCGAGCGACCATATCAAAACAACTTCTATCATATATATGAGAAGTTTCAAAATTATGGTTTGCCAAAAGTTCGTTTATTTCTCTTAAGATATGATCCCTTTGCATTTTGATCACCGAATTAGATCTATGTAATTGTATATTGTCAAGGTGAATTTTATGTATATTGGTATAGATGATACAGACTCCAAAGATGGAATGTGCACCACTTTTATATGTAGTGTTATAATTGATGAACTTAAACATTTTGGTTTTAACACCATCGGTTATCCTCGTTTAATACGTTTAAATCCATTTGCAAGATTTAGGACACGTGGAAATGGAGGTTTATCGTTCCAATTAAATGTTGAATCAGAAGAAGATATTAAAAAAGTCAAGGAAATAGTTTTAAAAAATGTAGAAAAATTCTCAGAACTTGCAGATGAAAGAACTAACCCTGGTGTTGTATTTTATCATGGGGAAATCACTGATGAGCTTCGATCTTATTCTATGAGAGTTATAAGGAATATAATATCTATAGAAGAAGCTGAAGAATTTGCAAACAAAATAGGGGCCGAATTTTTCAAATTTAAAAAAGGTAGAGGCATAATTGGTGCACTTGCGGCTATAGGGTGTCCCCTTACTGATAAGACTTATGAACTGCTTTCTTATAGGGTACCTCAAAATTATGGTAAAGAGAGACAGATCGATCATGAATCTGTTTTCAGGATGAATGAAGCAACTTATCCAGAAACTTTTGATAATTTAGACAGCGGCAACTGTTATATCGCAATAGAACCACATACTCCATGTCCTATTTTATATGGAATACGCGGCGAAAGTCCAGATGCAGTTTTAAATGCTCATCATATGGTAAAAGTTTATGAAGAAATGGCAAGTGCCCGAGTATTTGAAACAAATCAGCACACAGATATGCATCTTATAAATATCAATAGAATTTCAGACATGGAGAAACTTAAATGCTATATTGTGGAAGGAAAGGTGAAAGACTTCCCTTATACTCGAGAAGGAGGCCATGTTATATTCACTCTAAAAGATGAATCTGGTGAAATTCCATGTGCTGCCTATGAACCTACCAAAGAGTTTAGAGATATTGTAAGGGAATTAGCTCCCGGTGATAAACTGAGGGTATATGGTGGAATTGGGGAAAAAGGAACTTTAAATATAGAAAAATTTGAGATTTTAGAACTTTCAAAAATCTATGAAACTAAAAATCCGCTGTGTGAATGTGGAAAACGCATGAAATCTGCAGGAAGTGGAAAAGGTTATAAATGCCCTAAATGCGGCACTAAGTTACGAGATAGTGCTAAAGACATCGTTGAGATAAAAAGGAACATTAAAAAAGGATTCTATGAAGTGCCTCCCACTGCAAGAAGACATCTAAGTAAACCACTTGTAAGGATGAAATGAACTCCATTTTCTATTTTTTTTAAATTTTTAGTTCACCAGGTAACCGGGCCCAGTTAATCCAGAAGTCTCCAAGAGAGTCGGAAAGTTTAATAAATGAATTATAATCATTTGGTTTTGCAATAAAAGCATTTGCATGGTATTCATATGCGCATAACATGTCCCTATCATTCCTAGATGCCGAAATAATTATTACTGGGATTAATTTTAGATCATTATTCGTTTTAACCTTTTTTAAAACAGCAAAACCCCCAGTTGGAGGTACATTAATGTCAAGTAAGATTATATCTGGTTTAGGGGCATCAGTATATTTTTCCTGACGATTTAAGAAATCATTGGCTTCATTACTATTTTTAACTGCATAAAATTCGTTTCTAAAGCTTGATTCTTTGAACGCTTCTTTGAAAAGACGAGTATCTGCGGGATTGTCCTCAACTAACAAGATCTTAGTAAATTCAAGATCAGACATATTATCACTTTTCCAGTTTATTTATGTTGCAGGGCAATATACGAACATCACATCTACTTATTATTCTTAAGTTGCTCAGGGTGTCATGTTACAATTAATACAATCACCCACTGTCCGCATTCTAGCTTAATATTTGTAGTTTATCCTATAAAAAGTTATTCCAAATATGATGGTCTATGAATATTATCACACTCATTTCTACTGCAAACATATCCCATAATATATTATAAAAAAATGGTGCTATGGATAATGAATGATATACAATTGAATTAAACCATTTTAAGTAATATTAATATGTTATTTTATATTATTTGTATAATTAAGATCATATATCTAATGGAGATAAACTTATTTTATCTAATTTTAACCTGCATTAATCCTTATTTTTTTAATTTAACTGTTTTTCCATTGGATACAATTAGTAAACTGATCAAAAAGTTTATCTTATGAACTTCAAATTTACGATCAATGATAACAGGAAAATTTGCAGATTTTATCACCATAACTAACTATGAAAAACTCCCTAAAAATATCGTAGATCAGGCAAAGCTCTGTTTTTTGGACTTTTTAGGAGTAACCCTCAGGGGATCTAAAAATAGAAGTTCACAGGCTATAAATAATATAGTAAAAGAGAGCAGCGAATCCACAATTATTGGACATAAAAGGGCAAATATTCTTGATTCTGCCCTTGCAAACGGAATAGCTGCACATTCCCTGGATTTAGATGATGGACACAGATTTGCTCAAATGCATCCTGGAGCCTGCGTTATACCTGCAGCACTATCAACCTGTGAGGCCTACAACAAAAATGGGAAAGAGTTTATAAGTTCAATAGTTGCAGGATACGAAGTTGCAATTTCACTTGGGATTCTTGTAAATCCAGAACATCGAAATAAAGGATTTCACAGTACTGGAACATGCGGAACATTTGGAGCTGCAGCTGCTGCATGCTGCGCTTTAAATCTTAACAAAACCGAGACAATAAATGCCCTCGGACTTGCAGGAACTCAGGCAAGCGGCCTTTTAGAATCAGATCATTCTGGATCAATGGGAAAACATCTGCATGCAGGAAAATCTGCACATTCAGGAGTTTTATCAGCACTCCTTTCAAAAGAAGGCTTCACTGGAGCATCCTCTATAATCGAGGGGAAAGAAGGGTTTATATCCGCAATGGCAAATGGTTGTATTAAAGATAAAAAATTAGAAATAGGAAATTTCCATATTCTGGATATATATTTTAAAAAATATCCAATATGCAGGCATTTACACTCTACAATTGACGCTGCTGTGAATATTTTAAATAAAAATAGCATCAAAAAGGAAGATATACAGAAAATACTTGTTAAGACTTACAAAATCGCTGCAAATCATGACAATTATGATCCAAAAACAAACGAGGCCATAAGACAGAGTTTACCTGTAAGCCTTGCAATAGCAGTGAAAAATGGAAAATTGAGTCTTGATAATCTAAAGACAGATGCCGAAATAGCAAAAATTTCAAGTAAAATTGTCACTGAATGTGATGAGAATCTGGATGGATTGTACCCATATAAAAGATCATCAAAAGTAATAATTCAAACAGAAGATCAGTCCTACAGTGAATGTGTTGATTTACCAAAAGGAGAACCAGAAAACCAGTTTACGAAAAGCGAATTAATAGATAAGTTCATTGAATTGAATCCAGAAGTATCAATAGATATTTTACAAGTAATAACTAATTTAGAAAATTACAACATGAAAGAGTTAATGACCATGTTGAACAATGAATTTAAAAAATAATCATAAATTGGATTTAAAATTATAATTACTGCTGCTTAATAAGACAGGAAGAGACAAGTGATATGATGCAAACTAAAGAGTTTCTTAAAACTATTGGAATAGAAAATAATAATTTGAGAGTATCAAAAAAGAGATTTCAAGATGGTTCACAATACCGATTTGAAGTTCCAGGAATACAGAAACCTGCTGCAATGGCAGCACTTATTGACGCTACAGATAAATATGGAGTTGAAATTCACAGAGTAACCCAGACTAAGGGAATAATGCTCCTTACAGATTATGAAATTGAACAGATGATGGATATTGCCAAAGATGCAAAAGTGGAACTTTTTTTAAGTGTTGGGCCGCGTGCAACCTATGATACAAGTGCATCTGCAAAAACAAAAGAAGGAATGAGGATTGGTTATCGGTTAAGGGGTTATGATAACCTTGTATATGCGATAGAAGATGTTAGAAGAGCGGCAGATTTAGGAGTTAGGGGAATTGTAGTTTATGATGAAGGACTTCTCTGGACACTTGGAAAAATGAGGGCTGAAGGTGAACTTCCAAAGGATACCCATTTTAAAGTATCTGCCCATACAGGGCATGGAAACCCTGCATCTGCGAAGTTACTGCAAGAAATTGGAGCAGATTCATTTAACCCGGTAAGAGATTTACAGATACCTATGATTGCATCAATTAGGAATGCCATTGACATTTCTATTGATCTTCATACAGAAAATCCACAGTCATCAGGTGGATTTATAAGACACTATGAGGTCCCTGATATAATAAGATATGCAGCACCAGTTTATCTCAAAACCGGCGGAGCAGTTGCTGGACATCATGGATGGGATACAACAGAAACACAGGCTGCAGAACGTATAAGGCAGGTTTCACTTGTTCAAGACATGATAAATAGATACTATGACGACGCAGTAATGTCCAAGAAAGGTGCATCAGATTTAGCGATTCCAAAATGATATTTAGATTATCTGGAATTTAAGGTATATACTCAATTATCTAAAAATTGTACTTAGGAAGTGTTTATGGGTGAAAATAGTTAATTTAATAAGAGATGCAGTAATTGAGGCAAGTACAACTTTCAGGAAAGATCAATTTGATGCTTATAAAAGAGCACTTGATATGGAAACTAATGAGAACACTTCCTGGATGCTTGAATTACTCATAGAAAATGCTGAGATAGCAAATAAAAATAAAGTTCCTCTTTGTGATGATACAGGTATTCCACACGTTTTAGTAGAAATTGGAGAAAATATCAGTTTACCTGCAAATTTCTTCGAAGATATAAAACTCGGAATAGAAAAAGGTCTTATTGAACTCCCTGCAAGACCTATGGCCGTTCGTGGTAATGATATTGAAAGAATAGAACAAAGTAAAGGACTGTATACTGATCCCGGTAAACTCGCCCCTCCATCATTTATACTTGATAAAACTCAAGCTGATGGTGTGAATATTCATGTTTTAATGTTAGGTGGAGGCCCAGAGATTAGGGCAAGCACATATAGAGTTTTCCATAAGAGGGATAATAGAAAAGTATTTAATGAAGTTAAAACATGGATGAAATCAGAGGTCAAAATGCTTGGGTGCACACCATGCATCCCTGCTGTAGGCATTGG
>JAEZKE010000015.1 GCA_023436175.1 Methanobacteriota archaeon
GTGAATAGTTTAGGAGGTCATTGATCAGGGTTTGCATTCTTTTTGCAGCATCTACAATGTATTCAATAAACTCATCAGCATCATCATCCAACTTATCTTTATAACGGCGTTCAATTAACTGCGTAAAACTGGTAATAGTCCTGAGGGGCTCCTGAAGATCATGGGAAGATACATAGGCAAACTGCTGCAGTTCCTCATTAGATCGTTTTAATTCATTTATGAGTGATTTAAGCTCTTTTTCGCTTTTTTTAAGTTTATTTTCTGTAATCTTCCGCTCTTCAAGCTCCTTTTGAAGACGTTCGTTAGTTTCTTTTAATTCTCTTGTGCGTCTTTTTACTTTTGATTCGAGTTCATTTTTTGCTTCCCAGAGGGCATATTCAATTTCTTTGCGTTCTGTGATGTCCTGTTCAACACAGATAATGTTTAGTGGATGTCCTGCAAAATCTGTAACTACTTCTCCACAACAGGAAATTATTCGGATATCTCCATCTTGACGGCGTATCCTGATTTCATATTTAAAAGGGTTACGTTCTCTAAGTGCTTTTTCAATGTTATCATTAATGATATTCTGGTCCTCTGGAAGAACCATATTTAGTATAGTGTCATATTTTACTAAATTGCATGAATCAATTCCATAAATATTGTATAAACCTTCAGAAAGGGTTATTATATTATTTTGTATATCCCATTCCCAGTTACCGATGTGCCCTATTCTCTGGGCTTCCTGAAGTCGGCTGTAGTTCTTTTCCAGGGCCTGTTTTATATGCACTGGCTCGGTAAGGTCATGTATTATTGAAATTGTACCAATATAATTTCCTTTATCATCTTTAAACGCGTGAATTGAGGATTCAACGTATATCTCTTCTCCATTCTTTTTAGTGCTTAAATTTTCTCCATGCCATTTTCCAATTATTTTCAGTCGTTTGTAAGCATTTTTGCGATCATCTACATTTAACCAGCGGTAATTTACAACATCTGCAAATATTTTGCCCTGTACTTCTCCAGATTTAAAACCATATAGATCTTCTGCTCCCTTATTCCAGTATGTTATATGGTTTTCACTGTCAACTGCAATTACAGCATCTCTTATTTCTGATAATATTTCTGCTTGAATCATAATCTGATTTTCTGTCTCTTTTTGCTCGCTAATATCGCGACCAACCGTTATAAATAGTCCATTTAAAAAAAATGCAGATACTATGAAATGTTTATTTAATAATTTAAAATATGTGGCAAATGTTTTGCTCTTTTGGGTTGCAATAATTTCGTTAGCAGCTTTTAAATGATCTGCTATAACCTTTTGGGATTTGTATACCTCACTAGCACGTTTACCGATTATTTTTTCTTTTGATATAACTGAGTTAAGCGTAGAAGCGGGATTTATATATTTAAAAACAAAATCTATAACGTTTTTGTGTTCGTCATGTACCAATTCATGAATATGTATTTCTTCCTGTACATTTTCGAATATCTTTAGGTAGTCCGTTCCACTTAGCGAAAACAGGCTTTCTAATTCCATTTTATTCATCCTATTCATTATTTTCAGTTAATACATTCTTATAATGAAAAATTAAATGATGATCTAATTACTATTTAGTATGGTTCTCATTATTATGTTTTATTATTTAATTATGAGATAATCTTAAAATTGGACGGTACAAATTAATAATATGATTAATTAAATTAATATTTAAAAATCTATTAGGATATTTCATGTCCGCAAATCACTTCATTTAGCATACAAAAATGCTTTCTTTTATTAATAACTATGACCTGAAAAATAGACAATTATAGTTATGTTTATAAGTTTAATAGGTTTTAGGAACGATTAAATGTTAATTTAAACTTTATTATCTAATCAAGATATTTTTATAAGATGCAAAAAGCATGCTACATTAGATACTTAAAAGAAGACAAATGATAAAGCGAAAGGAAACAGGGAGTTTTAATCGGGTTGATGTTATAACACTGACCAAGTTTGACGAACATCAAAAATAGGTTTTGTTAGTATATAATAACAGATAGAAATATTTAGATGCTGGCTAAGAGAATACTCTTGAAATAAAGAACCAATTATTGTTAACTTAGCATTTATTTCAATTGTAATATAAGCAATAATTTGAAATGTAAGTGGTAGAATGCTACACACCGAAAGCAATGATTGACCATTCTAAGCAATGACTAAAATTAGTTATCTTTGTATCTCAAAACAGAGAAAATGATCTTGAGAGGGGGCAGATTGAACTTTTCCGGATACTAACGGTTTTGAGTTTTTTACTGGCTTTGTGTATTTACTTTTAGTTGAAAATTACAAATAGAAAAAACTATAAAATTTAGACTTTTTAAGCTGTTATGAATTTTTAAAAAAGAAAAAAGAGAGAATTTAGTAGTTTCCAGTTTTAAACCGGAAAGTGTACCTGCAGCGTTGTTGCCTGCGTAGTCTTTTATTGCCCTAGTGGATTTGATGAAATTCTAGATATATTAAATCTATATTTCAAATTATTTTTTTAAAGTGCCTCAAGCGGTAACATTCGAACTAGATTTGTTGATGTGCTTGTTCTGGTTTCGTAATAGTTTCCTGTGACATATTTTTCGTCCCAGGTATCTCTGGGATCGTATTTAGTTGCTATAGTGATTTTTCCAGTGTAAGTAACTATTTTACCATTTACTTTTTCGGTTCCACTGGATGTTCCTGATGTTTTCATTCCTATTAATGTTCCAACGGAATTTCTTGTGTATAATTGTGAAATTATGCTTTTTCTGGTATCATTATTTGCATAGCGAGTGTTAAACGTCACTGTTTCATTTATTATTAGATACGAATTACCTATGTATTTGTAAGTAGGTATTCCTCTGCTTGTAACAGTTGCATAATACACGCTGTTTTTATAAAATTTAGTAGTCGCTACCTCATTTTTAATGAGTTTCTGCCCATTACTAGCATAATAAAGGGTGTAATTTTCTGTTCCAGAAAAAGTTAATCCATTAAATGTCCTGCCAGTTGAAGTTGCTGTCATTAAATAATTTGAGATAACTTTGATGTTGCTAGTAGTCCACGAGCTATCAGCGTTACTTTCTTTTAGTGTCCCTGCTTTAAAATCGTTAAAGGTAAAATAATTATGATACTTATTGAAATAAACCATGGTTCTATTTATATTATTGCCTTTAATATCTTTTCCAGAAGTATGGACGGTCCCATAGTATCCATATCCATAGGATCCTGTCCTTTTTGTGACACTAACTTGATCTTTTAAAGTCGAATTTGCATAATTATGCATTACAGAAATATTTTTTCCATTAACTGAAATGGAATAAGAAGTAGCTGATGCGGCTCCTGATAAAATAATAGACCCTAAACATATAATTCCTAAAAATAAAACAACTTTGGTTAATGTTTTCATGCTATTTTCATGAAAATTTGTTTTCAAATATTTCCCTCCCTTTCAAATAATTAATAATTCATAGGATTACTTTTAATATATATATTTGGTATTTATGGAGTTGTAATTATTAACCTTTTGAAATACTTCTTCAAGTTCATTTTTAGGGATGAATGCCGTATCAATACCCTTTAAAGCCTTTTTTAATCCATTATTTTGCTGTAATGCATCCATTTTTTTAGCTTTACTTAATCTGGATATTTTATATATATCTTTAAATAAATTCTGAATGAAATTATTCTTGTGGATGTACTAACGCTTATAAAATAATACAAAAGGTGAAACATTATGATCAGAAAAGTCATAAGATTGAAACCAGAGCAAAAGAATTAGAAGAATTAGAAAAAGAGATAAGCGAAAATGATGGCGAAATCACGACTACAAAGGTAATATAGAAATTTTTATATTTGTGGACATTGATGCCCGCAAATCACTTTGACCTGATGATAAGCCCTTTTAAATTCAATTATTTTATCAAAAGATTCTTGATTGACTTCAACATCTTCAGTATAGCTGCTTGGCCCCACACCCTTTTCAAAACTTGATTCAATAAAACAAACATCCCCTGATAATAGAATAGGGCCTTTTATGGCATTAATTAAAAAAGAAATATGGCCTTTTGTATGCCCTGGCGTTGATAATGCCCATAGAGACCCATCACCAAAAATATCAACACACTTTCCTAAAATGGGCATATCTGTGGCATCTTTAAAATTAATTTCATAAAGTGTTTTCACGCCTTTTAAGTAATCACCATAAAATAGCGGTTTGTAATCATGATACTTTTCCTCTTTATTAACCACATATGGGATATTTTTTGGTAACTCGCGAGTCCCAGCGATATGGTCTGAATGGAGATGTGTAAAAAAGACTCCTTTTAATTTGATCCTATTTTCTTCAATGTAATAGCTGATATTCTGGTTTTTAGCCTGTATATACTCATCTACAAATATATTAGCTTTTATAAACAATTTTGCAAGTATTCCCTTCATATTTCCGTGTGGGTCATGGTGATATGAACTGTCTAAACCAGTATCTATTAAGTAGTCCCCTAATTTCTCATGATGAATCCAGTGAGAGAGTACTGGAGTTTTTAAAAGTTCATTCTCAATAACTCCTGCTTTTGGATGATCTGGGTTCAGTGCACCTCGTTTATTTAATATTACATATCCTGTAATGAAACTTTTAAGAGTTATCTGCTGAGGATTATGAAATACTTCATCCCATTTTTTAAAATCATGTTTTTTAAAATCAAACGCTTTTCTTTTCATAATAAAAACCAGAATTAGTGATTTAAGTTAATGTTTAATATAACTGGTAAATCTTTATTAAAATTTTGAATTTGAATTAGCAATTTAAAAAATTAGAAAAGAAAAAAAAAGAATTTGGAATAAATTATATTCTTATATGAATCTATTTTATTCCGTTAAAGCACTTGTCCAGGTGTTCCTTACTTGGAGGTTTAGTAATTAAACATACCACAATAGTTACAATTGCTGCTACAGGAAGGCCTATAACAATAGGGTCTATAGTGGGCCATGGGGCTGTAGTTATAAGAACTGGATGACCTGTAATAGCCTGACAAATACCAAGAGCATCTGCGGATTTTTTGTACTGGAATACTAGCCAGAAGAAACTCGCTAAAGTTCCAAATACAAGTCCTGCAATAACTCCTTCTTTTGTAGCTTTTTTCCAGTATAAAGCAGCAGTGTATATTGAAAGGAACGCTGCTGCGGTTATTCCAAACCATATGGATGTTCCTACAGCTACTATGCTTCCAGGAAGGATAAATCCAAGAATTACCGCTATTACAACTGCTACTAAAATACCTAAACGGGCTACTTTCACTGAGGATCCTTTTTTCCTATTAGTCACAGTTTCATATATATCTCTTCCAAGAGCAGTTCCCTGTACGTGGAATTGCGCAGAGAGAGTAGACATCGCTGCTGAAAGCAGGACAATCATAAAGATATATGCAAACCATAAAGGCATGGCAGCGCTGATAAATGTGGGTATGACTGAATCAAGGTTACCACCTGCGGCTTGAACTGCAGTTATTCCTGTAGTCTGGAAGAAGTAAACATTGGATATGGATCCTACAATGTAAGCTGCAAATGTAGTCATGAATATGAAAAGCCCACCTATTGCTACGGCCCTATTTAATTCTTTATTAGATTTAACAGTCATGAACCTTACTGCAAGTTGTGGTTGTGATAAAACACCTATACCCACACCTAAAATAAGGCTTGAAATTAGAGTCCACCAGAAAGGACTACCAAGCGCAGGCATAGAAGTCCAACCAGTAAATCCAGTAGCCGTAGCTGCAGCAGTAGCATTAGCGGGTACTACATTAACTAGATTGGTGAGGGCCTGGTTACCTGTAACAACGCCTCCTGTAAGCCAGTAGATTGTGATTAACAAAATAAGCATTCCAAAGAACATAACGGTTCCTTGCAAGGCGTCAGTATACATTACTCCTCTTATACCTCCAAATATAACGTATACTGCCACAATAACGGCCATTACAATTAAAGCTATGTTATAATCAACTTGAAGAGTTGTTTGTACAAATCGTGCCATACCAATTAAAACTGCTGATGCGTATAATGGCATTCCTACAAATATTACGGCACCTGAGAAGTACTGAATAAATTTACTGTCAAAACGACGCGAAAGGAATTCTGGAAATGTAAGAGCATTTAGATTATGCCCCATTCTTCGTGTACGTTTTCCAAAGAATACAAACGCTATAAAAATTCCTATAATAATGTTTAAAAATACAAGCCATAAAATTCCCATACCATAATTGGCAGCTACACCACCAAATCCTACGATTGCCGCAGTACTGATAAACGTTGCCCCATAACTTAGAGCCATGATGTATGGATGAGTTTCTCTTCCTGCAACCATATAATCATCAGCGCTTTTAGTTCGCTTCCAGGCTATGTAACCTACATATCCTATTATAAGAAGATAAACCAGCACTACAACAATTAATGCGAATAAATCCACTTAATAACCTCCTTTTATTAACTTTATCTAATTTTAATTAGAATAGTTGATCATAATTTCAATAAAATATGAAATACGCATGAAAAACATGAATATTTTTGCTATTAATAATTGCTATTAATGCTATTATTATATAAAAATAATTATGATAGATATAACCTTATTCTAATAAATGATGCCGTTAGAAATTAAAAAATATTAATTTTAAATCTATATTGTTAAATATTATTCCTATTTTAATGGTAGTGATAACTCAGAACAGAATATATTCTTCTGTTTTCATTCTAAAATTAGATTTAATAAGTAAGATGAGTATCTGCATATTAAAATTTATGGCAAGTTTTATAACTTTCTTTTAATTACATTAAATAAGATATTTTTAGATGATATGAATTAAAGAAAATTCATTTTTAAATCTTAATAGTTACTAACCAATTAATTCAGGGGATAAGATGATTTGGAATGAAAAAGCAGAGTGCATGTCAGAAAACGATAAAGAAGCATTACAACTTGAAAAACTACAAATGGCAGTGAAAAGGGCATATGAAAGCGTTCCATATTATAAAAAGCGTTTTGATGAATTGGGTATTAAACCGGAGGACATTAAAACTCTTAAAGACGTTGAAAAGCTTCCATTTACTACAAAAGATGATTTAAGAGAAGCTTATCCATTTGGAATGTTTGCAGTGCCTAGAAAAGAAATAGTAGAAGTACATACTTCTTCCGGAACAACGGGAAAACCAACTGTATCTGGATATACTCGAGGAGACCTTGAAATTTGGGCTGAAGTTATGGCGCGTGGTCTTTGCATGTTTGGTGTAACGGAAGATGATATAATCCAGAATACGCATGGTTATGGTTTATTTACTGGTGGATTTGGAGTGCATTACGGCGCCCAAAAAATGGGGGCGACTGTAATACCGATTTCAACTGGACAAACAAAACGTCAGATTGAAATCATGCAGGATTTTGGAACAAGTGTCATGATTTTCACACCTTCATATGGTCTTTATCTTGCTGAAGAGATTGAAGAAGAAGGAATCGATACAAAAGATATGGGCCTTAAGGCCATAGGTTTTGGGGCAGAAATGTGGACAGAAGAAATGCGTCAGGAAATTCAAAAAAGGTTTAATGCACCTGCATATAATATATATGGACTTACAGAGGTAATTGGACCAGGAGTAGGGCTTGAATGCAGTGAAAGGGATGGGCTTCATATCTCTGAAGATCATTTTTATCCCGAAATTATAGATTCTGAGACCCACGAGGTACTGCCAGACGGTGAAAGAGGAGAACTTGTTTTAACCACACTGACACGTGAAGGTACTCCATTAATTCGTTTCAGGACAAAAGATGTAACTAAACTTACAAGGGGAAAATGCGGGTGTGGAAGAACACTTGTTAAAATGGATAGGATTACTGGACGTACCGATGATATGATGAAGATCAGGGGAGTTTCAGTCTTCCCATCGCAGATTGAAAAAGCACTTCTTAGAATTGATGAAGTAGAACCACACTACCAGATCATCGTTACAAGACCTCATCTGATGGATGAAATTGAGGTTCAGGTTGAAGCGTCAGAGAGTCTTTTCTCAGACGAAGTTAAGGAACTTGTAGCTATAAGAGAAAAAATTGAAGATTATATTCACAGTGAAATTGGTTTAAGGGTTAAAGTTACACTTATCGAGCCAAAAACACTGCCAAGAAGTCAAGGGAAAGCTGTAAGAGTTATAGATAAAAGGGAATTATAAAAAAATTATAGATACAATAAATTTAAGCTGTATTTAAAGACACATAAAATTAAGGGTGGCATCATGAAAGTAAAACAGTTGTCCATATTTTTGGAAAATAGAAAAGGTAGAATGAGGAAAGCTTTGGACGTGCTTGAGGAAGGTGGAGTCAATATAAGGGCTCTTTCAATTGCAGATACTTCTGATTTTGGAATTTTAAGGCTGATAGTTCCAGAACCGGATAGAACTAAAAAATTACTTGAAGATAACAACTTCCTTGTAAAAATTGGGGAAGTGATCGCCGTTAGAATGCATGATAGGCCGGGAGGATTGGGCGAAATCCTTGGAATTCTCGATGATAACAATATAAACCTTGAATATCTTTATGCATTTGTAGAAGAGAAAGAAAATGGCGCTATAGTTTTACTGCATCCAGAAGATATTGATGCCGGAATTAAAGCACTTCAAGAAGGCGGTGCAGAAGTAATCTTAGCTAAAGATATTTATGGATTATAATTTTTATTTTTTTTCATTTATTTTTAGTTTAAAATAAAAAAGAAGAAGTTTTCTATTCATTCATAATTACTTCGCCAGTATAAGCATCCACGTCCATGGAACCTGCACTTTTCCCGTTTGTATCAAAAAGTGGCACTTTCCAAACCCAAGTATGTCGATTATTTGTAGTCCATTTGAAAAGAGTAGGAGTACCTGCTGTAACAGTTTGTCCGCCTAATTCTTTGGTGGAATCAACGGCAATTTTTTGGGCCTGTTTAGCAGATACTTTTATATTTGCTGTGCTGTTTGTGCTGGTACTGTTTTGGGAACTGGTTCCATTACTGACTGATGTGGTGTTAGTGTGGGAATTATCGGCAACGGTAACATTTGTGGCATTACCGCTTAAAGTTTGATTTTGATTACCTGGACTTGCAAGTATATAAACTGCCCCAATAATTACTATCAACACGATTACAATTAAACCAATTATTTTGTTATCCACATTTTCACCTCCTTTTTAAATCTACAGAAAAATTAGAACTATTTGATGGGGCACATCCAAAAAATAAATTGAGGTGAAAAGATTCCATCAGCACTGATATAATGGATATTTTCAGTTTTTATAATGTGCTATTGGTTAATTATATTATTTAAAAGTATCTAAAATGGAATTTATGGTTTATTTAAATGTTAATGTTAATTATGCAAAATTAAAACCTTTTAAAATGAAATTGAATAAAAAATTAAACTATTAAAAAATTTAACTCATTTACATTTATGTCTTAGACGCCATTTTCAGACCTGTACTGATGATTTGTTTTCCATTTATAATTAAGAGTTACCTGCTGTAACGGTTTGTGCATTTACCTTTTTGGTGGAGTTAGCAGTAGTATTTGGGGTCTGGTTGGTTGTTATATTAGTTGTGATGCTTGTAGGGGCATTGTTTTGGGAACTGGTTCCGTTGTTAACTGATGTAGTATTAGCCTGGTTATTGGCGTTACTATCTGCAATGGCATTTGTGGTGTTTGATGCAGTTTGATTACCTTGATTACCTTGATTTGCCAGTATAGTATAGGCTGCTCCAATAATTACTACTAAAATGATTACAATTAAACCATTTTTACTATTACTATCCGTCTTTTCACATCCTTTAATTTGATATTTGTAAATGTAATTGACTGTAATGGAAATCTCAAAAATGCATTTATGGGAGATCCACAGTCTGACATAATGGAGTAAATTATTGATTCATTCTCATATTTAAAATTATCTAAAATAGGATTTATGGTTTATTTAAGTAATGATATCCCAATTAATCAGATTAAACTCTTTAAAAATGAAATAGATAAAAATTAGGTAAAATTAAAATAAGAAATGGCGGATGAACTTAGATCATGCTTAACTAATCAATCATAATAAAAATTTCATCTTAACTCTTTATAGGAATTACTGAATAATTTTTTAAACCTATCTATTTGAACGCATTCACTTCCATCTGGTAAGTATCGCATCTCTGCTAAAAGTGGCCTTATTTATGTAAAACAAAACTGCATCAGCAGCAAGAAGAATTATAGAAATTGCAAGCAGATTAATGACGTTTAATGATACTACATTTGTTTCAAGCAATAAGTATACAGCTATAAATGGTATAAATAGAATCATTCCAAGCTGATTCGCGGTTCTCACGTCATTGACTCTTGAAGATATGATAACATTCAGTTGAATGCTTAAAATAGATGAAAGCGGGACTGCCAGGAGTAAAATAAACGCCATACTCCAGTTGGGGAAAAAGAAATAACCAATAGTATTAAATGAGATTAAATCTGAAAGTACCATGAAGATTAGGGAACCAGCATATATTATACCGACACAGGGAATGAAGGAGGTTATGGTCTTTCCAAACAAAAGTTCACTGTCGGTTATGGGCGTTGCTAAGAGCGGCTCTAAACTTTGCTCAATCTTCTCACCTAAAATACTGTATGATGCAAGAGTATTTGGAAGTATATAGGCTAGAATAATATAAAAATAGGAAAATGCATTCAGCAGTACTATGATCTCTGCAGTTTTATTGGCCCCTGTTACAGCTAAAGGTAAACCAACTGAGAGTAAGAGTGGAAGAATTATCAATGTGTATAAGATACGTTTTTTCTTCAAGAATATGTTGAAGTCTTTGGTGGCAATAACCCATGATTTCTGCAGTCTCATTTCATTCTCCCCTCACAAATTTCAGGTATGCGTCTTCCAGCGTCGGACTGAGCCTGGTGACATATTGAACCTGGCCGCCAGCACCAACTATTGCATCCACAATGACTGGATTCTCTTTTTCAGGATCATTCACATCAATGGTCAGTTTGTTGTTGTCAATGGTCCTATTTTTAAGGGATAGTTTATCCAGAGCTTCTAAAATTTTGATAGTTACCTGTTCCAACTGAATTACGGTTTTATTTCCCCAAACAGATTCTTCTAATTCTTGAGGAGCACCTGTTGCCCTTAGTTTCGTGTTGAATATCCCAATTTTATCACATATTCGCTGCGCTTCATCAAGGTTATGTGTATTTAAAAAAATTGTGGCATTCTTCTCCTTTTTTAACTGAAGTATGAAATCTCTTACTGTTTTCGATGATTCAGGGTCTAGATTCGCTGTTGGTTCATCTAAAAACAGTACTTGAGGATCATGGATCAGTGCTCGCGCAATGGCCAGTTTTTGCTTCATTCCTTTAGAAAATGTTCCTGCCAGGAGATCCCTTTTATCCCAAAGGTCTAACATCTTGAGAAAATGTTTGATATTCTCTTTCCTTTCGGTTTCTGGACATTCATATAATTTCCCGTAAAAATCCAGGTTGTCGTAGGCGCTCATGTCATCGTAGAGCCCCATGTTTTCAGGAAGTAATCCAATGATCTTTCTGATCTTCAAAGAATCCTCGGGGTTGTCTACGTCGTAACCAGCTATTCTAGCTTCTCCACTGGTTTTTGATATAAGACAGCAGAGCATTCTCATTGTTGTGGTCTTTCCTGCACCATTAGGTCCGAGGAAACCGAAAACTTCGCCTTCTTTAACATGTAATGTAAGGTTATCCACCGCAGTCAAATCACTGAACTTCTTTGTAAGATTTTCTGCATCGATCAAGTGTATCAACTTCCACTATAGTTTTAAAGTAATATCTATATTCTATTTTAAAGCATTATTTTAAATAATTATGCATGACATCATATTACTACTATTCTTACAGATCATTCCTTAATTAAGCAGAAGATTATATTAATCTAAATTAATTAAAAATATAAACTTTGGATATAAAATTTAAGAATATAGATACATTTACAAGTTTAAAATGGAGATTCTAGTTGTAAACATAAAAAATAGAATAATATATCTTAACGCTCATGTTATCACGTGTAAATATTCTACACTATTAAATTGTATTATTGGTCAATGAATTTGTTTAAAAATCCAATTTAATCAACAGTTCACATAAATAGGGTAACAGTTGTACAAAATTCCAGACATGAGCACTTTTAAAATATTAATCAATAATTTTCACTTAAAAATTAAAAATGGGAATTATTGAGACGAAACAAACTCAAATCCTTCTTCAAATGCTTTTAAATTAATAGGAATGCTCTTTTGAGGTAAATTTTCCCTCATAGATTTCAAAATAGCTTCTTTGTCTATGGGGAAATCTGAAACTGCAGTGGCCCCACCAAGCATGACCATATTAAGTGATAGGATATGTCCTGCATCTTTAGCTGCTTTTTCAGCATCAAGTGCGAATACACCTTTTACTTTTGATTTAAGCTCATCTAAAATATCAGAAATATCTGGATAAGGTATTTCACTTCCAATTATGTTAAAAGGCATAATTGGTGATGTATTTACAACAACATAAGTGTCTTTACTTGCCTTTGAAATTGCCCTGAGTGATTCCATAGGTTCAAATGCAATTAAAAGATCAGCACTGCATTCTTCAATTATTGCACTTTTTGAATCTCCTATTTTAAGTTCTGTTGAAACAACTCCGCCACGCTGGGCCATTCCATGTACTTCACTCATTACAACTCCCATATTGCTTTTCATTGCGGCCTCTCCAATTACAATTGAAGTTTTGATGATTCCCTGTCCTCCGACACCGCAGATATAAATGTTATATGGTTTCATTTTTAATCTCCATGATTTTCATTAATTGACATAATTGCTGGTTTTTCAAATTTAATTATTATATTAACTTATTCTTTTAGCTCCAATAGCCTTCTTTGGACAAATTTGCATGCAAACACTGCACCCTCTGCAAAACATGGAATCAATACCTACCGAACCGTCCTCTGCAACATAAATTGCAGGACAAGTGAGTTCTTTCAGACAGTTTAGACATTCATCACATTTTTCGGGGTCAACATTCATAAGCAGTGTATTAGTAACTCCCTTTTTAGTGAGCATACATGGATATTTTGAAATAACAACTGCCACACCGTCAAACTGCAGCGCTTTTTTGAATATTTCCTTTGATATATCCACACTAACTGGATTTATAACTTCTAAAAATTCCACACCAACTGATTCAACGATTTTTTCTATACTTATTTCAGGGGCCATTTCTCCCATCCCATCTACTGGAAGTCCAGGGTGAGGCTGCCCTCCTGTCATTGCAGTTGTCCTGTTATCTAAAATAACAAGTACAAATTTATCTTTGTTATGTACTGCATTTATAAGCGGCGGAATGCCCGCATGGAAAAATGTAGAATCCCCTATAAAGCTTACAATGTTTTGATCAGTTGATTTTGAGAACCCACAGCTTGTACCTATACTTGAACCCATGGAAAGCAGGTAATCTGCCATTTCATATGGAGATTCGATTCCAAGTGTGTAACAGCCGATATCATTTGGATAAATCGCGTCAAGATTTAGCTCTTCAACCGCTTTTTTAACCGCATAGTAAGCGGCCCTGTGAGGACATCCCGGACATAAAGTTGGCGGGCGTACTGGAAGTGGAATATCTGGTGTATAAGACTGCTTTTCTTCTAAATTAATATCAATAACGTTTTTCATGCCTTCAAGAACTATGTCTGGTGTGTATTCATAGATCATAGGCAGTGTTTCATCAAGTTTACCATGTACATTTGTTTTCAGTCCATGCTTTCCAATTACTGCAAGTACCTCATTTTCCATTATTGGATCCACTTCTTCAATGACCATTACACGGTCTAAATCCTTTATAAAATCGTATACTAATTTTTCCGGGAAAGGATAAGAAAAACCAATTTTTAAGATGTTTACAGGTAACTCATTTTTTTCCACAACATCTATAGCATAGTTAAATGCGCTGCCGCTTGTAATCACGCCAATTTTACTTCCTTTATCAAATATCTGGTTAAATGGAGAATTGCTGGCTACTTTTTCTATCTTCTCCATTTTTTCAACTAATATTCTGTGTCTTTCCCTAGCATTTGCTGGTACAAGAACAAAGCGTTTAGGATCCTTTTTGAAATATCCTGTTTTCTTTTCAGTATTAGGGGAATCTAATTCTACTACTCCCCTCATGTGGGAAACCCTTGTAGTTGTACGCATTAAAACAGGTATTTGAAACTCTTCAGAAAGTTCAAACCCGTACTTCATCATATCTTTTATTTCCTGTGGATTGGAAGGTTCCACTGTAGGAATACCCGCAATTCGCGCGTAATGCCTGTTATCCTGTTCATTTTGGGATGAAAATATGGAAGGATCGTCTGCTGATAAGATGATCATCCCTCCATTCACGCCCTCGTACACTGCGCTCATAAATGAGTCTGCAGCCACATTTAAACCTACGTGTTTCATAAAAGTAAATGAACGGAGTCCTGATGCAGCAGCAGCTGCTGAAACTTCAAATGCTACTTTTTCATTGGTGGAAAATTCGAAGTAAATCCCTGCTTTTTCAGCAATCTTGGATAAAACATCTCCAATTTCTGAAGAGGGTGTACCTGGATATGTTGAGGCAACTGATACTCCTGCTTCAACTGCTCCTCGAACAGCAGCTTCGTTACCTAACAAAAATAGTTTTTCACCTTCTTTACCAGTTAAAACCTTTGTTATATTCATGATATCGCCTTGTAATGATTAAAATATGCTCTAATTGATTCTGTTATTTAACTCAAATAGTATAATTAGAAATCAGTTAAATCTAACTTAGGACATTATCTAAATTAAGCTTTTTTATAGATGATACTTCCATATCTCAGGTTATTAATATAAAATTACCGAAACCTTTCATTTATTTTTAGACACTTATTAGGGGATCATATTGAACCCATTAACATAATCTAAGCTTTTTGACATGAAGTTTTATATTCTATAGGTTAGTAAATAATCCAAAGTACCAGATCTATAATTTAAATCTATTATTTGTTAAAACTGAATTGAGACAAGAATATCGTTTAACTTGTGAAATAAAAATAGCATATCCTTAAAATGTGGGATTATACAAACTGTAAATTGATTGAATATGGAATATTGTTTAACTTGTAAAATGGGGATATCCTATCTTTAAAGAAAGGGAAAATCATGCAAAAAACAGCGAAAATCTATGATCTAAATGTAGAATATGATGTAGTTCGGCGTGATGTTAAATACTGGCGTTTAGAGATTAAAAATGAAAAATTAGTGATTATAGCCCCTGAAGGATATGATGGTTATGAGAAGATCATAGAAAAACACAAAAATTGGATTTATAAAAAATTTAAAACCATTAATGTCTCAAAAGATGAGGCAAAACGAAAAGAACTTAATTATAAACGCGGTGAAGAAGAATTTAGAGAAATGATCCATGAACTTGTTAAAAAGTTCTCGCTTGAATTAGATGTAACTGTAAATAAAGTATATTTCAGGCGAATGAAATCAAGATGGGGAAGCTGCAGTTCAAGAAATAATATCAGTATCAATAAATATTTAAAATATTTACCCGAAGCTTTAATTGAATACATTGTTTTTCATGAAGTTGCACATCTTGTTGAATTAAATCATAGTAAAAGATTTTGGGATATAATAAGAAAAAAATTTAATAATTATAAAGAGATAGAGAAAGAACTTTCAATTTACTGGTTTGCAATTAAAGATACTATAATTGGGGCATCATTTAGTTAATCAAAAACCTAATTGCTTATATATCAATAAAATATATATTAATAAAATAAATGTGAATACTAGAGCATAAAAGGGAGGTCAAAAATGCCAGCAGCAAAACGATGGATGGATTTCAATGAAGATAATATAAAACAGTTACCAAATTCCTATGGAGTATTCCAGTTTGCCAACGATAAAAAGGAAATTGTCTATATTGGCGATGGAAAACTAAAACATAATATTTCCGTGCATTTTTCAGATAAAGACGTGTCAGGAAGCATTGTTTACTTCAGATACCGTGAAAATGATAGTAAAAAAAGTTCAAAACAAAGGAAGAACATTTTACTTAAAGAGTATAAAGAAAAGAACGGAAAAATACCAGAATTTAATTAAGGGATTTACTGATTATATAGTTAGAATTAGTTGTTTTTGATAAACGTTGATTTTAACCCTTAATTATCCTCTTTTTTAAGGCATATTTGTTATTTTTACTAAACTATCAAATTTTAACTCTTTTAAAATAAGGCCCATGGCTTTACAATGTCCTGAACTTGTAAAAATATCATTATCTTTAATGATTTGTTTTATTTGGCTTGTAATTTCGTACTGTAAAGGATAGGTATCTTTAAAAACATCCAGATATTTTTTAAGAATTTCGTGTTCTTCGGGTTTTAAATGGAAATATTCTAAAAATCCCCATGCTATAATATATCGTGTTATCATGAGTAGATCATCAAAAAGAAGGTCATTAGAGAACTGCCTGTAAAAATCCACCCCAGCAAGCATGGATTCAATTTCCTTTTGAACAACAGTTAAATATTCCACACCAAATGGAGTAAATCCGTTCTCAAAGATTATTTTATTGACTACAATATCATCAACCATTGTAAATATCATTTGAATATCCCTTTTGTCGCTGTCTTCAATTGACTCTGGAAATTCTCCCCTGCAGTACCTTTTTTTAAATAGAATGTAACCGTGGGTTGCCTCGTGGGCAATGGAGCGTTCTAATGTTTCATTTGTTTTTCGGATATCTGAACGGATGATAATGATGATGTAATCTGGATGGTACCTGAACCCTGCCCACATGCCTTTTATTCCAAGGTAAGGGCTTTCAAGTATTTTAACTTCTTTCCCGGTTTCGGTTTCTATTTTCTTTAAATAATCTGTTAATTTATTTGAAAATTGAAATTTTGGCATTTAATCACAGCTATCTTTTATTAACTTTAGATAAATTAGGCAGAAGTTTTTTCCACTTCACTAAGGATATGGATTTCTTCTTCCTCTAAAACTCCTCCTTTTTGCGGTATTTTTTGATTAACTTGTGATTCATGAAATTTTTGTGCATTGTTTGGATTGTCCCAGTCAAATAAGACTATAACTAAATTAGGGTCTTCTGCATCACGGAAGATAGTGGCCCCTTGGGAACCTTTGGATTTTCGTTCATCAGCAAATTTATCGAAGAGAGTTTTCCATTTTTCATAATTTTCAACTCTAATTTTAGCAAGTATATTTGCCATACCTTTTCACCTGTTTATTATATATTGTTTTATTTAACTAATATATTTAAGTTAAATTTGAAAAATAAAGTCATATATGTTTTATATATCGCTAAATTAACGTAAAATATCGTTATTTTAAAAAAATAAGCCTGTAAAATTGTAATCATTTAAATAGTCTTGGCTTGATTATAAAGATTAATATTAAATCTTGATATATAAAGTCATTAGGTTAATAGGATAGTCTTGAAGGTTTCTTTTAGAGGTATATTTGGGATCTTTCTAACCGCGGTATGAGTAGAGTCAAAAAAGTATTTATGGTTTATTTATGAATAAATTATTATAAGTATCTTGGATTTTCTATTCGGAATATTTTTTATAATGCTATTGCCCGCAATTCGGATTTTTGGAATCAGGAATTATTAAAATGGAAAAACATAGACTGGAAAGTTTCAGTGATGCTGTACTGGCAATTATCATCACAATCATGGTGCTAGAATTGGGTGTTCCACACGGCCCAGATATTTCGGCATTGTTTCCTATTATACCTGTATTTCTGGGTTATGTTCTGAGTTTTATTTACGTGGGGATTTACTGGAATAACCACCATCATCTTATCCAAACAGTAAGTAACGTGTCTGGAAGTATCCTGTGGGCTAACCTTTTTTTACTTTTTTGGTTGTCTCTTTTCCCATTTACCACTGCCTGGATGACTGAAAATCATTTTGCACCTTGGCCCACTGTTTTGTATGGTGTAGTACTCCTTATGGCATCTATAGCCTATCCCATTTTGCAAAGTCAGATCATTAAAACTGAAGGAGAACATTCAAAGCTCAAACAGGCAGTAGGGAGAGATTACAAGGGAAAAATATCAATAGTATGCTACGTTATTGCAATTTGCGCTGCATTGATTTTACCTATAATTGCTCAGTTATTGTATGTTATAGTAGCTCTCCTTTGGTTGATTCCAGATCGGCGCATTGAAAGAGTTTTAGATTAAAAAATCACCTGTAAAATTTTCAGTTGCAGTATGTGAATTGCCCAATTTCTATCTCGATAAATACGTAACATGCAACGAAATTTTTTACTTCAATAATTAAAAGAGTGTATGTTGGATTTTGTTTGTAGTAAGTTTATCTTCCGCTGTTTTTGGGACTGTCAAAAGATTTCTATATATTTTGCACCCGCTGTCCAGTTTCAAAATAGTTTAATTGATTTTATTCCATGTACTTGTTTGCACTGTATTAATTCTAAAATTCTGCAAGGGGCTATAGTACTCCCTCAGACAATCAATTCAATTTACTATACTAAAATAACCTATTACTTTCTCTACTTTTTGAAATAAATAGAATTCAATTGTTATACATTGTCGGAAAATGGTATAAACCATTTACAAAGTATTAGTTTAAAAAATATTTTTTTACGTATTGGTCATTTAGTTTCTGTTAGGAAAATTTTCCAGATATACACAACTCTGCTCGGTTTTTTTCCATTTGATTTGCCTTTTTTCGATTTTTTAAAGTTTGGTACACTACCTTCCCATAGTTCAACTGTTTTATTCAGGTATTCATCTATTTCTTCACTGTATTTCCTTGTTCCAATTGTATAACAATCATCTTCATTATGAATATAACTAATTCCATTACCTTTCTCTTCCATTACTCGGGATATATCAATTAATTTTTGATAAAAAATTTCAGAAACCATTTTTTTTACTCCTTATTATCATTTTTTCCTTAATCCAAGCACAACCAGTTATTAATATAAACTAAATACTAAAATTTATGGTTAATCATTACATTATGTTGTTCATTTCCATAAGCATTACTACTAAAAAAATGTCCAAAATTAAATAATTCCAAGCCACTTAATTGGCTTTATGTTCGCTTTGCGAACAATAAAGGGCAGTTTACTATATTTTTACTTAAGCCTGAACAATCGCAATATCCTCCTGAATTTAACGATAGGGCGGATATAATATTAAATTAATTCTCTCGCCCATTTAGTGGTTTAAAAGAGCCTTTTGATTGATTCATATTTAACTGGAAAAAAGAAAAATAAAGTAAATATATCTTACCAAGAAACAATTTGATCAACTGGATTTAAACATTGCATCATGAAATTATCCTAAGAACCCTCTTATATTAGCAGCTCTTAAAATATTCTCAGTAATTGTGGGGTCCTGTTTCTTCCCGACTGCAGAATACATCTCTTGATGTTCTTCTTTTAATTGATGAGTTTAAAACCAGGTTCGAAAAAATTGGTGAAATAGCAAAAGAAATCGCTAAAAAAGATGGCAGGAACATTGTAAATTATGAAGATGCTGAAGAAGCACTAAAACAAATAAGGATAAAATTATTTATTCTTTGTGAGATAGAATATTTGAAAAATAAAGTTAAATATGTCTTATATAACCATAAATTGAAGGAAAATACTGTTATTTTTGGAAAAAAAGGTTATAAGCTTCTAATTTATCTTTAGATCAGGACTTAATTATAAAGATTAAATATAAGATCGTATAAATTGGAATACGAATATCATAAATTAAACTATATTTTTAAATATCTAATCAAATTAATTAATTTAACTTAAAAATTATTTTAAACAACTTTCAAAAAAATCCGGAGATAGAAATGATAGAAATTAAAGTTTTAAGATATGATCCAGCAAAAGACGAAAAACCATACTATGAAACATATGAGGTTGAAGAAAAGGAAAAAATGAAAGTCCTTGACGCTTTAAATTATATCAACCATAAATACGGTGCAGGTATAGCTTACAGGTGTTCATGCAGGGCTGGACAGTGTGGATCATGCGCTTTAAAGGTAAACGGCGAAGTTAAACTGGCATGTAAGGCTGAAATAGAGGATAATGCAGTTATCGAACCTCTTGATTTTGACGTTTTAAAAGATCTGGTTGTAGACCGAAGCGAAATTGAAAATAAGATTAAAGAGATGAAACTTTCTTTGAAGGGAGAAGAAGTACCTCAAGACAGCGAAATGTGTCTTGAAATCTTAAAACCAGAAGAATACGAGGATTCAAAGAAATTAAGGGGATGTATAGAATGTTTCTCATGTCTATCTGCATGTCCTGTTATAAAAGAGACTTCTGAATTTGCAGGTCCGTATTTCATGCGCGACATTTCAAAATTTGCACTTGATCCGCGTAATAAGGAAGACCGTGCTAAATTCGGGTTTGATGAGGGTCTTTATTACTGTACAACATGCGGAAAATGTGCAGAAGTATGTCCTAAGGAAATAAGCACTGTAGGTGGGGCAATTGAGAAGTTAAGGGAAATTGCATGCCGTGAAGGTGTTGGTCCTCTCCCTGCGCACAAAGAAGTTAAGGACTTAATTGCACGCACCGGCAGATCAGTTGAACCCCTTGAAGAAGGGTTTATTAAAGCAGTTTCTGGCAAAAATAAAAGAAAATCAAATATAGCATTCTTTACAGGCTGTCTTGTAGACTACAGGCAGCAGGAAGTAGGATTTGCACTGCTTAAAGTTTTAGAAAATAACAACGTGGACATAATTGTACCTGAAGACCAGGTGTGCTGCGGTTCTCCAATGATTAGAACTGGACAGACTGACATAGTAAAAGAGCTGGCTTTGAAAAATAAAGAAGTTTTCAAAGACTATGATACAATAATAACTGTATGTGCCGGGTGCGGGGCGACTCTAAAGAAAGATTACCCAAAATTTGGTGTTAACTTCAACGTGGTTGATATCAGCGAATTCCTGGCTGATAACTTAAACACTGAGGATATGAAGCCTTTAAATATGAAGGTAACTTACCATGACCCATGTCATCTGAATCGAGTTCAGGGAATCAATAAAGAACCCCGTGAAATTTTAAAGAAAATTAAAGGGCTTGAACTCGTGGAAATGGAAAAACCGAACCAGTGCTGCGGCGCTGGTGGAGGAGTACGCGCTGGAAAACCCGAAATTGCAGCAGCATTGGGTAAGAAAAAGGCAGAGATGATTAAAAAACTGGATGTGGATGCAGTTGTAACCATCTGCCCATTTTGCCAGATTAACATAGATGCTGAACTTAAAAAAGAAGGTGTCGATGTTCCTGTATTAAATATTTTAAAACTTCTTGAAATGGCTTATGAAAAATAAGCCATTCTATTAATTTTAGAGAGTATAAAAATATGATTTATGTAGTTTTTGTTGAACCAGAATCTCCTGGAAACATAGGTTTTCTTGCAAGGACCATGAAAAATTTTGCTTTCAACGATTTAGTACTTATTAATCCTTGTGAATTGAAAAACGAAGCTTATTATCAAGCAATGCATGCAAAAGATATCATATGGAACCATAAAGATTATGGTTCCCTTGAAGAGTTCATTGAAGCTGAAAAAATAGATTTTACAGTTGGTACAACACGTATGGCTGGTGGAAGTTATAATGTTTCGAGAATTGCAGTTACTCCTGAACAGTTTGCAGAATCATTAAATATAACTGGAAATATTGCCATAGTATTTGGGAGAGAAGGTAATGGTCTTTATAATGAGGAGATTGCCCTCTGTGATGTGGTTGTAACCATCCCTACAAATGATGAGTACCCTGTATTAAACATTTCCCACGCTGCAGCAATTGTATTGTATGAATTATTTAAAAAAGAAAAGAATTATCCTAGAGAGGAGCTTGAAGTAGCTTCAAAATCTGAAAAAGAACTTTTAATTGAAGAAATGGATGATTTAATTAAGTACACAGGCTACCCTGAACATAAAATGAAAACAGCATCTACTGTTTTTAAAAATATTATAGGGCGAGCATTTATCTCTGGAAGGGAAGCACACACATTGATAGGGACTTTAAGAAGAATAGGGCTGAGATTAAAAGAATAATGTGGAGGAACAAGATGGCATTATTTGGATTAAGTCCGTTTGATATTATTGGGATACTAATAATTGTTTTACTCATTTTTCTAATTCCATGGATTATACGGGTAAGAGCTTTATCCAGTGTTACAAAGGCTGCACTTGAATTGGAGAATATGGTTCAGGAATCTAAGGAACTTCTTATAAAGATGTCTAAAGAAAAGGGAAAGCCAGTTCTTGACCCCTCAGATACCATTAATGGATTTATGGAATTCTTTGTAGTTCCTCCAGTAGATCTTGATCCTAATGGACTTGTAAAAAAGTTTGAGAAAATTCTGGATCTTAGTGAAGAGAGATTTAAACAGATGGTAAAAGAGGTAGCTCCTTTAGCTGATCAGGAAACCAAAGCAAACATTGTGATGACTTTAAAAGCCACGCTGGCTATTAATGATGTTGCAAAACAGGTAAGACATAATTTAGAGCTTGGAAGAAAGGGGAACTTACAGATATTATTGATGCTCCAGATGAGTATTCCCTTAATTATGAGAATTGTAAAAGCCCAGTTTGAAGGGGCAAAAACATTTTCTGAAGGAAAACCAATTGGAGATGGTGCAGGTCCAATAGTAGCAGGTCTGCTCATGAAAGATTATAAAAATGAGTATGTAACTGAGATTGAAGATATGTTCGTTGCTAAAAAGAGAATGGATGAACGTGATCTGGTTATAGCCCGTGCAAAAGGTCCAGGAGCCCGAGTTGGAAGGGTTGGAAAGGTAGTCAAATCTATCCTTGCAAAAGAAAATATAGATAAAATAATAACAGTAGATGCAGCAGTTAAACTTGAAGGAGAAGAAACAGGAAAAGTAGCGCGGGGTATTGGAGTTGTAATTGGAGGTTCTGGAGTAGATAAATGGGCTATAGAAGAAGAAATTGTTAAAAGAGATATTGAAATTGATGCCGTTATTGTGAAGATGAGTCCTGAAGAAGCTATAAGTAACATGAACCAGAAGATTGCAGATGCTGCACTTGAGGCATTTGAAATAGTGCAAAAATTAATTTTCAATTCTCCTGATGACACTAATATTCTTGTAGTTGGGGTTGGGAACAGCTGCGGAATTAAAAATATTTTAGATGATATATCACAGATAGAAATTAAAAAGGTAGAGGAAATAGATAATAAATGATAATATAACTATTTTTAGAAGATATATTTTAAAAGTATTTTATGAAAGTCACTGTAACTCTTTGATAATCTGGATATGCAGATATGGTTATACTGAATTTTAAGATATAAACCGAGTTTAATGGTAAGCACGGCTATATGTGTACAGTGAGGCCATTTTATTAAATTGTTGCACTTACTATAAATCTATATAATAGATGCAGATACAATTATCATTAGTGAATTTAAAGATATAAATGATTTAAATGTTTAAGAGGGTAAGCATGGCTATTTTAAGCGATAAACATATTATAGAATACCTTGATGCGGGAAAAATTGTTATAGATCCCCTTGATAATCCAGATATACAGATACAACCATCATCGGTAGATTTAAGGATAGGAAACGAGTTTAAAGGTTTCAAAATAATTAGAAAACCATGTATAGATCCAATGGATGAATCAGATATTGATTCTTATATGGAATCCTTTTATATAGATGAAGGGGAACCTTTTATAATTCATCCGGGGGAATTTGCCCTCGCTACAACTTATGAAACTATAAAGTTGCCAGATGATATCGTTGCAAGGGTTGAAGGCCGATCATCTATGGGAAGGCTTGGTGTAACCATGCACGTTACGGCAGGTTACATAGACCCTGGATTCCATGGAAAAATCACGCTCGAAATTTCAAATATTGGTAAAATGCCCGTAGCATTGTATACTGGGCAAAGGGTTTGTCAAATAGTCTTTGAAACCATGACATCTCCATCAGAAAGGCCTTATGGACATCCTGAAAGAGATAGTAAATATATGGGTCAAAAACGCCCGGAATCAAGTAGAATCAAATATGATAAGGATTTACTTAAAAAAGTGGCCCTTAAAAAGGATTAAATTAACTATAAATTGATCTGATATTTGATTTTTAGATTTTAACTTATTATTTATTTTAAATTTATCTATTTACAGTTTGATTTGATAAAAAGAGATGATACTATGAAACATGATAAAATGATGAATATTGCAAAAAAGAGAGGTTTCATGTGGTCCTCATTTGAAATATATGCAGGTGTTGCAGGATTTTATGATTACGGCCCTCTTGGTGCTATATTAAAAAATTCAATCATCAACAAATGGAGAGAATATTACGTCGTGCGGGAAGGATTTTATGAGATAGAATCCCCTACAGTAATGCCAGAAGAAGCACTAAAAGCTTCCGGACACGTTGATAATTTCACAGATCCAATGACTGAATGTAAAGAATGCCTGGAAGTTTACAGGGCAGACCACATAATTGAAGAAGTCATAGATAAGGATGTGGAGGGCTTAACCAATGAAGAACTTACTGCTATGATCGCAGAGGAAGAAATTGGCTGCCCTAAATGTGGTAGTCAGCTGTCCCGTGTTTGGAATTATAACCTCATGTTTCAAACATTAATAGGTGCTAAAGGTAAAAAAACAGGTTATATGCGCCCTGAAACAGCTCAGGGTATTTTTATACCATTTAAAAGGCTTTTAAGGTTTTTTAGAGGTAAATTACCCTTTGGTGTGGTTCAAATTGGTAAGGCCTATCGAAATGAAATATCTCCAAGGCAGGGTGTAATAAGGCTTCGTGAATTTACGCAGGCTGAAGCTGAGATTTTTGTTAATCCGGAGGATAAAACCCATAGGAAATTCCATGAAATTAAGGATAAAACACTCAAACTTTACCCTGCAGAAGTACAGATGAAGGAAGGAGAACCAATTGAAATATCTGTAGAAGAAGCACTTGCAAAGAAAATAGTATCAAGTCAAATGCTTGTTTATCAATTATATCTTGCAAGTAAATTTTTGAGAGAAATCGGAATTCCAGATGATGTCATCCGATTTAGACAGCATTTACCCACTGAAATGGCGCATTATGCAATTGACTGCTGGGATGTTGAGGTAAAAACTGAAAGGTACGGCTGGGTAGAGATAATTGGAATCGCAGATAGAACTGATTATGACCTTAAATCTCACACAGAACACAGTAATGAAGATCTTAGAGTATTTATAGAATACGGGGAACCTAAACAGATTAAAAAACTGACCGTAAAACCAAACATGAGTAAATTTGGGCCTTCATTTAAAGGAGATGCACCAAAAATACTTAAAGAGCTTGAAAATATCGAAGCTGAAAGTGTTAAACAAGCAATTGAAAATGAAGGATCATTTAAACTTGAGATAAGCGGTAATTCATATGAATTATTGCCTGAACATGTCAATTTTGAAGAAGTGAGCGAAACTGTAAGGGGAGAAAAAATATTCCCACATGTTATAGAACCTTCTTATGGTATAGACCGTATACTCTTTTCTGTGCTTTCACATACCTTTACAGAAGATAAAGAAAACGATAGGGAATACTTCAAATTACCAAAGGACATAGCTCCAGTTGAAGTGAGTGTTTTCCCACTTTTAAATAAAGAAGAGCTTGTAAAAGTAGCGCTTCAAATAAAGGATGATCTAAGGCTAAATGGTTTTATAGCTGAGTTTGATACATCTGGAACCATCGGACGAAGATATGCCCGTTCAGATGAGATAGGCGTACCATTTGCAGTAACAGTGGATCATGAGTCTTTAGAGGATGATACAGTTACTATAAGAAATAGAGATAGTACAGAACAAAAACGGATTCCAATTTCAGATATCAGTGAAGTTTTAGCGGGTTTAATGAATTGCAGGATAGAATTTGAAGATCTTTGAGCCTATATATTCTCAGGGGTTATACCTTGAGAAGTAATTTATTTTTAAGTTGCATATTGAAAAATAAAAAAAATTTGTTATCCCAAAAAAAGGTTTTAAGCTTATACTAGTGGGATAATGTAGTACAGTCCAAGCACAAAGAACCATTCTCCATTTATTAAGAGAGGCATTTTGTATTTATGAATTTCATCGTTGTTACATGTGTAGCCTATGTACCAGTAAGCATTGAATACACAAAATACCATAGTCAGGAAAAGGCCAAATGACACCTGATTTATTAACAATAGTATGAAACTCATGACTAGAAGGGACGATGTGGCTATTAATAATAAATTTTTGGTATTTTCTTTTCCAATTTTAACTGGAATTGTTATAATACCATTTTCTCTATCCCCATCTATGTCCCTTATATCATATAGAACTGTATTTATAAAACTTTTCATGAAGAAAAAGTAAAATAAAGAACATATGAATATTAATGATGGTTCAAATAAACCAACAAAAGGCAGAAATGTTGTACCAACTGCCCAGCTTAAAGCAGTTATAATATTTTTGACTCCTAATATGTCCTTTAATCGGGGTATTCTTGGAGATAGTTTTATATTATATGCAACTCCGGCACAGAGCGGAAATAAAAGAATAAGCATGGCATATATGCTCTGTGAAATTCCAAGTATAATTGCGGTAATGTAAGAAAAAAGCAAAATAATGCTAATGGTCTTTTCATGTCCATCAACAAAACTAGCTCTTTCAGGTGAATTAACTGCATCTTCTTCTTTATCTGTTAATCTATTCATGCAGTAAACAGCAAAAACTGAAAGAAAGGTAGCTAGAAGTAAGCTCCAGTTAATTACTATTCCAAACAATAAAAAAGAATAGTATGCTTTTAAAAAACCATTTATTGCCATATATATAGAGCTGGATAGGAGAAAAGAAATAAAAATCTCTATTTTTTTATAGCTTAAATCTATTTGTCTATTTACTAAACCATTTAAATGGTCAGTTAATCCATTCAGATACATAATACGATCACCTCTTTTTTTAATAGAATTATGCTCTATTTTTGTTTGGCATAACTTTATTATCTTAATATTTCGTAATCGTAATTTTAAATTTAGTATTACATTTATTCTTGCATTTTAAGCTATTTTTGAATAATTTTTTAAATATAGTTTGGCGATATTCATCTTAATGTATTGAAACATTAAAATTTTATATGTCTTAATATATATTAAGTAAAATAGTGTAGTATTTTGACAAATTATGTATATATGTTAAGTTGCTTAAAATATTGAGCTAATAATAATTACAAAAGAAAAATAATTTTTTTAATGATTAATATGGATAAAAATAGTTATAAAAACTCTTTATTTTGTTATAACTTAAACCTATGGGCATCTTGGAGATAATATTCAAACATTTTGTTGCCCCATATGATTGAATCATTATGGTTACTTATTAAAAGCCTGGTGGAATCATATGTTCCTTTTACAAAAAATAGTCCTAATACCATGAATTTATCTGTAATTGTAAATGCAGTTTTAATATCTTCCTTTGTTTCCCATATTTTAACAGTATTTTCTGAAATTAACTTTTTAAGTTCATTTAAATTTTCTGTATCAAGCGACTTTATTGTTTTTTTTAATATGGCGTTTGTTAATATAATTTCAATGTTAGTATCTTTTGAGGTTAAATTCTTAAATGTTTCTATATAATCGGGGTAGAATATGGGAGAAACACCCTTTATTTCTTTAGATTGAATTAAAATATCCATATATGCTCCATGAGGCTTGAAAATATCAATATTATTGGTTTCTACAAGTTTTGAATTACTAAGATCACCTATATTCATCAAGAACTTTGGAGGAATATTATTTATGTCATGATTAAGCCATAATTTCTGGAATTTTTTAAGTGAAACTGACGTTTTAACCATATCTACTACTTTAAGTGTCATAATTTGTCCGATTTCAGATAAGAAGAAATAATCTCCTTTCCTTAAAACTAACTCCTGTTTTTCAAGTTCATTAATTCCATGTAATATGGTAGACGATCGCATCCCTGTTAATTTATTTAAATCCTTGGTTTTCTTTGGTCCTTCACTTAGACTTATCATTATTTTGGTCCGAACACTGGAAGTACTCTGAGATTTTAAATCGTCTTTGACGTCTTCATAATAATTTAAAATATTTGTTATATCCATAGATACACCTGAATTATCCCTATAATATTACTATTTGGACATTTCTCATATAAAAATGAGTATATTTGATAAAAATATATAATATAATCGAGAATAAGTGTAATACAGTTTAAATTATGTAAAAAATAATTACTTTTAGATTACTGCCATTTTTAACAATTTCAGATACTGTTAAAATATCCTAAATCAATTTTTATGGCTTTTTTTATGTAATAATCAAATAAATCATTTCCCCATGTGATTGAATCTTCATGGTCACTTACTAAAATCTTATTGCAGTCGTACATTCCATTTACTGAGAATAGACCTAATGTCATGGCTTTATCGGTGATTGTAAATGCAACTTTAACATCTTCTTTTATTTCCCATATTTTAAGCTTATTTTCTGAAAGTAACCTTTTAAACTCATTTAAATCGCTATGGTTAAGTGATTCAATTGTTTTTTTCAGTACACTTTCAGTTAGTACTAATTTAACGTCAACATTATTTTTGAGTAGTTTCATAAAATTCTCTGTATAATCTGGATAAAATATAGGAGAAACACCTTTTATCTCTTTAGAATTTATCACGACATGGGTGTGTATCTCATGTGTCTTGAACATGTGGTCAGATTCAACCTCAATAAGTTTAGAATTACTTAAATCTCCAATTCTTACCAATAAATTTTTGGGGATAGCCTTAATGTCATGATTAAGCCATAATTTATTTGTATTTTTGAGAACTATGTGTGTTCTAATCATATCTATTAATTTAAAAGCTGATATAATCCCTACTTCAGATAAGAAGAAGTCATCCCCTTTTCTTGAAATTAATTTTTGTTTTTCAAGTTCATTAATTCCGTGTAATATGGTAGATGCGGGTATTCCAGTTAATTCCCTTAAGTCTTTAGTTTTCTTTGACCCGTCACTTAGACTTACCATAATCTTTATCCGAACACTGGATATACCCTGGAATTTTAGATCCTCTTTTACATCTTCGTAATAATTTAAAATATCCGCTACTGACATAGGTGCACCTGCAAAACCATCTCCGTGTATTTTAGTATTTTGGGCTTGCTATATATAAAGATAGGTTATTTTAAAATGAAAATAAGACTTTAAATGATTATGATAGTACTATCATTTGTTTAAATTATCTAAGGTAACTTGTTTGGCCTTATCTAAATAATACTTGAATAATTTATTACCCCATTTAATTGCACCGGCATCATAACTTATTAAATTTATGGTGGCATCATATAAACCTTCAGTTGAAAATAAACCAATAGATAGGAAATTTTCGGTAACTGTAATAGCAATTTTAATATCTTCATCTATTTTATATAAATTGAAATCATTTGAAGATAGAATATCTCTTAAAATCTTTGTACCTGCCGTTTCAACCATTTTATCAAGTATCAATGGGGTTAATATGAGGTCCACATTTGCATTTCTTTTTAGTGCATTTTTGTAAATATCTACGTATGGATAATAAAAAATTGGAGAAATACCTTTAATTTTATGGGCTCTATTTATCAGTTCTGTGTAATAACTGTGGGGCCGTATAATGTCTGTGGGTGTGGATTCTACCAGAAAAGAATTATTTAAACATTTAATTTCTTTAAGTAGATTTTTAGGTATTCCATTTATCCAGTGATCCAACCATATCTTTTCGTATTTTTTAATTGTATAAAATGATTTGAATAAATTTTCTGATTTAACAGCATATAATTTACCTAAAGAGGATAATGAGTACTCATTTTCTTTTTTAATGATAATATTTTGCCCCTTAAGTTTTTTAAGTGCATGTAATGCAGCAGAGGATTCTAAATTCAATTCATTTTTAAGAGTGTTTAAATCTTTATCTCCTTCATTTAAACTTAAAATAATATTTGTTCGGACACTTGATGTCGTAACAAATTTTATATCACTTTTTACATCTTCATAATGATTTAAAGTGTCAAGTATGTCCATAACAATCTTCCTTTTAATTGAATACCCTAAATATCCATTTTAAATAATAATCTTTTATTATAGGTGATATTAGCATGATTTACTTTTATAATTGACTCCAAATGTAATTAAATTTTGTGTAAATAAAGTTTAATGATAATACATTAACTATATTAATATTATCCAAAAGATTTTATAATCAGAAAAGAGTTTAAAGGTGATTTTATGATAGATTCACATGTACATGCAGATACAAGGCCGTATGAGGATTTTGAAAAAATGGCAGTGGCAGGTATAGAAAAGGCAGTGACATGCGCACATGATCCTCTTAAAATGAGCGTATCTGATGTGGTTTTTGACCATTGGTATCGTATCTTAAACAATGATATTAAAAGGGCAGCAGAAAATGGATTAAAATTATATGCGGCGCTTGGAATTCATCCAAGGAGTATTTCACAAGATTTTGAAAGGGCACTTGAAAAGTTACCTTCCTTTTTAGAAAATGACCCAATAGTTGCAATTGGTGAAATAGGGCTTGAATCAGCGTCTGAATCTGAAAAATACATATTTAAAAAACAGCTACAGCTTGCAGAAGCTCTCAAAATGAAAGTAATTGTACACACACCACGCATGAATAAAAAAGAGATAACTAAAATTACAACTTCCATCATTGAAGAGAATATAGATCCTAAGATGGTTGTAGTAGATCATGTGGATAACACAATAGTTGATGACGTTATTGAAATGGGTGCAATGCTCGGGCTTACGGTTCAGCCCAAGAAAATGACTCCGGATGAAGCGGTTTCAATACTGAATGAATATGGATTTGAGAAATTCTCTTTAGACAGCGATATGAGTTCTTCCCCTTCAGACCCGTTATCTGTTCCTAAAACCGTTCACAGGATTAAATTAGCTGGATTTAATGATAAAGATATTAAGAAAGTTTCAAATGATAACGCTGCAAGGTTTTTTGGACTGTAGAAATCTCAGCCCAAAATTTAGGTATTTAAATCAAATACCCTATTTTCAATTTTTTATTAAAATAATTATTTTTTAAATATCTAAATCGCATGCTCTTGATACATTCATAGCTCCTATTTTTCCAACACATGAAGAAGCAACTATATTTGCAAAATCAAGACATTCTTTCAATTCTTTATTTTTGAGATAGGCAGCTATAAAACCTGCTGCAAATGAATCTCCAGCCCCAGTTGTATCTAAGGCAGCGGTTTCTTTTATTGGGGAATGAATTATATTATCTTTTGTATAAAGATTTGCACCTTCCTTGCCGCAGGTTACAATAACCATTTTAGCGCCGATATCTAAAATTGATTGCGCTCCATTTTCTAAATTTTCTCCAGTTAATATTTTAACTTCTTTTTTATTTAGAAATATTACATTTGCTCTTTTAATTGGTTTATGTAACTCATCTATTCCATATTCTGAAAGTAACGTCCCTGGATTTAAAGATAAAAAGCCTGCATGCCTTGAAGCTTCCTCAAATACTTCTTTATACATTCCAGTTATGTGCAATACTTTTGAACTTTTGATGTAGTCAATATCTTCTTTTAATAGTTTGAATTCTGCATTTGCACCCATAAATGAATACATTGACCTTTCCCCAGGCGGATCAACAGCTATAAATACCATTCCTGTAGGTGCATCAATGGGAAGTAGTCTTTGCGTTTCAACTCCTTCATCACTGAGCTTTTTAGCACATAACTGCCCGAAGTAATCGCTTCCAATTCGAGCTACAATTCCTGCATTTATATTTAGCCTGGAAAGTCCAACTGTAAAATTGGATGCCGAGCCTCCCACAGATAAAACAAGTTTTTCAACATTAACCTCATCATCAATTCCTACAAGTCTGGGAACTTTGTTAATGAAGTCTATATTACATGTTCCAAGCCCAACCACGTCAACTGACAAAATATCCTCCTCACTTATATTTTGAGTTTTTCTTATATTTGGCTTTATTGAAATTAACGCCGCGTTTAATTAAAAAAGGTTTGATTAACTGTAGAAATAAAAAGATGGTGAAATAATAAAAAAAATCGTTAGTCAGGTAACATGCCTATAAACTTTTTCAGTCTGCTTAAGATACCCTCTTTATCTGGTTCGATTGGTTTATATTCTTCTCCAAGTAAATGGGCAGTAAGCTGCATAAGTGCATTGCTTGTAGGTGATGATGGATTGATCTCGGCTACAGATTTTCCTAGGGCCATTGATCTTTCGACTTCCCTGTCATATGGAATAATTCCAATCATTGGAACTTCAAGTATGGATTCTATCTCATTAACTGAAAGTAAAAATCCATCCTCATACCACATGTTCAATACAAATCCAATGATCTGGATATTTAGTTCATTGGCGAGTATTCTGATTTTAAGAGCATCAGCAACAGAAGTCATGGTGGAGTTTGTAACGATGATCATCTCTACATTTTCGGGAAGTCCTTCAAAAATATTTGAATTAATTCCCGCAGGCATGTCCATAATGAAAATATCACCGTACTCTGCAATTTCTTCCAGTATTTTGTTCCATGATATATATTTTGGATTTATGTGTCTAAGCGTCTCAAAATGTATTCCTGTTGGAATAACTCGAATACCCTGTTCTACTTCATAAACGCATTCATCAATGGATCTATTTTTAGCTAGAACATCATGTAAGGTTACATCGGGATTTAAAAGCCCTGTTATGACATCTAAATTTGCCATTACTAAATCTAAATCTAACATAACAACGTTTCTGCCGAATAATGACATTCCAACTCCTAAATTGTATGTTAGGGTTGTTCTTCCAACTCCACCTTTACCTGAAGCAATTGCTATAAATTTTGACATGTTTACCATTTATTCATTTTTGATTAGAAATTTATCCTCTTCTTCCAAGTAATCCCTCAACCAGTTTGGAAATAACTCCTTTTTTATCTGGTTCAATAGGGTGGTACTCTTCTCCAATTAGATCTGCACCTAACTGCATAATTGCGTTGCTTGTAGGAGATTTTGGATTTTTAACTACAAGTGGTTCTCCAAATGCTGCAGCTCTGCTAACTTCTGGGTCATCAGGAACTACTGCAATAACTGGCACCTCTAAAATAGTTTCGATTTCGTTAACTGTTAAAAATGTCTTATCATGTTGTTCTCTGTTTATAACAACACCGGTTATTTCAACACCTAATTTATTTGCAACGATTTTTGTTTTTAATGCGTCACTTATGGAAGGAACTTCTGGAGTTGTAACAAGAATCAGTTCTTGTGCAGCTGCTATAGCTGCTAAAGCGTCTTTTTCAAGCCCTGCAGGAGCGTCTATTAAAAGTATATCTGCATTTTCAACAAGGATGGATAGAGCCTCTTCAAGTCTATCTAATCTGATCTTTCGAAGTCCTTCCAGTGAAATTCCTGCAGGAATGACTTTAACACCGCCTGGTCCTTCGTATATGGCATCTTCAATAGAGGCTTCTCCGGATAGGACATCATGCAATGTTATTGATTTTCCTTCCATTCCCAGGATAAGCTCTAAATTTGCCATGGCCACATCTGCGTCCAGTACTATAGTTTCTTCTCCATAAGTAGATAAAGCTACTCCTAAATTTGCAGTTATTGTTGTTTTTC
>JAEZKE010000139.1 GCA_023436175.1 Methanobacteriota archaeon
TAACTCACAAAATAATAAGTTACAAAATAACGGGGATAAAGATGCCGAAGGATCATGACATAAAAAAAGTTCTTATCATTGGATCAGGGCCAATTCAAATAGGTCAAGCGGCCGAATTTGATTATTCTGGCTCTCAAGCGTGTAAATCCCTCATAGAAGAGGGAATTGAAACTGTACTTGTAAATAGTAATCCTGCAACAATTCAAACCGACATAGACATGGCAGACCGGGTCTATGTTGAACCATTAACTCCAGAGATCGTTGCAAAGATCATAGAAAAAGAAAAACCAGATGCTATTTTACCAACAATGGGGGGACAGACTGGTTTAAACGTTGCAACAGGACTTGAAGAAATTGGAGCTCTTAAGGGTATTAAGGTAATAGGTTCATCAGTAGAAACCATACGAAATGTAGAAGATCGTGAACTTTTTGATGAATTTATGAAGGAACTTAATGAACCTGTACCAAAAGCGAGGGCTGTAGAATCTTTGGAAGGGGCACTGGAAGCAGTTAAAGAAATAGGATACCCTGTTATTGTTAGACCTGCATTTACTCTTGGGGGTACTGGTGGGGGAGTAGCTCATAATAAAGAAGAATTACTGGAAGTTGCATCCCGCGGGCTTGATATGAGTTATATAGGTCAAGTACTTGTTGATCAATCTGTAATGGGCTGGAAAGAGTTTGAATATGAAGTTATGCGTGATAAAAATGATACATGCATAATCGTGTGTAACATGGAAAATATAGATCCAATGGGGATACACACTGGGGAAAGTATTGTTGTCGCCCCTTCACAGACTTTAAGTGATGATGACAACCAGAGGCTTAGAAATGCTTCAATTAAAATAATAAGGGCCTTAAAAATCCAGGGAGGATGTAATATACAGTTTGCAGTACATCCTATTACTGGTGAATATAAAGTAATTGAAGTAAACCCACGGGTGAGCAGAAGCAGTGCACTTGCTTCCAAGGCAACGGGATACCCAATAGCTAAAATATCCTCTAAAATTGCTATTGGAATGACCCTTGATGAAATTCAAAATGATATTACCAAGGAAACACCCGCTTCTTTTGAACCGTCTATTGATTATGTGGTTGCTAAAATACCCCGATGGCCATTTGATAAATTCAAAGGGATAAATAGACAGATTGGAATTCAAATGAAGTCTACTGGGGAAGTTATGGCAATTGGGCGAACAATTGAAGAGTCACTGCATAAAGCCATAAGATCTCTTGATATAGGGAAATTTGGATTCGATGATGTGGAGTTTAATGAGGAGTCCCTTGAAAATGCTACAGATAAACGGATATTCCAGGTTTATACTGCCCTTAAATCAGGTATGAGTATTGATGAAATTAAGAAGATCACAAAAATTGACGAATTTTTCCTTTATAAAATATTAAATATCATTGATTTTGAAAAAGAATTAAACGGAGAAACTATTTCTGATCCATTTATGCTTAGAAAAGCAAAAAGAATGGGTTTTTCAGATAAAAAACTCTCTGAAATCACGGGAATGCCTCAAAAACAAATAAGAACTTTGAGGAAAGAAAATGGAATAATTCCAACCTATAAAATGGTTGATACCTGTGCTGCAGAATTTGAGGCAAAAACTCCTTATTATTACGGTACATATGAACAATTCGATGAGGTAGATGTTTCTGATAATAAAAAGGTCATAATACTTGGTGCCGGGCCCATACGAATTGGACAGGGAATAGAATTTGATTATTGTTGTGTACACGGTGCAATGGCACTTAAAGAAGAAGGTATAGAAACTATAGTTATAAATAACAACCCTGAAACTGTCAGTACTGACTACGATATTTCTAATAAACTATATTTTGAACCCCTGACTTTAGAAGATGTTATGAACATCGTCAATAAAGAAAAACCGTATGGGGTGGTTGTACAGTTCGGTGGTCAAACATCAATAAATCTTGCTGTACCTCTTGCAAAAGCAGGTGTAAGGATACTTGGTACTCCTCATGAAAGTATAGATCGTGTAGAGGACCGTGAAAGATTTACAAAAGTTTTAGAGCGCCTTGAGATCCCTCAAGCAGACTTTGGTATTGCGCATTCATTTGAAGATGCTAAACTTGTTGCAGAGAGAATTGGATTCCCTGTACTGGTCCGTCCGTCATATGTATTGGGTGGACGAGCTATGGAAATAGTTTATGACAATACAGAACTCGAAGAATATATGAAAGAGGCTGTAAAAATTTCTCCAGAGCATCCTATCCTTGTAGATAAATTCCTTGAGGATGCAATCGAAGTGGATGTTGACGCTCTGTGCGACGGTGAGGATGTATTCATAGGTGGAATAATGGAACACATAGAAGAAGCTGGAGTGCATTCTGGAGATTCAGCATGTGTTATACCACCACAGACTATTCCTGGTGATGTTATAGAAACCATTAAAGATTACACAAAGAAACTCGCACTTGAATTAGACGTAGTTGGACTTATGAATATCCAGTATGCTGTAAAAGATGATGGACATCCTAAGGTTTACATTTTAGAGGCAAATCCACGTGCAAGCCGAACTGTTCCATTTGTCAGTAAGGCTGTTGGGGTGCCAATTGCAAAAATAGCAGCTAAATTGATGATGGGCACAAAATTAAAAGATTTAGGCCTTATAGATATGGTCAAAATTGACCATGTGGCTGTTAAAGAGTCTGTATTTCCATTTATTAAACTTCCAGAGTCTGATGCAATATTAGGTCCGGAAATGAAGTCAACTGGTGAAAGTATGGGAATTGATGAGAACTTTGGCGTTTCATACTATAAATCTCAGCTTTCAGCGGGTATGGAGCTTCCAACTGAAGGTAAATTATTTATAAGTGTAAAAGACACGGATAAAACTAAAATACTGGATATAGTTAAAAAAGCAGAAGATCTTGGATTTGAGCTTTTCGCAACAAGAGGGACTGCAAAAGCAGTTGAAGACCATGTAAAAATTGGAAGGATTAAAAAAATCAGCCAGGGCTCTCCAAATATAAAAGAAGCAATGTTAAATGGTGAAATAAGTCTTATAATAAATACTCCTTCTGGTAAACAGTCTGCAGATGATGGTTACTTCATAAGAAGAACAGCAATTGAACTTGGAATACCTTATGTTACAACACTTGCAGGGGCTCGTGCAGCACTTACTGCCATTGAAAAAGTTAAAGATGATGAGATTGGGGTAAAATCATTGAATGATTATCATAACTTTGATAAATCCAAATTATAGGTCTCAAAAATCATCTATTTTTAATTTTTAAACTATTTTTATAAATTTTAAGGTTAATTGAAGGTTAACTAAATTAATTATTTTTATTTTAAGCATTTCAGATGTTTTTATTAAACAACTCTTTTATTAGTATTAATTAAAAGAAATTATATACAACTTTATGTTACCAGTATGTACCAGCATCTCTGGAAAAATGGTAATAAAATATTTTTTATATTTGGAGACCTTAAATTGCACGAAATTCAGAAAAATTTATTAAAATTAGCTTTGGTGACACTTATATGTATTTTTATTTTTTTACCAGCAGCTGAAGCTCATGTCCTTATTGTGTCTGATTCGAATAACTACAATGAAGCTTCAAAAATAGGTAAAACTCTAAAAAGTAAGGGATACCATGTTTTAGAGCTTTATGGGGAAAATGCAACAACTAAAAATATTATAAAAGGAATGTACAATGCTGATGCAGTGATATATGAAGGGCATGGTGGCTATGAATACGGAAACTACGACCAGAATGGTGGAACTGCAAGCCCTCCATTTGCACTTATTGGATCTGATGGTTTTGTATGGGGTATGGGTAATCAAATGAGTACTGGATTGGGACAAAAAACATTTAAAGCACCATTTAAAAGGAATATACCTGTAATATTGCTGCACGCATGTTTTTCATCGGGTTGGGTTGAAGATAAGGAAGTTGCAAACCCTACCGTAACTGTCTACAACTTTGCAAGAATGTTTACCGGTGCAGGGGCAAATTATTATGCTACTGGATGGAATGGTGCAGAAATAGTCTATGATTTATTGAATGGTGCTACAACCTTTGCAGATGCCAACAATAAGAATTATGAAAGGATAACGAAAAGTACAACCTACAATGGTACTCAAATTTGGCGAAATGATCATGGATATGCTGCTTTTGTAGGTAACTGGAATGGTAAATTCCCAACTGCAGCCCAAACTACTCCTTATAATGATGATGCAGCTGAAAAATGGTATGATAGTAATGTGGCAGGCGGCGATTTTGGTAATGTGAATTTAGACATTATAACTACAAATGCATATAAACTATGGAACTATCTGTATATAACTATTAAAAATGGTGAAAAACGTCTTTTAGAGATTATACAAGGTACAATGTAGTAAAAATTCCTTTAAATATGTTTAATATTTTTTAACTTTATTTCTATTTTAAATTCAAATCAATTAATTTTATAATCCCTATTTTTATACTGAACCCAAAGATAATAAAGTTATTCAACAATTGCATTTTATAGATACACGATAAAATACTGATTCACATGGAAACAATACTTTCTTATTTTTTATACAATATTATTCTTATTTTTTTGCAGGGTAGTATTAGTAACAGCTAGATCAAAATTTAATATATATATATTAGTATTAGCTTTAATTTTGTACTACTATTAATACTCAAATCGATATTTTTAATCAAAAGTCTATTTATTCTTTAGCATGTAGGTACATAGTAACAATTATTATATACTATAAAAATAAATTGGTATTTATATAATTTTAAGTGGATTTAATGGATTCTATGCTCTGGGATGCGGTTGTTTGCTTTAGATATTTAATATATGTCACCTTTATGGCATCCTATTTGGCTGTAGCTTGGGATATCCCTGTTATCGGGTTAAGGTAAAGTTCAGAAGGAATGTTTTGATGAGTAATATTATTGAAATAAAAGAGTTGCAAAAATACTATGGTAGCTTCCAGGCTTTGAATGGGATAACTCTAAATGTCAAAAAAGGTCAAATTTTGGGATATTTGGGCCCGAATGGAGCCGGAAAAACAACAACAATTAAACTAATTTTAGGCCTGATCAAAGCAGATAGTGGGTTAATAAATGTATTGGGCAGTGATCCTTACCCTAACAGTAAAATAAACCTACAAAATAGAACTAAAATTGGATTTATGCTTGAATTTAATGGTTTATTCCAAGATCTAACGGGATTAGAAAATTTAGTTTTTTGGGGTGGTTTGTATAACATTGATAAAAAAATAGCGTATACTCGTGCCAAGGATCTACTAAAACTAGTTGAATTAGATCAATGGGGAGAAGAAAAAGTATTTAAATACTCGTATGGTATGACAAAAAGACTATCTTTGATAAGAGCATTAATTCCGGAACCAGAGTTATTGATATTAGATGAACCAACTTTGGGGATTGATCCAGAATCAAGGCATATTATAAGAAATATAATTAAAAATTTTGCGAGTAAAGGTAAAGCTGTCCTATTTTCATCTCACGATTTGGAAGAGGTTCGGAAAATAAGTTCTCATGTAACTATAATTAAGGAAGGGAAATTAATCTACAATGACACTTTAAATAACCTTTTAAAATTATATGGTGAAACGTCTATTGAAGAAATATATCTAAAATTAGTGAGGGAATCGAACGAATACTCAATTAAAAACAATTATTCTAAAAGAAGCGAGTATAGCCCGGAAAAATATAAAAGTAGTGGAGGAGTCAAATGAATACTCAATTAAAAACAATTATTCTAAAAGAAGCGAGCATAGCCTGGAAAAATAGAAAGTATGCTACACTTGTATTATTTAATCTTGGAATGGTTTTGATGATAGGTTATGTATATTCTTCAATTAATTATGGAAATGAAATGGTAAACTTTTTCTCTATAAAACTCACTTACATAATAATTCCTTCAATTGCAGTGTGGATGACTGGCGTTACGTTATCTCAAACCATGTTTTACGATGAAAAAATTTTAGGCATATTGGGAACTATATTAGCAACACCAATTTCTATTACTAAACTATGGGTAGGAAAAATTTGTGCACTAACTTTACTGACATATCCCCTGGTTTTCTTTGGTGTAGGTGTATTGAGTATCTTTCTTTGGTTTAAAGGCATTAGTGTATATTTATCTTTGGAAGATTGGATCCTGATATCATGTATACTTCCACTATTTTCTTTAATATATATCATGTTTTCATCATGGTTAATGCTAAGATTCTCTCAAGATAATATGGTAACAGTATTGTTACTCGCAGGTTTAGGCAGTGTTGCAGCTGTATCTGGTGCCACTAAACAGATCTCAAACGTTACGAATGTTGCAATTACAGGCTCTATCTTGTCTTATTATGGCATAGCACTAATAATAGAGATGTGCTTCATTATTTTGATTTTGTTACTAATAAATAGACTAGACAAAGAAAGGCTTCTAAACTTAAGGTAATAAATAAAGTTGAAAAACCCACAGATATATGTACAATTTCATTTAATTATCAGTTAAATTGTTCATATAATTAATTGAGTTTATTCTTTAAAATCATTGTTAATTGATTAAATATTTTTGAATAAATTATGTGTAAAAAAATAACATTTAAAGTCTACATCCCCACTTATAATCCTGATATTGCCTGATTCTAAACCTTAAGGATGGATATAACTATTTTTTTTTATACTTGTCTACTTCTTTAAATGAAATTTAAAAATAGTTTAATTATTTGATCACTATACTATATTTTATAAAAACATAGTTTATGAACTGAAAGAAAATTAAGAGATTAAATAATGTCATTGTACTTATTATAAATTAATATATCAAAATATGGATAAGGACAGATTCTGAAGGTATGTATCACATGATAACAATTGAAAATGGCAAAGTACTGTATGGAGAAGATATGGGAGCCATTAAGGCAAATGTAGTAATTGAAGATGATAAAATAATCGAAATTACTAAAAATAAAGTCAAACGTGGCAAGAAAATCGATGCAAGAGGCTGCATTGTGGCCCCTGCATTTATAAATTCTCATGTGCATATCGGTGATTCTATAGCCCGTGATGTTGGGGATGGAAAAAGCATAGCTGAAATTGTTAAACCCCCGAACGGCTTAAAACATAGGATACTTGAAGAATCAAAACCTGATGAAATCATAAATTCCATGAGACAATCCATGATGGACATGCTTGCAAGTGGCACTACAACATTTGTCGATTTTAGAGAGGGTGGACTTGAAGGGATAAATTTATTAGAAGAGGCGTCTAAAGATGTTCCAATCCGAAAAATAGTTCTTGGAAGAGATAATTTATTCTTTGATCCCGATGTGCAAATGGGAGAAATTAAAAACATCACTAAAAATCTCCTTAAATCGTGTGATGGTATAGGTTTAAGCGGATTTGGAGAAATAAGAGATGAAGTGGTGGCTTTAATTGCTAAAATATGTGAAAAACATGGAAAAATCTCTGCAATACATACTGCAGAATATGAAAAACTGCAGGAGGATTCTATTAAAGCAACTGGAAAAAGTGAAGTTCAAAGGGCTGTTGAAGCAGATTTAGATGCTTTAATTCATGTTACGGCTCCAGTTGGAGATGATTTAAAATTAATTGGTGATAGCAGTAGTTCTGTAGTTTCCTGCCCTCGATCAAATGGAACACTTTCTGTTGGAATTCCACCACTAAATGACATGCTTAAACATAAAATAAATGTACTTCTTGGGACAGATAATATAATGTTTAATTCCCCTAATATGTTGAGGGAAATGGAATATGCCTTGAAAGTCACTCGTGGCTATTATAGAGAATATTTCTCTCCCATAGAAATATTTAAAATGGCCACAATAAATGCTGCAAATGCCTTTAATTTAAATGGGGGATGTATAAAAGAAGGAAGGACTGCAGATATTATCATTGTAAAAGAATTTTCGAGTAATCCAATATTATCTCTTATTAACCGAACAGAGCTGAATAATATAATTGGTTTAATTACAGAAGGCAATATAATATATTAAATAATTTGGGGCATTTTACAACATAAAAATATTTCTATAAGAATGTGAGGTGAACTAATGTATAAAAAAATTTTAGTGCCTACAGATGGTTCTGAGAATGCAAAAAGAGCTGCAGAACAAGCTCTTCAGATAGGAAGTAGAAGTGGTGCAGAGATAATGGTTTTATATGTAGTTGAAACACCCAGATTTAGGGGGATTAGATCCGTTAACAAAACTGAACTAAGAAAAGAATTGGAACAGGATGTACAAAGAGTATTTGACGAATATTCAAACATGCTGGCTGGAATGGGAGATGGAGAAAAATGCCAGAAGGATGTTAAATTAGATTTAAAGTTCAAGGAAGGGTCTCCTGCGGATAAAATACTTAAAACTATAGATGAAGAAAATATAGATCTTGTAGTAATGGGTACTTCAGGAAGACATGGTGTTAACAGATTCTTACTTGGAAGTGTGGCTGAGAACACCATGAGATCGGCACCATGCCCTGTTTTAGTAATACGTTAATATTTAACCTGCTTATAATTAAGTAAAAATTAATAATCTAGTTTGTATAATATTTGAATCAGTACAATTAAAATATATATTATTAAGTGATATATTATCTCAAGAGGTGAATTCATGTATAAAAAAATTTTACTGCCTACAGACGGTTCTGAGTATGCAAATAAGGCCGCGAAACATGCAATATGGCTTGCAAGCTTAAACGGTGCAGAACTCATAGCTCTAAATGTAATTGAGACATCGTCATTGGTCGGATTACCTGCAGAGGATCTTATAGTGCGAATTAAAGAGATGCTAAAAGAAGAAGGGCGCAAATCACTGGAGAAGATTTCTGACATATTAAATGAAAGTAAAATTGAAGGTGAATGTCAAAAAGAAGTCAAATTGACCCTTAGTACTAAAGAAGGCTCCCCTTCAGATGTCATAATTAACATGGTTAAAGAGGAAGGTGTTGACCTTATTGTAATGGGTACTTCCGGAAAACATGGATTAGACCGATTTTTACTTGGAAGTGTAACTGAAAACGTGGTACGATCATCACAATGTCCCGTTTTAGTTGTGCACTAAATTTGAATGTCTGTTTTATAATTATTTTTAACTTATTAGTTGGTGTAACAATGCTTGTAAAAGAGGTAATGTCAGAGGATATACACTATATACAGGTTCCAGGAAATCGTTTGAATGCCTTGGAATTAATGAGAGAAAAGAATGTATCAGGGCTGCCTGTTGTAAAATCTGGAACAAAAACGCTTGTTGGATTAGTTACAAGATCAGATCTTGTAAATAACCCAGATGAAGAACAAATAGCTCTTATAATGACCAGAAATCTGGTAACAACTACTCCTGATGATGATATTAAAGACGCTGCAATCAAAATGATAGAGAACAACATAAGAAGAGTTCCAGTTGTTCAAGATGGGGAATTAGTTGGTTTAGTTACTGCATTTGATTTAATACAAAAGGCGTTATCTAAACTAAACATTGAAGAACCTGTTAAAGATTATATGCTTAAAAATATTCCTACAACATGGGAGAGAACTCCTTTAAATGTAGCTTTTGAAATGATGAGATATTCTGGATTTAAAGTGCTTATTGCGTTGAATAAAGATGGAAAATTGTCTGGAATACTCACTGAAACTGATTTTATAAATGAAAGTGAGGTTGTCTCTGAGAGAACAGTCCATAATACCTCTGTAGGTACAGAAGGAGATAAATGGTCATGGGACAGTACAAATGTCCTTTATGTCATAAAAAACCATCTTAAATTCTCTGATAAAGAGGTTAAAGATGTTACAGCGACTGATTTAATAACAGCCACCACAAGAACCACTGTAACAGAATGTGCCAATAAAATGAGGCATCATAATATTGAGCAGATACCAGTTATAGATGTTGATGGAGAATTGACAGGACTTGTAAGAGCTACAGATCTAATAAAATCAATTAAGGATTAAGATGTCGGAATCACTACTTACTCTCAAAATAACATCACAGAATGGAGACATAAAAGTCGTTTCTAAGCTTGATGGTGAAGTATCTGTTAAAACCATACTACTAAAATTAATTCTTGGATACTGCTGGTGGGCAAATGTTCCTGCAGTTGAAACAGTATTCAATTTAATTGAAGAGGCAATTAGAAGTACAATCAAAAATGTTTATGACTATAATGATCTGGTGGTAGATTATGATTACAAAGCAAATGACCTTTTAGAGGATGCTTCAACTATTGAACTCTTTATAAAAAGCGTAGTGGTTGATGGGGTAGAAATTGAAGTTACTGGAAGGTATATTTCCTTTGAAGGCGATGATAAAAGGGGATTCTGGAAAAAACTTACCAGTTCTAGAAGAAAGGCAGATGGAAGTGTGCATAAAAATCTTTAATTAAAGATTTTGGGTAGAAATTTGAATGTATAATGATAATCATTCAAAATCATTACTATTTACTCTAGTTTTCTTCTAATGCGAGGTAAAACATCAATTAAAACCTTTTCTGCATCTTCTTTATCTGCAACACGCCTGGCAACTATTTTACCTGTTTTAAATACTGTTACATTTCTTCCTTCTATCTCAAGCATTGCTATTCCCATTTGCTCTGAACATTTGGTAGACCCCAATTTCTTGAGCTCTAAGCAGGTATTTTTAATATCTACTTCATAGGGTAATTCTGTTTCAAACATTATTTTATTTTCTTCATCTTTACATGGTTTATAAACAACTAATTCTTTTCCTGGCTCGCCGTAACCACTGATATCCAGTGCAACACGTTTAAATCCAACTGCTTTTAATTCTGAATTTATATGATTTAAAATTCCCATATTCAAAAGTTTTTCAACGTTTCCAACTTCAATCCTCGCAATGTCATTATCATCCCTTACCCTTACAGGGCCATCTCTTGCCATATTTTTAATCAATGATTCTGCATAACTTATCCTGTTTATTTTTTTAGGAGTTATTTCGCTGTATTTAGAAATTCTGGTTGCAAAACAGGTTGTAGATGTTGAATAATGTATGTCTAACTTTTTAAGGGTATCTCGTACATCTTCATCAGTAAAACCAGCATATATAAGGGGACTAACTATGTTTTTTTCATAATTAACCATTATTCCTGGACGGTCTTCAAGTAAATCGCTGATATTTGTTCCATCAATGATTGTATTAATCCCTTTATCCTTTGCTATATCCTGTAACTTACCGTACATTTCATTTTTGCAAATAAAACATCTGCTGGGTAGATTAGATTTAAAAGTTTCATTTTCTAAGAGGTTATATCTCACCACTTCATGTGGAATCCCAATTTCCTTTGCAATTTCAGTTGCGTTGCTGATACAGTCTGGAGGCAGAACTCCATTATCTACTGTTATGGCTGTAGCTTCTTTGCACGCGTCTTTTGCTATTTTTGCAATTAATGTGCTGTCTGCACCGCCTGAAAATGCAATTATAACTTTTTTATCCTTAAGACATTCCTTCATTTTTTCTATTTTCTGTTCTATGTCCATAAGCTCATCCTTAAAATTCAATACGCACTAAATTCAGTTTAATAATTAAATAGGTGTGTTATAGTTAATTTTATTAGTCTATCATGTTTTTAATGTATTTTATAACATCAATTGCATCTTGTCGTTTAATATCAATTCCTTTTTCATCTAAAAATCTTTCAAGTTCTTTAATTCTGGTTTCATCAATATCTACGTTCTTAAAAACCAGGTCATAAGTTCTTTTTGGATAGAAGATAGATTTTGCAGTTTTAATTAATCTGTCAAATTCTTCTTTAGATACTATTCCTTTATCAAGCATTCGTTTGAAGTTGTATTCCATACTGACAAGTGAATCTGAAAGCTGTTCTAAATTTACAGGATTGATAACAATAGCCACGTCATCATCTGATTCGATAAAGCCGTTTTTATACTGGTTGTAAACATAACCTATTCCAACCATTCCAAAATCATCAAGTTCTGATGCTCGAAGGGCCCCCATACTTGCCCCGCCCACGACTGTAACGCCTTTTTTAAGCGCATTTAATATCTCGCGGTGGGAAACTGCAGGCTGCTGGTGAAAAACACCGTCTATAATGCCTATTATATCTGGATTATCCTGTAGAGCTGCTGTTACATCTCCTCTTTGAATGGGGGGGCGATAATCAGCATCCAAAATTTTGGAAGCTTCATCAGCACTGAGTGACGGTCCAAGAAAGATTATGATATTTTTTTTGTTTAAATTCAATATTCTACCTCATTTAGTGAAATTAACAGAGCAACGCTGTGAAATCAATTAAACTTGTATTATATAGATATGTGCTGTAATTATTATATTTTTATGTCTGGAATTTGATGATTTGGGGACTATGTTAGAAACTCCTTTTTTAATTTTGATGTTTGAAAGTAAAGTTTATATAGTCAGTGTAACAATGTTATGTTACGTGAGAAACCATCAAATGATAATGTACCGCCTCATCATTTGATGGTCACTTTAAATTTATAATGATTTTAGATATTTCATAGTGGAAATTAGCATAATGGGAGTGATTTACGCATGGAAAATGATTTAATATCCAAAAAAGAGCTTTTGGAATTAACTGGAATTTCCTATGGCCAGCTTTACCGCTGGAAACGAAAAAACCTCATACCTGAGGAATGGTTCATTAAAAAATCTACATTCACAGGTCAAGAGACATTTTTTCCAAAAGATAGGATACTGGACAGGATTGAAAAGATAAAAGATATGAAAGGAGACGTATCTCTGGATGATCTGGCTGATATGCTTTCTCCAAACTTGATGGAAACAGTGCTTGAAAGTGAAAAATTGGTGGAACGGAACATTGTTTCAAGCACAACGATGGATTTTTACACACAGAGGAGAGGAGAGGTAAAAAAATTTGCCTTTGAAAAGATGCTCTACTTGTATGTTTTGGATAAAATGTTTGAATCTGGAAAAATCAATTTTGATGAGGGAGAGCTAATATTAAAACTTTTAGAGGAAGAATATCCTAAATTTAAGGGAAAAGGTGGAGAACTAATTTTTTTACGTAAACTTGGAATTTCAAGTTGCTGTTTAGTTTCAAATATCTGTGATATTTATTTTGAAAGCAGCATGAAAATCATTGAAAGACTGAATCTTTCGGATCTAATCGAGGAATTGAAAATTAAAATAGCTTAGGGGTGACATTTATGAAAAAAAGTATAGGTGACTTAAAAATAAATGGCCAGTCAAGTTCTGCTGGAGGCAAATATGATTCTGTAGTTATAAATGGAGGCGGAAGGATAGAAGGCGATCTGGAGTGTATTTACCTGAAAATCAATGGTCAATGTAATGTGAATGGCAATGTGAAAGCAGATTCTGTGAAAGTAAATGGTAATAATTCGATTAAAGGGAATTTGAGAGCTGAAAAAGTCAGAATTAATGGCACAGCTGATATTGGTGGAAATGTATCTGTAGATAAAGCTGAAACTTATGGAAGTATCAATATTGGTGGCGATTGTAATGCTGAAATTTTCAAAATAGAAGGCACATTTGAAATCGAAGGGCTTTTAAATGCCGGTGAACTGGAACTTAGCATATATGGCCCATCAAAAGCACATGAAATCGGCGGAGAAAAAATCACGGTTAAAAGAAAAGGAAAATACGACTTTTTGGGCCTAAAATATTTAATCGGTAGCAATAAAGAACTTACTGCCGAATCAATTGAAGGAGATGAAATCTATCTTGAAAATACCCAGGCCAAAGTTGTAAGGGGAGATAACATAGAATTAGGCTCGGGCTGTGAGATTGAACTTGTTGAATATAAAGATAGTTTTAAACAGGACGAAAAGTCGGAAGTAGGTACTCATAAGCAGGTATAACATAATTTGGTGAAAATATGACAGTTAACGTAATTGAAGTTAATTCCATTCTTAAAAAATATGGTGATTTCACCGCTGTAAATAGCATATCATTTAATATCAAAAAAGGTGAAGTATTTGCATTTTTAGGCCCTAATGGGGCAGGAAAAACAACTACAGTCGAGATGATGGAATGTCTTAAAAGTTTAACTGAAGGGTCTATAAAAATTTTGGGATATGACATAAAAAAGGATGAGATAGAAATTAAACAAAGGATTGGTGTTCTTCCGCAGGATTTCGGCGTATCTGCATTGCTAACAGTTTACCAGAACATTGATTATTTCGCTCAGATGTATCCAAAACACGTAAATGTGGACAGTCTCATCAAAATGTTGGGTTTGGAGGATAAACGAGATACACTATTTGTGTATCTTTCAGGTGGTCTTAAACAGCGTGTAGGAATCGCTATATCTTTGGTAAATGATCCGGATATAGTTTTTTTGGATGAACCAACCACTGGCCTTGACCCAAAGGCAAGAAGAGATGTATGGGATGCAATTAAAGATTTAAAAGCTCGTGGTAAGACCATAGTTCTTACAACTCATTATATGGAGGAGGCTCAAAATCTCGCTGATAGGGTATGTATATTACACAATGGCAATATTATTGCTGAAGGAACATCTGAAGACTTAATAAGTCGTTATGGTGGTGATAAAACGCTTATTATCAGAAAATGTAGCGAAAAAGCGAAAAATGAACTTATTAAAACTATTCCTGAATACACGATTGATGGTGATAATATATTGGTGAAATTATCTGGCGAAGATGATATGAAAATAATATCTAAGGCCGCTTCTATCATTGATACAGGTAAATCAACTTGTGAGGAATTATATATTAAAAAAGCAACGCTTGAAGATGTATTTTTAAATTTAACTGGTGATAACTTAATTGAAGGAGGAAAATAAAATGTCAAGAATTAGCACTGACCTTAAATACAGTTTCATAGAAACTTTTAATGACAAAACAAATATTGCTATTTTCTTCATATTCCCAACTATTCTGTTTCTGTTGTTAGGAAGTGTGCTGGGAGGTCTGGGAAGTCAATTACCGAATAATGCTGCTTCTGGCATGAACTACTTTGATTTCCTGCTTCCAGGAATATTGGCTATTTTTATTACGATGACTGGTGCACAAATGGCTGCAGGAACTATTGTCAACTACCGTAAGTCTGGAGTATTCCGAAAACTTGCAACAACACCAATTTCAAACATGGAATGGATTGCTGCAAGGATCATTATGTGGACTATCTTAGTAATTCTTTCACTGGGTGTAGCCATTTTTGCAGCCTGGCTGATAATGGGCATACATCCGAACATCAATTTGATAAGCCTGCTGCTAATGGTCGCTGGGACTGCATTGTTTGTAGGATTTGGAATAATTGTTGCCAACTTCATTAAAGATGAAGGAGCTGCATTTACTGTTACAATGGGTACAGCGTTTCTGTTAACGCTTGTTTCAGGGACTTTCATACCTGTAGAAACTATGCCCTGGTTCCTGCAGTACCTGACGAAAATATCTCCTCTAACCTACTTAAGCGAAGGTCTTAGAAGTTCGATGATTACAGGAAATACTGGAGATGCGTTCACCGATTTGGCAATTGTTGCAGGGCTTGGAATTCTATTGTTTGGAGTAGGAGTCGCATTATTCAACTGGAAAGAGGATTAAAAAGTTTGCTCGAAAATTAATAAGTTTTCAAGGTTATGAAATGGTTATGAGATGAAAATATGACAAACAATGTAATTGAAGTGAAATCTCTGGTAAAAAAATACGGAGATTTCACTGCAGTAGATAATATATCATTTAGTATCAAAAAAGGTGAAATATTTGCTTTCCTTGGCCCTAATGGTGCAGGTAAAACAACAACAGTTGAGATAATGGAATGTCTTAAAAGTTCAACTGCAGGTTCTGTAAATATTTTGGGCTATGATATAAAAAAGGATGAAATGAAAGTTAAACAAAAAATAGGAGTGCTTCCGCAGGATTTTAATGCGTTTGAATGGTTGACAGTCTATGAAAATATTGATTATTTTGCTCAAATGTATCCAAAACATGTAGATGTAGACAGCCTCGTTGAAATGCTGAGTTTAGAGCATAAAAGAGATGTTTTATTTAAGGACCTTTCTGGAGGTCTAAAACAACGTGTGGGGATTGCTATATCTCTGGTTAACGATCCGGAAATAGTTTTTCTTGATGAACCGAGTACTGGTCTTGACCCAAAAGCAAGAAGAGATGTATGGGATGCAGTTAAGGAATTAAAAAAACAGGGTAAGACTGTATTTCTTACAACTCATTACATGGACGAGGCCCACTATCTTGCAGGTAGGGTGTGCGTCTTACATAACGGCCATATTATCGCTGAAGGAACTCCTGAAGACTTAATAAACCGTTATGGTGGGGGTAACATGCTTATTATCCGAGAATGCGATGAGCATACAAGAGATGAACTTGTTAAAGCCATTCCTGATTGTAAAGTTGAAGGCAACGACATTTTGGTAGAGTTAGAAGAAGGAAATGGGATGAAGAGCATGTCTGATGCAATATCTATTATTAATGCAAGTGGTTTAACATGTGAAGAACTTTATGTTAAAAAAGCAACTCTTGAAGACGTATTTTTAAATTTAACTGGTGATAAGCTTGTTGAGGTAGGAAAATAGATGTCACGAATAAGCACTGATATTAAATACAGTCTTAAAGAGACCTTCAGGGACAGAATGAATATTTTCTGGATGTTTGTATTTCCTATAGTTCTATTCCTCTTATTTGGATACATATTTGGTGGTCAGTCTGGATCTATTACATTATATTATCAGGATAACGATGGTTCGCAGATGTCTAATTCTTTTATTCAGGCACTGAACTCTACAGGCGCGTTGGAACTAAAAGATGGTTCGGGTATGAATCTGGAGCAGATGCTTAAAGATGGGAAAGTCTCTGCATATCTTGAAATACCGAAAGGGTTTGGGCAAGACATTGTAACGACAGGATCGGGTGGTTCTCCTAGCGCTGATCTACCAATATATTATGATAAGTCAAAATCTACATCCATGGCTGCTGTTTCGGTGGTCCAACAGGTTGCAAATGGCTTCAACATGAAAATGGCAGGTGCCAAAAATATTATCAATGTAAACCCAACTGAAGCTGCTTCATCTGGAATGAATTACTTTGACTTCCTGCTTCCGGGAATACTTGCTATTACTATAATGTCTGCCGCAACAAACATGGCAGTGGGAACCATTGCAAGATTACGCAGCACTGGTGTGTTTAGAAAACTTTCAACCACACCCCTCTCAAGTAAGGAGTGGATGGCTGCAAGAATTACCACATGGACTCTACTGGTGATTCTTTCTCTGGCAGTAGCTGTATTCCTGGCATGGCTTGTATTTAATATACATCCAAATATTAACCTGATAAGTTTGCTGCTGATAGTCCTTGGAACTGCACTGTTTGCAGGGTTTGGAATAGTAGTTGCAAACTTCGTTAAAAATGAAGAATCTGCCATGAATGCTGTGGGAGTTATAACATTTCCATTGATGTTTGTTTCCGGGACTTTAATACCTGTTGAGAATATGCCGTGGTTTCTGCAGTATCTGGCAAAGATATCTCCTTTAACTTACCTGAGTGAAGGTTTGAGGAGCTCTATGATTACAGGAAATACTGGGGATGCATTTATTAACCTGGCAATTGTTGCAGTGCTTGGAATCATACTGTTTGGATTGGGAGTAGCTACATTTAGCTGGAAAGAGGATTAATCCTTTTTCTTTAATGGAGGTATACTATTATGGAAAACAAAGTTAAAGATTTAAAAATTTATGGATCTGGAAATTCAGGGGGCGGTGAATATAGTAAAGTCCGTATAATGGGGGAAGGAAGAATAAATGGCGATATTGAATGTAAAGATCTCAAAATTAATGGAGAAGGCACAGTAGACGGTAATTTAAAGGCAACAAATAATGTCAGTATATTGGGAGAAGGGAGGTTAGGTGGAAACGTAGATTGCACCGATTTTAAGGTTAATGGGGAAGGAGAAGTGGACGGTAATTTGAAAGCTGAAGGTACCGTAACTATAAGGGGTGAAACCGAAATTATAGGTAATTTAAGCGCCCAAAAAGTCAAAATTCAAGGTGAAATTGAAGTTAACGGTGAATTAATTGCGGATGAAGCTAAAATTACTGGAAATATCAATACAACTGGAGATTGTAATGCTGAAATTTTCACAGTAGAAGGTGGGCTTACAGTCGATGGACTGTTAAATGCAGATGTATTAAAAATAAATTTATACTGGCCATGTAAAGTACGTGAAATTGGGGGCTCGGAAATTACAGTTAAAAAAAGCGGAAAATTAAGCTTTTTAGGCCTTAAAAATATAGTCATGCCTGGTGGACGAAATGAACTTACTGCCGAATCAATCGAAGGAGATGATGTTTACATTGAAAATACTAATGCCAAAATAGTTAGGGGAAACAATGTAACAATTGGATCTGGCTGTAAAATTGAAATAGTAGAATATAAAGAAAATTTCAAGCATGATGAAAAATCTGAGGTTGGTACTAATAAGAAAATATAATTGTTATTAAATGAATAAAAAGTAGTTTATCAGTTGAGATTAAGACTTACGATCTCCTGGTGGAGCTTGATAATCCGTGGAATTGAAGGATGATCTTCTCCAAGTCTTTCCTTCCACTTTTTAATTACAAAATCTAAATCTACTTCCTTATCCCAGTGGGTTAAATTATCTGCATGTGCAACAATTTTTTCTTCCAAGGTAAGTGGAATATAATCTTTTGGAGGTAATCCAAGTTGTATCGCTTCTTTTTTGGGGATACCTGCACCTATGTGTCGCAGTGCAATGTTTGCAACTGAATCTGGAAATCCCATATCTTTTAGTATTTCTGCGCCTACTACTGCATGATTTATACCATTTGTCTTAGATCTACCGATATCGTGGAGTAGAGCGCCTGTTTCTACCAGTTCGATATCAACATCAAAATTAGAAGATAATTTCAAGGCTTTTTTACAAACTGCCTTGGAATGATTAATTAAATGAGCAGGGCAATTTAAATTCTTTAAAATTTCAATAGTCAATTATTTGCCTCTGAAAATTTCAATTTTCACGGTTATAAAACTCTGTTTTATAAACATTCAAAAAACTTCATTTTTTGCTGCCACAAAACTGAAAGTTTTGTAGGCATGTGAAAAATCGCGGATTTTTCACGGTTACGAAGCTTTGCTTTGTAAACACAAAAAATCTATTTTAATAGATTTTTGAGTGATTAGTTCATTTGTTCTTTTAACTCTGTGATTACGGAAGCGTTATCTTGGTATTCGAGTTTTTCATCACATTCTGGGCATACGAAGTTGTATTCAGCAGCTTCTTCAAATTTAAATCTGCATCCATTGGTACATACAAAGAACATGTTGTCTTCTTCATATGCTAATGATTCTTCGATTTCTTCGGCTTTTTCTTCGTAATTCTTGGAGATAGTTTCAATTACGCTGTCTTTTTCGAATGTCCAGCTGTATGTGTACCACTGAGTTTCAGGATCCTTACTTCGTTTGTAGCTTGCAAGTCCTGCATCGTAAAGTTTGTAAAGAATTCTTCTTACAATATTAAGTCTTAATTCAATTTCTTCTGAAATTTCCTCGTCGGTTATTTTACCTTCTAAAAGACACTTGATAATGGTAAGACTATGTTCATTATCCTCAGTGACCTTGTGGATCAGTTCTTGAACCATAGCTTCGTTTAGAATCTCGGTTCCTTCTTTAATAGATAGGGAAGATTTAATTAATTCTTGAGTTACTGGGCCATTAACATTAAGCATTTTTATCCTCCTAAATGGAAATTATTTTAAAATAGTGCGTAGATGTAAATTGTGTTTAAATGTCGTTAAAGTTAAATAAAAAAAATATTTAACGAGTATTTCTGGAAAACACTGGTTTTAAAGATTATTGAAATTCAAGTTTCATCAAAATTATGTTAAATAACACATTTTGATTCTTGTTATTATTATTGTTGTACTACTATTTAATTATTTGGATGCAACAATATTGATCATAATGAACAATGATGTCCATATAATATAATCACTGTTCAATCTCCCTGATGATAACTGCAGGGGTATGTTCTATAGAACTTAACATCTCAATTGTTACACTATCAACTTCTTTATTAAATGTATTTCCCATATCGTAAACAGTTTTCATACTGTTTTCAGTTTGGTTTTGATAATCATCAGCAACTTTAGCAATTTTTAGAATTTTTTCCATATTTTGGGGCTTAGAGATAGCTAAGGGAGTAGGACCTATGATTTTGCCAAATCTTCCCAATAGATATCCTATTATTCCAAAATCAGATTTAATTCCTTTTGCAGCTATAGGAAGTGATGTAAATTTCATGCCTAAAAATTCATAAGTGGCATCTGTATCAATTATTATGGCTACAACTTCTTTTGCAACATTTTTAGATATTTTTTGTGCAATGTCTTCCACCACTTGCTGTGGTTTGTATGGCAATAATGAGACATAAGATCCTGGAGCATTACTCAAATCGATCCCAGCTTCAGAAGCAGGTTTTAAAGCATGTTTTAATCCATAATATTTTAGCACCAATTCTTTATGTGATCGTGCTTCTGGAGGTAGATTTCTTAAATTTTTAATTGTTCTTTGTTTAATTCTTAAAATGGGTCCGAGAATATAACCCCATATATATTTTGACCAGATATCTGCAAGAAAAATCGCAAGATATGAAGGTTTAAACGATGCCTCGTCAACCATTCTGCCCTGAGCTATGGCTATTGGAGTCTCTGAAATCACAAGATAGTCTCCATCATCTAATAAATTCTCCGCATTATCGATGATTATGTTATATGATTCATTTGGTTTGATATAATCTGTTTTAACTGGAATAATTTCATATTTTTGAGTTTTCATATCTGCACATCTGATTAGTTTGTTAGGCTATTTGAGAGAGTATCTATTTTTTAGAAAATAACGTTTACAATCAATCATGTATATCCTTAAAATTATAGTGAATGACTAAATATTTTTGATTAACTATTTAATAAAATAATTTTTTTATGTGTTTTAAACCTGCAAAAACCAATGGTTTTTGGGGTTCAGGAAAACCGTAGGTTTTCCTTCAATTTAAAGCTGTAAATTTAATTACCTAAAAATTTATAAGTTTGAAAAGTTACCTCATTCACTATAATTAAAGATTGACATTAATCTTAATTTATAAGATGATTATTGGGAGAAATAAAAATGCAGAAATCAGATAATATAACATCACATCTTTCAAGCGAATATGATTCTCATATAAGTAAAACGATCCCTTATTATAACTTTTTTCATGAAGAAATCCTTAATTTAATCGGTTCAATGGATATAAATCCTAAATATTGGTTAGATACTGGTTGTGGGACGGGTAATTTAGTAGAGAAAGCGCTGCAAAAATTCCCAGATACCATTTTTATACTCGCTGATCCATCTACTCCGATGCTGGATAAGGCTAAAGAAAAATTAGAAAATAATACAAAAGCAGAATTTCTAGAACCTACACCAAGTCAAGATATTTCTCTTTCAAGCCCTGTGGATGTAATTACTTCAATTCAATCGCATCATTATCTAAGTGAAGAAGAACGATATAAGGCTTTAAAGTCCTGTTATGATAATTTAAATGAAAATGGAGTTTATATAACCTTTGAAAACATCCGCCCCCTTACAGAAAAAGGAACTGAAATAGGAAAAGAATACTGGAGGAAATTTCAAATCTCAAAGGGCAAGGCAGTTGAAGATGCCGAAAATCATATCAAAAGATTTGGAGTGGAATATTTTCCTATAACTGTTGAAGAGCATCTTTCATTACTAAGAAAAAATGGATTTAGTGTAGTTGAAATGTTCTGGTATTCATACATGCAGGCAGGATTTTACTGTATAAAATAAAGATTGGAAAAAGGAATAATTAAAGAGATACTTTTCCCAAAGTGTCTCCTCTAAGGCCTCTCCTCATAGTTTCAAGTGCAGTTACTTCGTTCGGCGCTATATTACCGAGATTTACATTTGGTCCGAATTTCAAAATTAGATATGTCTGCTGGTTTTTTAAGGGGGCTTCCCAGATTAGTTTTTCCATATCTGTTTTTGCCAGTATCTCAAGTTCGTCTTCCTTAACATTTCCACATTCGTCGTAAATACCTATGCCCTTTCCACCTTCACGTGCCTCAATTAGTATTCTATCAGAGCCTGCATTTATATCAGAGTTTATAAGTTTCACACGGTCGTCAGTATCCAGTTTACAATCATCTTGGGGATTTTTTTTCCCAACTTCTGAAATAACTGTAAATCCTCTATCCTTTGTTTTAGAAATTACATCTCTTCTTTCTTCAGGCGATATATTTGTAGAACCATCTGATATCTCGATGGCTGTAAAACCTAAATTATCGGCTTCATCTAAGAATTCTGAAAATTTATTTTTCATATATGCAACCTCAAAAAGAGTTCCTCCAGGATAAGGAGCCACATCGTAGGATAAATATGTGTCAATTTTGTCTTTAACAAGATCCCTGTCGTGGAGTGCTGAAGTGCACCATCCAAATTTGGCAAAGTCTATATATTCACCAGATATTTCCATTAAATCGTTTAGGCCATTTAAACCCAGACCTTTATCTAACATCATTGTTATTCCTATTTTACGGGGTTTAGGAATCCTGTATGATCCAATAAAGTCAAATGCTTTCATTAATTCACCTTTTAATAATTCATGATTTAAAATGATTTGAGAACTGCTCATGTCTGGAATATTGTGTAAATGTTTTTATCTATTTGAATGTTGATTAAATTGAATCGAATTTTTAAACAAACTCTACTTTTAATCGACGTATCCTTTTACAAGGTAAAATTTTGCAGCGTAGGACATGAGCGTTGAAATATTTAATTTCAGTGTTTTATTATTTCTCTAATTTTATATAGTTATATGTCTTACTTCCTAAAAATATCAATAAAATATAAAGTTTTAGAGATAAATAAATAATACTGCTTTGAGGTGAAATAAATGGAAAAGAGCATTTATTATTTTGAAAGTCCTGGTGAACAAAATACAGATAAATTAGTAGAACTTGTTAAACAGAGAAAGGAAGAGTTAGGTATAAAAAATATTGTGGTTGCTTCTGTATCTGGTAAAACTGCACTGAAACTAAGAGAAGCAATGGATAGTGTAGATATAGTAAGTATAACTCATCATGCAGGCTTTAAAGAAAAAGGAAAGATGGAAATAACTGAAGAAGGTAAAAATAAGCTTGAGGAAAAAGATATAACCTTTTATACAGGATCTCATGCCTTAAGTGGTGTTGGCAGGGGAATATCAAATAAATTCGGCGGTGTAACACCAGTTGAGATAATAGCAGCAACTCTTCGAATGTTTGGTCAGGGAATAAAAGTTTGCGTTGAAGTGACTATTATGGCAGCGGATGCGGGTTTAATTCCCATGGACTCGGAGATAATTGCAATTGGTGGAACTGCAGGGGGTGCTGATGCAGCAGTAGTTTTAGAGCCGGCACATATGAATAACTTCTTTGATCTTAAGATTAGAGAGGTAATTGCAATGCCTCGATCTTAATTTGAAGGAATAATTTTTTGATCTTAAAGTTAAAGAGATAATTCTCATATTTAGGCATACTTTCAAAAATTTAAACTGGACTTATATTAGAAAATCAAAGACATTAGTGCAACAATATACTTGAGCAATATCCAAATGATGTAGTGGAGATATCATCATAAAACTAAAAAATTGTTTGCGAGATGATAAATTATCATTAATATAATCGCTGGTTTTAAATATAAGTTATTACAATACCACAAATAAATTTAACAACATTGGCTGTGGGGGTAGGAATTGAAATCTCTTATAAATAGTACCTTAAAAGAATCTGAAGTGAGAAGGGA
>JAEZKE010000156.1:0-37500 GCA_023436175.1 Methanobacteriota archaeon
TCTATTTCTTTATATGGTCTGGGATTTGGTTCAAACTCAAGATCAGTGATTACACTGCCAAAACGACCTGCCGCCCCCAAATTGGTAATTAACGAATAATTCAAGCTAAATGTCCCAAGACCTGCAATGAAAGCAGCATGCCGTTCTGACCAGTTACTTACATGATTAGCAACTGTGAGGCGTTTATCTAGAGCTGGAGCTACTGCTTTTCCTCCAGATGTTTCAATCAATCTAACAATTAAGCTCCGTAAGGTATTGTTAAATATTTCGCCTTCACAACGTCCATAAAGCCATTCTTTAGATGGCATACCTTTCGGTCTGTTAGAACTGCGTATATGTTCGGTAAATGGCAAAAAGTAGGAAATCACTGATTTTGATCCAGGTAACCACTCTTCAGGTGTTAAATGATCTGGTCCAATTACACCAGGTTCTTTTAATTTTTCCCAAAGTGGATCAGACGCGCTTGCTACACCAATCAGCGGTTGATCCCATATTTGCAGCATATCAAATTCTTTCACAAAATTCTGTTCATTATTTTGGATAAACTCGGCTATCTTTTCTTTAAGAGTATGTAAAAACAATTTGATCCATCCTTATAAATGTTTAATATCAAAAATTTATTTTTTCATTAATATTCTTTCTATAAATTGAATTAGCTTTTTAAACACTTAAAATTTAGCAATTTTGCATAAATATAGTTTAAAAAAGGATTTTAAAAAGCAATGATTATTTTATTGCTTAATTTTAATTAAAAAAGATATTTTCAGTAGATTTTATAATTTTATTCTACTGTTACACATTTAGCCAGGTTTTTAGGCTTATCTGGATCTATGCCTTTCATTACACTAATGTAATATGATAAAAGTTGTAGAGGAATGACATAAGGTATAGCAGAGAATATTTCATCAATTTCATCTTCAAATTCGATGATGTCACTAATTTCTGATTTTAAATCTTCGTCTTTTGATGATCCAAGACCAATAACGCGGGCTCCTCTTGCATTTACTTCTTGAACATTACTCAATGTTTTATCATGGCTTTTACCTGGGGGCACCACTGCAACAACAGGAATACCATCATCAATAAGTGCTAATGGTCCATGTTTCAGTTCACCTGCAGCGTAACCCTCTGCATGGATATAAGTTATCTCTTTTAGCTTCAAAGCGCCTTCAAGTGCTGTTGGGTATGAAAATCCTCGTCCAATAAAGAAGAAATCTCTTGCATCTTTATATTTACATGCTATTTTCTTAATGAAATCTTCATTTTCAAGTATAGATTCCATATGATCAGGAATACTTTCTATCTTTTCTAAAAGTTCCATACGTCCACTCATGCAGATTGCAAGAAGATAAATGGATGTGAGCTGACTTATATAAGTTTTAGTTGCGGCCACACCAATTTCAGGGCCAGCTCTTGTATACACTACATATTCTGCTTCTCTAGTTACGGTACTTCCCACCACATTTACAATGGCAAGTGTTTTAGCTTTGTGATTAACGAGTCTTAAAGCTTTAAGCGTATCTGCAGTTTCTCCTGATTGTGTTATAACAATTACAAGTGTATTTTTATCTAATGTCTCTGCAGAATATTCAAATTCAGAAGCTAAAGTAACATCTGTTGAAATTCCAATTAAGTTTTCAAATAAATATTTACCAATTAAAGATGCATGATATGATGTCCCACAAGCTACAAAACAAACTCTATTAAATTTGGGGAAACTCTGAACAATTTTTTTAATTTCAGATGCTTCACGAAGAGTATTTTTAACTGCTTTTGGTTGTTCGTGAATTTCTTTCAACATGAAATGATCGTAACCGCATTTTTCAGCCATATCCGGAGTCCAATCAATGACAGAAACTTCTTTTTCAATTACATTGCCTTCAGGATCCTTTATTGTGATTCCATCATTGCTTAAAATGACTATTTCGTTATCTTCAAGATAAATAATATTATTTGTATGTTTTAATATGGCAGGCACATCTGATGCTATAAAGTACTCACCTGTACCTTTACCCACTATGAGGGGACTTTCTTTTCTTACACCAATCACTTTTTTTGGTTCATCACGTGATATAACTGCTAACGCGTATGAACCTTTAAGATCTCCAATTGCAAGCCTTGTTGCATCTTCTAAATTGTTTCCCTGTTCCATATATTTCTCTATAAGGTGGGGAATAACTTCAGTATCAGTTTCAGATTTAAATATATGTCTTTCTTCTTCGAGCTGGTTTTTTAATTCTTTATAATTTTCAATTATTCCATTATGTACTACAGCTATTCTATCTTTACAATCGGTGTGTGGATGGGCATTTTCTTTGGTAGGTAACCCATGGGTTGCCCATCTAACATGAGCTATTCCCATTTCCCCCGGAAGATCGGTTAATCCTAAATTTGCATGGACATCATCAATTTTCCCTTTATCTTTTTTAATCTTTATATCACTTCCAGATGTTGCAATGCCTATGGAATCGTAACCTCTGTATTCCAATCTTTTTACGCACTCTAAAAGTACAGGCGCAGCCTTTTCATTGTCTAGTATACATCCTATTATCCCGCACATAAATTTCACCAAAAGGTGTTCCAATGAGTATTAATTATATTTATTTCAATAATATTTAATTTTTTATCAATTTTATAATCATAAAACTATAATACCTTTATTATAGTTCATATCTATATAAATGAGTAACATTTTTTCAACGTTTTTCATTTTTCATCAATTTTATAATCATAAAATTACAACATATTACAACATCACTAATTGTAATTTATATCTATATAAATATTTGATACCAAATATAAGGATGGAGTTTAACATGACTATCGAAATTGGAACCCTAATATATCAAGGTAAAGCCAAAGGCGTATATGAAACTAACGACCCCCAAAAAGTTGCTGTAGAATTTAGAGATGATATTACAGCAGGAAATGGGGCTAAAAAAGACAGTATACATGGAAAAGGATTTTGGAATTCAGTGATCTCTGCAAAACTTTTTGAAGTGCTTGAAGAGTCTGGAATCAAAACCCAGTATGTAGAGCTTATAAAACCAGGACTTATGTTATCAAAGAAGCTTGAAATGATCCCTCTTGAAGTGATTACAAGAAACATAGCTGCTGGAAGTCTTCTTCGAAGATATCCATTTGAACCAAAACAAACATTTGAGCCTCCAATAATACAAATAGACTACAAAAGTGATGAATATGGAGACCCAATGTTAAATGATGACATTGCAATTGCACTTGGTCTTATAAAGGAAGATAAACTTAAACTTATTAAGGAAATTACCTTAAAGATAAATAAAGTATTAAAAGATTTTTTAGAATCAAAAGGACTTCTGTTCCCTGATTTTAAAATCGAATACGGCTATGATGCAGATGGAAACATAGTTTTGGGTGATGAAATAAGTCCAGACACATGCAGATTCTGGGATATGGAAACATGTGATACTCTTGATAAAGATCTATTTAGACAGGGTGAATCTGGTGTTCTTGACGCTTACAAAAAAGTTGCATCCGTGATACTTGACGATAAAGATAAAGAAAAATGGAACATTGAACTATAGATTTAAATAAATGAATTTAAGCTGAATATGGACTTTTAGTAATATTTTCATGACAAAGTTAATAAGTATAAAATGTAATCTATGAATGAACAAACTTATTACTTTTAATTTTATTTGGGTGATTATATGAAATACGATGCTGAAGTTAAAATAAGCCTTAAAAAGGGCATGTTAAATCCAGAAGCTTCAACAACACAGAGAGCTCTTGCTCTTTTAGGATATGAAGTTGAAGGAACTGCAACAATTAAAATAATTAAATTTACACTTGATGAAGAAACTGAAAAACTTGCAAGGGAAGAAGTGGACGATATGTGCCAGAGGCTTCTCTGTAACCCTGTAATTCATGATTATGAGATTATTATAACTCCAAGTAGTACCTAATGTCAGGTAGAGGTATAAAAAATATAAAGAGGAAGACAATGAAAGTAGGAATCATACGCTTTCCAGGTTCAAACTGTGATAGAGATGTATTTCACGCTCTAAAAATTGCAGGGGGCGAACCAGATTATGTCTGGTGGAATCAAAAGGATTTATCTAATTTTGATGCAATCGTAATTCCTGGTGGTTTCTCTTATGGAGATTACCTGAGAGCTGGAGCAATAGCATCAATAACTCCCGTTATAAATGGTATAAAAGAAATAGTTAAAGAAGAAAAACCAGTCCTTGGAATTTGTAATGGAGCTCAAATACTTGCTGAAGTAGGTTTAGTACCAGGTGTATTTACTAATAATGAGAGTGCTAAATTCATCTGTAAACCGGTTGAATTAAAAGTAACATCAACCAGAACTCCTTTTACAAGCATGTACAGCAAAAATGAAATAATTAATATGCCGATGGCACATGCTGAAGGCCGTTATTACAATGAAGAAATTGAAAAACTTCACGATCAGGATCAGATCGTGCTGAAATTTGAAGGAGAAAACCCAAATGGATCTATGGAAGCCATAACTGGAGTTTGTGATGAAACAGGACTTATATGTGCTGTGATGCCTCATCCTGAAAGAGCTTCAGAAATGATTTTAGGTTCTTCCGACGGTCTTAAATTCTTTAAGGGAATAGTTAATTTTAAATCATAGGATAATGCATATAATTATCCATTATTAATTCTTTTATAAATTAAGCGGTGAATACATGGTAGTTTATTTAGTAGGAGCGGGTCCAGGAGATCCCGAACTTATCACTCTCAAAGCTGTAAACGTATTAAAAAAAGCGGATGTTGTGCTGTACGACAAACTTGCAAACGAAGAAATTTTAAAATATGCCGAAGGTGCAAAATTAATATATGTGGGAAAACAAGCGGGTCATCATTACAAATCCCAGGATGAAATTAACGGGCTCCTTGTTGAAGAAGCTAAAGAAAGTAACATAGTTGTACGTCTTAAGGGAGGAGATCCTTTTGTATTTGGAAGAGGGGGAGAGGAAATTCTGGCCCTTGTAAAAGAAGGAATTGATTTTGAGTTAGTTCCAGGAGTAACTTCTGCTATTGGAGTTCCCACAACAATTGGGCTTCCAGTTACTCATAGAGGTGTTGCAACATCATTTACAGTTGTTACAGGTCATGAAGACCCTACAAAATGCAAAAAACAGGTAGGTTGGGACTTTAAAGCAGATACAATTGTAATACTTATGGGTATTGGAAATTTAGCCGAAAATACAGCCGAAATCATGAAATATAAAGATCCTGAAACTCCTGTATGTGTAGTTGAAAACGGTACAATGGAAAATCAAAGAATAATAACTGGCACGCTGGAAAATATAGCTGAAAAGGACATCAAACCACCTGCTTTAGTGGTTATTGGGAATGTCGTTGATGTATTCAAGGAAATGAATCAAATCACTGATTAATGCTATAAATTAAGAAGGCAATATTATGAATGGATTAGAAGGTAAAAAAATTGTTATAACAAGACCTGTTGAAAGGGCCAAAGATTCAGTTGAAATGGTAAAATCCTATGGGGCAGTTCCAATTGTAACTCCTACAATTGAACTCAAAGATTCCAAGCCAGAAGAAGTGATAAAATTATGTGAAATGACAAACGAACTTGACTGGCTAATATTTACGTCTCCAAGGGCTATAAAATCATTTTTTAAACATTGCAGTCTTGAAAGTGCTGAAAATTTAAAAATTGCAACTATTGGCCCTAAAACTGAAGAAGTTTTGAATGAATACAATATAAAAGCCGATCTTATCCCTGATAATTACACTGCAGAAGGACTTTTAGAAGCATTTGAAAGATTTGATGTTAAAGGCATGAAAATGGGACTTCCAAGAACCATGGTTGCAAGATACACACTTCCACATGGACTTGAAGATAGAGGGGCACAGGTTTTCCTTGCAGATGCTTATAAGTCAGAAATGCCTGATGACAAATCAAAGATTTATAAACTTATAGATTGCATATTAAATAAGGAAATAGATGTTATAATGTTTACAAGCCCTTTAACAGTTAAAAACCTTATTAAAGTTGCCAGAGAAGAAAATAAAACAGAAATTTTAGATATATTCAGGAATAATGAAGTTTTAGTTGCAGCAATTGGCCCTATAACCAAAAAGGTGCTTGATGCATATAAAATCAATCCAGTAATGCCTGAAGTATATACATTTAAAAATATGCTGGATAAACTGGTAGATGTAATGAACAAATCTAAATGAGGAAAACTGATGAGAACAATAATATGGCCTGTTTATATTGATTCTGAAAGGACAAAAAAAGATGGAAGACGTATTTCTAAGGAAGATGGTGTACCCTCCCCAAAAATAAGGGAAATTAACAAAGCTGCCCAAAAGCTCCATCTTAACCCTGAAGTTGAAAAATATAAATCTTATTCTAGATCATGGTGGGAATCATCTGGTAGAGTAATTGTAGACAAGAGCAACACTAAAAAAGAAACCTTGATTAAAATAAGTAACATGATAAAGGGAATGAGGTCTTAATTAATATTTTAAGAAGTTAGGACATATACTTCTATAATTTAAGTTTGGTTAAATCAATTTTTAAATTCATTTATTTTAGATTATATCATATTAAATTCAATAAATTAAATTTTCACTGGAGCTAAAAACGAAATGGAAGTCAATAAAAACCATCAAATGAACCTATCATTCTCAAAGGCCCATGAAATGGTCAAAAATGCTGAAGATATTAAAATATACAGCCACATCGATTGTGATGGAATAACTGCTGGTGCGATACTATCTTCCATGCTTGATAATTTAGAAAAAGATCATGAAATTGAATTTGTAACTCTTGATAAATTAGACAGCATTGAACTTGAAAATGAACTTACCATATTTTCAGATCTGGGCTCTGGACAAAATATTGACAAATTAGGGAATAGTTCATCAGAAATACTTATTTTAGACCACCACCCGCCTTTAAGACCAATTAGTTATGATAACCATGTGTCAGGTAAATTCTTAGAATTAAATTGTCATTACTATGGTATAGACGGATCACATGATGTTTCAGGTGGAGGAATGTCCTATTTACTTGCACACACGTTTGGATTTGATGATCTAAGCTGGTTAGGCGTCTTAAGTGCAGTAGGAGATATGCAAAACAGCATGTCTGGAAGATTAGTGGGTTTAAACAAGGACATTCTTGCAAAAGGTATTCAAAATAATCTCATATCTACAACAAATGATTTATCAATATATGGAAGACAGACAAGGCCAATATTCGTAGCCCTTTCCTATTTTGGAGATGTTAACCTCCCCATAACAAATAGTAGGACTGAATGTATCCATATGCTGAATAAACTTGATATTCCTACTAAAAATGGTAAAAGAGCAAGGGTTTTATGTGATTTAACTCAGGAAGAAAAAGGTAAAATATTTTCAGAGTTAGTTAGGATGTTAAGCAAGGAGGTACCTCAAAGGTACATAAAACACGTTCCAAAGCTTGTTGCGGGGGAGTCTTATGACTTTTTAGAGGAACAAAAGTATTCTCCACTCAGGGATGCCAGTGAATTTTCGACTGCAGTTAATGCGTGCAGTCGTCATAAACATCCTGAAATTGCACTTAACGTTTTGAAAGGCGATAGAGGTCTTGCACTGGACGAAATGGATCAGCTTGCACTGGAACACAGAAGATATCTTGCTCAAAAAATGGAATGGGTAACGGAAGAAGACAGGATTATTTCTTTAGAGAACCTGCAGTATTTTGAGGGCTGTGAAATAAAAAGTGAGGTAATTGGAACTGTTGCAGGAATGATCTTAAGTTATGGTGATTGGAGAAAACCAATAATAGGATTTACACCTGTTGGAGAAGATTCTGAAGGAATAAAAGTATCACTACGTTGTTCACGCCTTTTAGCTTATGATGGAATACATTTTGGAAATATAATAAGGAAAGTTGCAGCAAAAGTGGGAGGAAACGGCGGTGGACACTCTGTTGCATGTGGAGCATACATTCCTGAAGGAAATATGGACAAGTTCCTTAATGTGTTTGATGAATATTTAACAGGTAAAATTTAGATTCAAAATAAATTTAATATTTTTTTTTTCTATAAAATTTTCATGGATGCATTCTTAAATTTAATTATTCGGGGTTTAAGTGCTGTAGAAATTTAAACTAATTATCTAATTTAGGGGATATATCAAAGTCAGGATAAAATAAGATAAATTTCTTTTTTATTAATAGAAATATTAAAATACTTTTTTCTAATTATTACCCTGAATAAAACATCTAAACTCTTTTTTATTAATAGAAATATTAAAATACTTTTTTTCTTATAATTATTACTATGAATAAAACATCCCCTGAACTTGAAAAATTATTTTTAAAATATATAGATGAAATGGGAGAAACTTCAGGGGGTTTTATTGGCATTGTTAATCCAGATGTCATTGAAGAAGGTAATCCCCGGGAAATCGGGCAACAACTGCAGGAAGCAACAGATATTCTGGAAAGCAGGCTTGAAGATATAGAATTTCAACCATATGAATACGAAAAAGGTAAAACAAGGTCTCGATTAAAAGAAGCCCTAAATACGCTTCGTAAGATGGGAAAAGAAATGGAAAACATGACAACTCAAGAATCGAAGGAATATCACTGGTATATAATAGCTATAACTATGGATATCATTTCCAGCCTATTCAATCATATTGAAATTTATTTAACAGAACATCCTCGTTGAGATGTTTGTAAAAATTAGTTAAGTTGATATTTAAAGGTGAATTAAAATGTATAAAAAAATATTAGTGCCCACAGATGGTTCACAGCCTGCTCTTAAAGCTGCAGAACAAGCAATATGGATTGCAGGCAAGAGTGATGCTGAACTTTTAGCATTATATGTAATTGATACGTCTTTATTTATGGGATTGCCTACAGAAAAAGCAATAACGAGAGTTAAAGAAATGTTAGAAGATGAGGGAAGAAAATCATTTGATGCTATCATTGATATGTCATTAAAATACAAAGAAGAACTCAACACTGAAATAAAGTTAGTTTTTATGACTAAGGAAGGCCGTCCATCCCGCACAATTCGCAAAACCATTGAAGAAGAAGGAATTGATCTCGTTGTTATGGGAACTGCTGGAAAACACGGTATGGATAGATTTTTACTTGGAAGCGTTGCAGAAAAAGTCGTGAGAACAGCATCTTGCCCGGTGTTAGTAGTGCGATAGAAAATTAATTTAACTATTAATAGATAGGGTCAACTATTTGAAGATTTATTCTATTTTATAGTGGATAACCAAATAATTTAGACTAATTATTTATAAGAATTTGTTTACGTGCTTTAAATTTATTAAATGTAAATCTAATCAATTACTGTCAAAAACTTTCAGTTTTGACGCATCGAAAATTTATGTTTAAAAAGTTACGTTATTCACTATAATTACAGTTAAGACTTTATTTAGGGTAATATTTTGTTTTAAGTAATTGCAATTTAACTATGTTGTGCTGTTTTAAATAAGATTAAATGCATTAATTACTTATCTAAATATTATAGTTTAATCAATACTTTACTTACTATAATTAGTTAGTAAAATGTCATATTATGTCCTACTGAAAATATTTACGCTATAAGATTTTAATAAACGAATCTTTATTATTTTCAATTAGGTTAAATCTTAAAGTAAAAATTGGTGAACAAATGAAGGTTTTCAAAAAGAAAGGAGAACTCACAAGGTTTCAGATTCTTGCAGAGATAGCTAAACAACAGCCACATCTAAGGCAGAAAGATATAGCTGAAAAGCTTGGAATAACCATTCAAGCAGTATCTGAAAATATTAAAAGCCTGACAGATGATGGTTTTGTGGAAATACGAGAGGGAACTGCAAGATACAATATTACAAAAAGAGGAATTGAAAAGGTTAAAAAAGAAGCTACTGACCTTAGAAAATATGCGGATGAAGTAGTAGAAACTATGAATACTTACAAGTCTATATGGCCCGCAATAGCAGAAGAAGAACTGAAATCTGGCGATAATGTAGGGCTTAAAATGAAAAACGGTATTTTATATGCCACAAAAGAAGAAACATCGGCATCTGCAGAAGTACTTAATGATGCTGTCCGTGGAGAAGATGTAGCTTTAACCAAATTAAATGGCACAATAGAACTTAAAAAAGGTACTGTAACTATAATAGAACTTCCTACCATAAATCAAGGAGGATCAAGAGCTTCTGAAATCGATGAAATTTGGAAAATTTATGAAAAAGGATTCGATAAGGTAGGTATAATGGGAACAATTTCAAGAGCAGTTACAGAAAAAATGGGAATTTCTCCAGATTTTGAATTTGCAACTCCTCAAGCTACTGTTGCTGCAGCAAAAAGAGGATTAAACGTGCTTGTTTTTGCAGTTGGTAAAATGACCAGAAGTATAACAAAGAAATTGGATGATGAAGGTATTCATTATATTGTAAAGGATGCGGTAAATATTAAATAGCTTGTTTTTAATTCAGTTTATAGTTTATTTAGAATTAGGCCTGAATTCAATTGTTATTTTGAATTAAATTAAAATTAATTTTGTATAGAATACATCAACAATTATAAATTAATTTTATTCAATTTTATGGGAAAAAATTTAATAAATTTAAAGATCTATGAAAATCGATCCATTTTGCACTGACAATTCATAGGTATTTAAATCGCTTGCACCACTTCCAGTTGCTGATTTTATTTCTTCATCAACATCCTTTAGAAGTTTTCCTGTTGTAACATCGTACTCCGCACCATGTGTAGGACAACTTATTATTTTATTGTTTTCTAGTTTTCCAACAGGTATAAAACCATTCATATGTGGGCAGATAGCATCTACAGCATAAAAACTTCCATCAACGTTAGCTATGAGAACATATTTATCTTTAACAGGAAATCCTTTCATAGAACTTTTGGAGATATCTGAGACATTACATACTTTTTCCATGTTGAAATCACCCCTAACTTTATTGAACAACTTATTTTGAAGGATATTCGCTTTATTTTTTTACCATTGGCTTTTCACAGCATATCACAATTATCACAACTACACTTTTCTTCAACACTTAACCCACAAACTTTACATTCGTATTTTTCGCCTTTTTTAGACACTATATTATCACTCTTTTAATTTTACCAGTTTAAAATAAATTATTAGATAGTTTTAGGGAACTATCTTTTGATATTTTCATCTCCATCATCAAAGCCTGTCATTATGTGGGTACCATCGCAGAATGGTTTATTGGAAGATTTACCACAACGACAGAGTGTAGCTCGATTACGGACTTCATAAACGGTTCCATCAGATGATTCAATTGGAATTCGCCCACGAACCCATAAAGGACCGCTTACACCCTTCTCAGGTTCTTCAGTAACTGCAATAGACGGTTCAAAGTCTGGTTCAATTGGATTCTTGGTATCTTTATCCCAAACTACAAATCTCCCTGAATTACAGTTTGAAGCTATTTGAATCGCTGTTTTCTTGGCTTCAGGATTATCTGAGTTCATAACCAAATATCCTATTCCACCTGCACGGGTACAGAAACCAGCATGGTTGCATAAAGAGCGGTTATCGGTTAATATTAGATCAGATCCGTCGATTTCCTTAGCATTGTCTAGATATGGCTTTCTACTGGTGGTTTCAGTGCCGTTAAAGCCTACTTTTTCATGAGTTCCATCACAATAGGGTTTATTTTTGGATTGTCCACACCTACAAAGGGCATATTCTTCTTTTTGAGGGTACTCTTTTTTTTCAAGCCATTCATAAGGATATCCAGACTTATCTGTGCTAATTATTAGTTTAATAAGTGGTATTTTACCAGAAACTAAAAATGGACCATTTTTAACTATTTTTATGCGTTTATCGTCATTTATCAAGATTATTTCTCCCGATATTGAAGTCCTTATTTATTCACATTAGTCCTATTTGTTTCATTAAGCCTACCTGGTCATAGAAAAGGTTCTCTTCAACGATTTTGCCATCTTTCCAGTGGGCTACTGTACAAAATTTCACTTTAAATTTTTTATTGGTTGGAGGTATTTCACCGTCTGGAGTTTCCATTGGGCCCTTCATTGTACCTGTAAATATTGCAACAGAGCATGTCCAATCATCCTGACCAAAAAGCACCATGTATGGATTGTTTCCAACGTGGTTGTCTGGAAATGTTTTGAAGAATTCTACAGCTTCTAAATGATGTGCATGTCCACCTTTGGTTGGTTCTGGCTGACCTGGCCAGTATACAGCTACATCTTCACTATGTCTTTCATTGAAGGTATCCCAGTCTTGAGAATTCCATGCATCATCTAATGTTTTCATTAATCGCATATTTTCTTCTACACTCATAAATTAACCTCCACTGTTAACTATTGTTATTTTTGATCAAAGTGAAATATTTAATTTTTGTAACTTTTATAAGGTTATAAGTGACATTTAATAATATGATTTATGATCAACATACTTTATTGACTTTACAGAGATTAGGTTTAACATATTATGGAGCAAAGGCTTACTCTACTCTTATGAATACTGGCGTTACCCATCCATCAGTCATTGCAGAGAAATCAGGGATTCCTCGGACAAAAATCTATGAGGTGCTCAAAAAATTGGAGGCAGATAACTGGATAATCATTGAAAAGGGTCGACCTATAATTGTGACTCCCCGATATCCCGGAGAAATTATTGAAGAGAAAAAATCAATAATTGATAACGATATAGATAAAATATCAACTGAATTATCCATGACTTATGACCACGTTCTAGAAAATGAAATCCCTAAGGTTAATATTATACACTGTTTAGACACTATTATCCAGTTAATTGCTAAAATGATGTCTAGTGCTAGAAAAAGAATAATGTTAATGGGTAGCCTTTATTTTCTTGATGAAATAGATGTTGTTAAAGAGCAAATAGCCAAAGCTAAGGATCGAGGAGTCAGCGTACGTATTGTAACCATGCCTTCACCAGAATTAGATGATGAAATTCATATTTTAAAAAGTTTATCTGAAGTTACAAATGATATCAAATTGGGTCATCCTTATTTTATTAAAAGTCTAATTATTGACGACCGAGAAACTCTCTTAATGATTGCCAGAGTCAAAGATAATATTCCTGACCTGGAAAATGTGGTTGCCATCAATATTTCAAATATTTCTTTAACCTCTTATTTCTCCAGTGTTTTTAATGTAGAATGGAAGAATTTAAAATTCTATGAAAAATAACATAAAAACTCATTTAAGATAAAAGTTAGAATTTAGTATTACCATAAGATTTGTAAAAATGTATAAAAAGAATATGTGGAATGAAAATGAATCATCAATCATTTATAAATGAGTTTTTCCTTCCATCTGACAGATATAATCTTTCTAAATTACCAGATTCAATAATTTCTATTTTAACACCTGAAAAGTCTGAAAACAGATTAGATTATAGTTATTTTGATAATTCATATGATAAAGTCATTCTTTTTGTAATTGACGGGCTTGGTGCAAACTATCTGCGGAAATTTAGAGATAATAGTGTATTTTTAAGAACTATCGATGAAATGGGGTCAGATTTTTTTTTAACATGCCAGTTCCCATCAACCACAGCTACCAACGTAACTACCATTCACACAGGGCTAAATATAGCACAGCATGGCATATATGAGTGGTTTTATTACGAGCCATTGGCGGATGATATAATTGCTCCTGTACTTTTTTCGTATGCAAGGGATAATGATAGAGAAACATTGCAAAATAGGATTAATCCCAATGATATCTATCCCACAAAAACGGTATATCAAAAATTAAATTATCATGGAGTTAAAAGCTTTGTTTTTCAGGATAAAAAGCTTATTAATACTAATTATTCTAAAACTCTTTTAAAGGGTGCTGAGGTAAAATGATATGGCGCTTTATCTAATGGATTTAAGATCTTAGCTGAATATATAAATAATGAGAATGGAAAAGCATACTATTTATTTTATTATAGTCTAATTGATAAGTTTTCACATGAATATGGCCCTGAATCTAAAAAATCAAATAAAGAAGTAAGAAGATTACTTAAAGCTCTTGAAAAATTACGATTAATGTTAAATAAACGTAATGAGAATATTCTTTTTATTTTAACCTCTGATCATGGACAGATATTATTAGATAAAGAAAAAAACATCTATTTAAATCGAGAATTTCCTGAAATAGAAAAGTACATTAAAAAATCGAAAGCTGGAAATCTCCTTGTACCTGCTGGTTCCGCGCGCGACATGTTTTTGTATATTGAAGATGAACTGTTTGATGAGGCATTAAATTTTCTTCAGGATAACTTGTATAAAAAAGCAGTGGTTTGTAAAACCAGTTATTTAATTAAAAACGGTTATTTTGGAAGAAAAAAGATATCTGCGGCACTGCAAAGTAGACTTGGTAATTTAGCTATTTTACCCATGGAAAATTGGACCGTATGGTGGTATGAAGAAGGTGTTTTTGAGACTAAAAATTTAGGGCATCACGGAGGATTATCTAAGGATGAAATTGAGATCCCCCTTTTAGTCTGGAATAATCATGATTGGATTAAATAGAAAGTTATGGTGCTAAAATGGACTGGTTTATGATTTATGTTATCATCAGAATACTGGTTATAGTGCTTATTTTAATTATTGTATTTAGAAAAACTGATTTAAAGTTATAAAAATTTTAATCCATTATGGTTGAGTTTTGCAACTATTGCATTTTCAATACTTGTATCTGGACTTTTAGAAATAGCAAAAGCCGTATTTCCTAACATAGCCATAGATGCACCTATAGTTTCTTCTTCAAGTATATCCACAGCTTCGCAAACTTCATGGCTCATAAGTAGGGTTTCTTCGGCGAATTTTCTTGATAATTTCATTAAATTTTCAGGCTTCGGATCATTGACAAGTTTTAGGAGCAAATCTCGCCCTGTAGAATTTATCCTTTCTTTATGAACAGGATCTTCAATGATATCTCCTGTATTTATCTCTCCAAAACATTTTGAAATAACGTAAAGATCTTCAGACTGATTTAAAAGCAGTTTATCTGTTATTCCAATCCCTGGTGCACCTTCTTTAAGCCGTAAAACAAGGCCTCCTGATATTGCCCCTATAACATCTCCTAAACCGCTTTTCATTTCTACTTCTGCAATATGTGCAATTTGTGTGGCTTTGTTAAATGTTAACGGCAGATTAAGAATACTAGAAATTCCAAGTGCAGTTCCAATTGCAAATGCTGCAGAAGTTCCAAAACCTGCCCCTATGGGCACATCTACATCATGAGTGATCACTATTTTTCTGTTATCTAAATTATAATCTCTTTTAATGATTTCTATGGTTTTTTCTGTTATTGTAGCATTTCTTGCATCAGTTTTTCCATTTATTTTTATTTGTAATCCGTTTCCATTACTTATTTTTGTTTTTGTTATGACCCCTTTGTCCATAACGACTCCTGCACCCTTGGAGCCTTTATTAAGAGTATCTGGGTTATCAATTATTTCAAAGAAACCAGTAATATGAGAAGGAACAAATATTGAACAATTCATAATAACACCTTATTAATTTGTAAAAGACACTCAAAACACTTCGTTTTTTGAGTGTAAATAACGATTTAAATTGAATCATAAAGTAACAATTTGATAATAAAACGTTAAGTTTAACATTTCATTTTATCATTATATTTTAATAGGCTGTTTGACAATAAAAAGATAAGGAAAATTTCAATATTAATTATTTAAAAACAATTATAATTCAAATTTAAATATCATCTGGGAGGGAATCATATAAATAAAAGAATAGACCTTCACATGCACAGTATATTCAGCGACGGGGAACTTTTGCCGTCTGAAATTGCAAGGAGAGCTCATGTATTAAACCATGAAGCAATTGCAATAACTGATCACGTTGATGCATCTAATATAGACTGCGTTAGGCAAATAAGAGATGTAATATTAGATATAAGAGAAAACTGGGATATAGAAGTCATTCCTGGTGCTGAAATAACCCATGCTCCGGCTGAAATTATAGGTAAACTTGCAAATAAAGCAAAAAAATTAGGGGCAGAAATAATAGTGGTTCACGGGGAAACCCTTATGGAGCCTGTAGTTGAAGGAACTAACTGGGCTGCTGTAAACTGTCCTGATGTGGATATACTGGCACATCCTGGGCTTATAAGTCATGAAGAAGCTCAAATTGCAAAGGAAAACGATATTGCACTTGAAATAAGTGCAAGGAGAGGCCATTCTCTTTCAAATGGGCATGTGGCTAAAGTAGCCGTGGAAGTTGGCGCCAATCTTGTTGTAGATACAGATACCCATGCACCTGAAGATATTATATCTTATGAAACTGCTTATAATATAGCAAAAGGTGCAGGATTACCTGAAAAAGCTATTTTACAAGTATTAAGAGATAATCCTCTGGAAATTTTAAGAAAAAAGGGTATATTTGAATGAATAAGTATTAATTACTTATTTAGCAGTATATATTGTAATTATAATGGATTTAATCTCTTTTTTCTATTAATTTATTTGTGACAATGCCCTCAACATTCATTTTAATGAATTTTTTAAATATATCTGGATCATCGATGGTCCATGGATAAACAGATATTCCATTGTTTTGGGCTTGTTTTACCATTTCTTCATCTACATATTTATAACTTGGAAAAATAGTGTTTGCACTGGCATTTAATGCCATCTGACTTACATCTACAGGCTGGCAGGTAAATATAATCCCCGCATCTACAGAAGGGTTCATTTTTCTTGCATTTTTAATGCTTTTATGGTAAAAAGAGGTTAATATTACATTTTCTAAATTATTTTCATCTATCTTTTCAAGGACTTTACCTTCGGTTCCAGGCTCTTTAATCTCAATTACAAGTCCAATCCTGTCTTTTATACATGATATTACTTCATCTAATGTTGGAATTGATTCTCCACGGCCGGCATCAAGTTTCTTGAGCTCTTGAAGTGTGTAATCTTTTACAAATCCGCTTTCATTTGTTGTTCGGTTAACATCTGCATCATGCATTATAACGAGCTTTTTATCCTTGCTCATGCGTACATCGACTTCAACAAAATCTGCACCTATCTTTATTGCTCCTTCAATTGCCCTTAATGTATTTTCAGGTTCAAAAAAAGAAGCACCTCTGTGAGCTATAATTTGCATTATTTAACACACCGGCATTGATAATTAACTTAAATCATTAAATAAAATTTGGAAAAAGAATTAATATTCTTCTTCGTCTTCACAACCACACCCACAAACGTCATCTTCTTCCATTTCAATATTGTCTAATATATAGTTAATTTTAGCTATAAGATTAGGGGCTATTACTTTAAATGCGTCCTTATCTTCAATTAATCCTAAAGTTAAATTGTCTACTTTTAAAGTTTCAATATCTATTTCTGTAATATCAATGTCATTACTGGCTTTATATAAAATATCATGTACTCGTTCATTTATTTCTAACACCATTAATTGATCTAAACTGGTTATATTAAACATGTTTTCTACTTCCATCAGAATCGCCTCGTTTTATTTCTTAAAATGTTTTATTATGTGGTAATATCAGTTTTTGAGGTTATATACTTTTCTAAATTTTATCTTTTAACTTTAGATGCGATATCCCGTCAGTTTAAAAGGTATTAAAACACCGAGTTAAAATCAACTTGGAATTACTCAAAAATATAATATAGATTAACTTTGTTTTTTATAATATTTGGACCTTAATGCTTCAAATAATTGATAATTAACTACTGTAAAATAAATAGTAATAATTAATACGGCAATTACATATTAAAAATTTATTCTAAGTTGGAAATTAATTTATTTAATAAATCTTTAAATTGCTCCAGTTCACTTTCACTGAATATGGAGTCAATTTCTTGGGCATTCTGAGACATCATTGCTGATGTTTTCTTATATAAATCATGACCTTTCTCTGTTAAATATATTAGAAACTCCCTTCTATCTTGAGGTGAATTTTTTCTCTCAATGAGTTCCTTATTTTCAAGTATATTTAAAATTCGTGTAACGGCTGCCCTATCTTTAAGCGACATTTCAGCTATCTTTTTCTGATTACATCCCTCTGCTCGGTATACTCTACTTAAAATAGCCCACTGTTCCAGTGAAATATCATAATCCTTAAGTTTAACCTGAAGTCTTCTTTTAAGTAAATATCTGGATTTAGAAATTAACCATACAATAGAAGTTTCATCGAGAATATATCCCATACAATTACCTTCAATAATCTAAAAATAACAATTATAAAGTTGATATATCAATAGTCAATATATTAAATATATCTTGTAAGTATATATAAGCCTTTCCAAGATTACTCCATTATAAACCCATTTTTTTACTACATTTGTTTAACTTAACTAAAGATGTCTGCAAAAATTGACTTTATTCAATTCTTACCAATCAAAATATTAGTTTTATAACCTATTTTGATAAGAAAATGGATATATGAAGATTAGTGCCTTAAAATTGACATAATAAATCTTTTTTTATGATTTTAATCATATGTTGACTTAACACTTACAAAAATATAATAATTATGTGATTAATATACATACCTACAAACACAAATGTTTGTAGCCTACAAAATAGAAGATTTTCGAGCATAAAAAGAAAAAGGGGGTGTAGTTATAGACGACAAACTTACAGGTATCATATATATTATAATTGCCATTTTAATAATAGTAGTGAGGATTGCAGTTCCAAATTTCTTTGATTATCTAATAGGAATAATAGCTGCTATATTGCTGGTAATAGGGATATATCTATTGTTATTTAAAAAACATTAAATCGAAAACAGTTACATCTGTTTTTTAAACTTTTTTTAAACTGTAGCGCTATTTACATGTTAAATTACTTTGTACTCCAATATCAGATCTTCACCTAAACCATAACTCTTTTTAAATTCTAATTTAATTGCATCACTCATTCTGTCAATACCTTCGCCGTCAACAAGGGTCTTTGCCTGAGATCCTCCCGCAATCATTGGAGCTACACATACCCTGACTTCATTAACTAAGTTATTTTCAAGCATTGAATAGTTCAGCGTTGATCCACCTTCAAGCATTACGGTTTTAATCCCTATTTTTGAGAGTTTATTCATTAGCAGTTTAAGATTAACCCTATCTTCACCACATTTTAAAATAACTGCTTTTTTTTCTAAATTTTCTACCTTTTTGGGATCTGCATTTTCTGTCGTTGCAATTATAGTCGGCGCATCTTTGTTTAAAATACGAAAATTTAATGGAGTACGAGCTTTGCTGTCAACAACTATCCTTACAGGATTATCTTCTCCTTCAGCATCAATTTTATGTACGGTAAGTCTTGGATCATCTGCAAGAAGTGTATTTATTCCAACCATTATGGCATCCATTTCTTTTCTGAGTTTGTGAACTCGTATCAAATCTTCTTTACCTGAAATCTCAGAACTTCCAGTTCTGGTGGCAATTTTACCGTCTAAGGTCATTGCTGCGTTTAATATTACATAAGGTTTCATTTTACCACGCCTGTAAATTATATTGAGTTTAACAAATTTATCAAATAAAAAATAGGTGAATGTGGATAAAATTAGTATCCACTGTTAAATATCTGCTGAATATTCTGTACTACTGAAGATATAGTATTTAAAACGGAATTGATACTATTTAAAATATCTTGAATTGGATCCAAAGTATTTTGAACATCTTTTGCTGTCTGATTCATTGTATCAGATGCATTATCAATTGCCTGTTGTGCTGTATTAGTAATGTTGTTTAATGCAGATGGTGCTGCACTTACAGATTGGAGACCAAATCCTGTAATTATCAGGATTAATGTTAATATACCCCACATTTTCATATTCATTTCCACCTTATTATTTTTTATTTATAATGGATTTAAAGGGTATTTTAAATGTTATCATATTTACATACCACGGCCCTTATAAAATACAAAACAGGAACCTTAAAAAAATTTACAAACAGGAAGTATATTAAAAAAGCTATGTTATTGAGTTATCAAGGACAATTTGGAAAATAAGGGTATACTGATAGCTATTAGAGTGCAGGTTTAGATTAATTTTTTTAAAAAAAAGTAAGAAGTTTTTATAAACTCATTCTTTAACATTATTCTTCTAATAGTCTCTGAATTTCTCCAGCAGCTTTTGCAAAGGGGCATTCATCACTGTGAGTGCCGCATTTAAAGCATGCTTCTTCAGTAATGACTTTTAATGAGTTTTTTAGTTCTTCTTCATTTACATTTTTTCCGTTTATCCATTCTGGCATTTTATCACCATTATAAACATAGTTGGTATAGAATTATATACTTAACCGTCATTAAACTATACTTAGTATATTTTTATACACATATTTATTCTTAAATTTTAAAACCAGCATCTCAACAATCTTTTTAAATCAGATCTGTGGCAATATCCATTTTTTAATTTAAAAATAATACACTTTTAAATTCCATAACTCATAAAGAGGTTTGCTAAATAATTAAATTTTTAAATGTTCTTTTAAATAGTATTATACGTTAAAATTTAATTTTTAGCTGGAAATAAGTTAACATGCTTTTAAATAGTTATTTATATTAAAAACAGGCATCTAATATCAAGAATTAAAGTTAACATGATTTAGACAAAATCAACTAATTAAATGGAGGCAAAAAATGAGTGAAGATAAGTATAATAGAGGATTAGAAATGCTTAAAATGATGCATCCAAAGTCTTATGGGGAATTAGCAGATAATTTAAAGGATATCGCTCCTGATTTAGCACGTTTTGTAGCTGAATTTCCTTATGCAGATGTTTACACACGTCCAGGTTTAGATCTAAAGACAAGGGAACTTGTAACAATTGCAAGTCTTACAACCCTGGGACATGCAAAAACAGAGCTTAAAAGCCATATTATAGGAGCTTTAAATGTTGGATGTACCCGTGAAGAAATTGTGGAAGTACTGATTCAAATGGCAGTCTATGCAGGTTTTCCAACAGCTTTAAATGCGGTATATACAGCTAAAGAAGTATTTGAAGAGTTGGATAATGAAAAATAAATTATAATCATTTCATTTTTTAAATTTTAGTTGTTTGCTTCACTTAAAAGTTAGAGATAATTAATTTTAATATTTTTAATTACCTAAACATTTTAATTTGTTATTTAATGTCGCTGGCTATGCCAACGGCTTAAGTAGTAATCAAGGCAGTATAAACGAAATTATTTAAAACTATTAATATATTTAAATATCCATAGTTAATTTACCCTTTCCATTTATTATGTCCATTTTAACATTAGATTCTGAGTTTATTCTATTTAAAAATTCATTCGCGTGTTGATTACTCATAATGTGGGGGCTGCTGCTTGTGATGTGAATGGGAATCACTGTCACATCTGCATTTCCATTTATAATCTGTAGCTGCACAACCATGGAATCCTTTGTAATTGGGTTTTTTTGATCAAAAACACAGTTTCCAAGACTGTAAAATATTAATTTTCCTTTATAACTTTCTATACTTTGAGGTACATGGGGATGGCTTCCAACCACTATGTCTGCACCTTCATTTATACACTCTCTGGATAATTCAGTTTGGTACTTATTTGGAGTCAGGGAGTACTCGTTTCCATAATGAAAAAACACGATAATAATATCTGCACGGCTTTTGGCTGCATCTATACTATTTTTAACAAGTTCCCACTCTGCAGGGGCAAATCCTGGTGAATTGTATGTAGCTGGAGGCAATTCTGACTTACCAAACCCTTTAAATGTGGTTAAATCCATGAAATTTATAATAGCTATCCTCTTACCATTAATATTGAAATATGCAGGTTGAATCGCATCTTGAATGTTTTCTCCAGCTCCTGCATGGCTAACATTATATTTATCAAGTGTTTCAAGTGTATCGTTTAATCCTTGTGGGCCATAATCCATAATATGATTATTGGCCAAAGCAACAGCATATATATTGTTATCCTTTAAGATGTGTGCATAAGCGGGATTTGCCTTTAAAGGAACAGTCTTTTTAAAATTTTTATTTGAATTTGTAAATGGTGATTCCAAATTTACAACAACTAAATTTGATCGGCTAAAAATTGGTTTTAAGTCTCCAAATATATTGGATTTGCTGCTGATTGCTGTTCCTACCCCTCTTCCAAACATCACATCCCCTGTTAAGATAATACTAACAGAAGATGGGGGTGAATTGTATTGAAGTGTTTTATTTTCGGATGTAAACGTGGGAAATAAAAGAAAAACGGCCGCTACTGCTACTGTAAATAATAAAATTGTACTAAAATAAATCTTTTTCATTTTAAATGCCTGCAAGTATATGTTTGTAAAGTGTATCCAATTTTGATTATGTTAATAGAATATATAAATTTAACAATTAGATACACTTTTAATAATAAAATAAATATTTTTAACATTGATTATTTGAAAATTAACATAATATGGTGAGTATTTAATCAATGATTGATAAGGTGGTTTCAAATTGAATATAATTTTTCAAAAAAATAAAAAGATAAATGGGTTTATTTTCTTTTTGGTACTATTAGGCCGCTTAGAACCATAAATATAGCAAGTATTATATAGTTTAATGGTAATCCTGTTTCCTGTAATCCTATTGTTGTTCTGCTGGCTGCGTTTACTATGCTTTCATTGTTTGAGTTATTATTTTCTTGCACGTTGATTGTTATAATCCCTGAATCTCCTGAGTTCAGGTCATAAGTGGTTGATGTAATCTTTGGTGTTATTTTGTAAGTTCCATCACCTGCAGCTTTAACAGTTAAGTACAGGTAAGGGTCTCCTACAGGTACTGAGTTTAAAGTCCAGGTTACTGTTCTTGTTAATTGGTTGTATGTGCAGTTCCCACTGGTCGCGCTGATATTTACGAAATCTAAACCTTCTGGTAACTGAAATGTTATTGTAACATTATCTGCAGTGTCCGGCCCGTTGTTTCCGAGTTTGTAGGTTAGTATAAATGTGTCACCAATTTTAACATGTGTCTTACTGCTTGTTGTGCTGATGTATAACTCAGATACTGGTTTTATTATGATACTGGTAGATACCGCGGCTTTCTGGTTAAGACTATCTGCTGCTGAAACAGTTATATGGTCCTGCTGTGGTGCTGGTCCTCCGTTTGCTGTGAAGGTAGCTGTACCAGTTCCATAACTTAATATGGTTTGTGTTATACTTCCCCAGGTTGTGGTAAATATCATTGGTATTTTTGATGGATATTTAAAAGATTCATTGCTATGATCTTTACCATTTGAATCCTTGTATAAATCCACTGTAACATTAGAAGTCTTAGTGTTGAGTATTTTACAGGGATTTGCACTTATTGAAAGTACAAGCCATGGATCAGCATCTACACCATCACCTGTAATGAGATTTTCGATGTTTTTTGGATTTGTATTAGAACCCCACCAGTTAAGCTCAGCATTTATTGAACCATCTAAATTATTAATAGCACTACCATAAGTTGCATTGTTTCCAACCATCCTGCAGAAATGAATATTAGCAATAATACCTACATTGCGGATAGCACCTCCAAGACTTGCAGTGTTACCTGTAAAAGTACAACCAGTCAAATTAATAGTAACAATATTGCAGATAGCACCACCGTTACCACTTGCATTGTTGCCTGTGAAAGTACAGCCACTTACAGAACTAATGGCACCATGATTGAAGACAGCACCGCCATAACTTGCATTGTTACCGTTGAAAGTACAATTACTTAAAGTAGTAATAGTACCCTGAAAATTGTTGATAGCGCCACCATAGGTTGCATTGTTACCTGTGAAAGTACAACCGCTTAAAGTAGCAATATTGTTTTTGTTGTAGATAGCACCGCCCTCGGGAGCATTGTTACCTGTGAAGGTACAACCACCAATATTCAAAGTACTACCAGGTCCATTATAGATGGCACCGCCACTGGTAGTTGCTGTGTTGTTTTTGAAAGTACAGCCACTCAAAGAAGTAATAGTACTATAGTAATTGTAGATGGCACCACCCCATGAAGCACTATTACCTGTGAACGTACAACTACTCAAATTATTAATAGTACCGTCATAATTGAGGATAGCGCCACCATGGGGTGCATTGTTACCTGTGAAGGTACAACCATCCATATTCAAAGTACTCAAATAATTAGTTATAGCACTACCATAAGTTGCAGTGTTATCTGTGAAGGTACAGCCACTCAAAGTAATAATGGCACCGTCAACATTGTAGATAGCACCAGCCCATGAGGCATTATTACCTGTGAAATTACAATTAGCAACAGTTAAATTACCATTATTGCAGATAGCACCAGCAGCTTGATCTGCTGTATTTCCTGTGAAGGTACAACCACTTAAATTCGTAATAGTGCCATTATAATTGAATATAGCGCCGCCAATTGTGTTTGCTACGTTATCTGTGAAGGTACAGCCGCTTAAATTATTAATAGTACCCTCATAATTGAATATAGCACCACCATTTGCTGCTGTGTTGTCTTTGAAAGTACAACCACTCAAAGCAGTAATATTGCCTTTATTGTAGATAGCACCACCAATAGGAGCTGTGTTACTTGTGAACGTACAATTTGTTATAGTTAAATTACCTCTATTTGAGATAGCACCACCACCGTTACCTGTTATTGTTGCGTTGGTCATGGTTAAATTCAAAATAGTGACAGTAACACCACTGCTAATATTAAATATCCAGTTATTGCCGCTTCCGTTTATGATTGTTTTGTTTTGGCTTTGACCTGTAATAGTCATATTTCTGTTGATTGAAATATTTGTATTTCCTTCTCCACTATATGTTCCGTCTGCGATGTTTATTGTTCCATTTTCATCAACACTGCTTATTCCTTTGCCTATTGTCTGGTATGGCAAATCACTTGTTCCGGGATTATCATCAGATCCGACAGTTCCGTTAACATAAACAGTTGAAGCTGCACTAACACTAGATACAGAAGTTAGAACAATAAAAATACCAAGTAGAACTGTTATTAATAGTATTTTGTTAGATATTGCGTGTTTTTTCAGTTTTTCACCTCCTTATGCAATTTATGCATGCATGAAACTACAATTAAATTAGTTTAACCATTATATACAAAAAATTTAGGGATAAATTCTGTAAAAAATGGCTTAAACATAATAATAACTATTTAATAGAATTAATAATTCTATTTTAAGCCTCATGATCGTTTTAATATACATAAACAATATAATATAACTTTATGGGTATTATAAAATAAATTAAATGGATATTAGTTCACTAAATGAGAAAATAAATTGAATTTAATCATTAAAAATGGAATTAGGCTTAAAATGACATATATTTATATATTAAATTGTGTAATATAAGAAGCAAGTTGTAATTGTACAAAATTTACTTCTCATTTTTTCATGAAAATTAATTTTCAAATGTTTACAAAATCTTTGATTTTCAAACTTGCAACGAAAAGTTGTAAGAATTGAAAATTTTCGCGTGCTGTCAAAAATCCCTGATTTTTGACGCCGGCGAAATCATCGAAGATTTTACGGATCCAGAAAATTGAGAATTTTTGGAGGATACCTGTTAAAAAATCTTAAAATTAGCTCTTTCTAAAAATTAAATAATGATTTAGCCGCTATAGCCATATCAAAACCAAATTTAATTCTAAAATGGGTAAATAATTTTTTTAAAGAGGTGGACCCGTTTCAGTAAAGTAAATTACTGTAATCAGTGAGTATAGCCTAGTGCATAAAAAGAACATTGACTTAGGGACACTCCTTAGGGGTATCGTGAAGTTAGCTAAGGAGTGTCCACAAAGGGAAGTGCTATATAATCTTTGAGTGGTCCTATGTTGGAAGCGCATAGATAAGAAGATCAGTAGCACTATATTTCACTATTAATTTTAAATTATATAAAGTAAATGGTCTATTACGTGACTATAATCACATTAATACATAAATAAAAACATTAAAACTAATATTATCCAATAAAAAATAAAAATCAAAATTTAATTTACTTATTAGAATTTAATATACATCTACTATTTAATATATGATATAAAAATTTGTTTTATTTCTATAAATGATTAAAATGACTTTTTTAAAACAATTAGGGCCTGTTTTAGTGTATTAAATTAAATTAATTTACTGTAATCCTTTGTAATATAGTCCCTTGCAGAATTTTAGAATTAATTTCTGGTGCAAAACTAATTGTTATAATAAGATTGTATATAGTTAAATTCACAGACTTTGATGCAAGCATCACAGTTAATAAGAGTATATAATCATAGAATGTCATCTGTTTATAAAAGAATATGTTATAATAATCTGAATTATTAATTCAAAATATTATAAAAGATATATTAATTTATTCTTCTAAATTAGCCGTTAAAATTATGAAATTATAATTCTAAAAGTATAAATTTAGTTATTAACAATAATTATTCATGCAATCTAAGATTTTGGTTGTCGAGGATGAAGCTATTACTGCACTGGATATCCAGAGATCATTAGAAAGTGTGGGTTTTGAAGTAGTTTCAACAGTTACTAATGGAATAGATGCCATTCAAAAAGCTATAGATCTTAGACCTGATTTAATACTTATGGATATAGTGATTAAAGGCAATATGGATGGTATTGAAGTTGCTGAGAAAATAAATGCTATTTTTGATGTCCCTATAATCTATATGACAGCTTATAGTGATGAAAAGACTTTTAAAAGAGCTAAATTAACAGAACCTTATGGTTTTATTAATAAACCAATTAGTCCTAATGAATTAAAGGTATCTATAGAAAATGCTCTTTATAAGCATAAAATTGATAAAAAATTAAAAGAAAACGAAGAAAAATATCGTCAATGGTTTGAGGAGGATTTGACCGGAAACTTCATTGCAACACCCGAAGGAAAACTTCTTGAATGTAACTCTTCATTTGTAGAGATATATGGATTTGCCAATCGTGAAAATGCTATGCATTCAAATATTTCAGAATTCAATCATGTAGATTGGACTGATCTTATTGATGATTTAAAAAAAGAGAAGAAAGTCAAGAATCGTGAAACATGGCATAGGCGGCCTGATGGAAAACGAATTCACATTGTTGCTAATGTTGTTGGGGTATTCAACGATTTAAATGAACTTATTCAAGTTAAAGGTTATGTTTTTGATGATACTGAACGTAAAAAAGCTGAAGAAAATTTTCGTAAAGAAGTAAAAAGGGAAAGTTTCCTTCTTGAGCTTTACAAGAGTGCCCCACAACTTACAGATAAAGAACTTTATAGTTATGCATTAGATCATGCAGTAATTTTTACAGATAGTACTATTGGGTTTTTTCATTTAATTTCCGACGATCAGAAAACTATTATTTTAGATACATGGAATGATGGAGCTTTAAGGATGTGTAATACTCCATTTAAAACCCATTATCCTGTTGAACAAGCTGGGAACTGGACTGATTGTATAAAAGTTAAAGGCCCTGTTGTTTACAATGATTTTAAAAATTCTCCTAATAGAAAAGGGTTTCCAGAGGGGCATGTATCTGTTAAAAGATTTATAAGTATTCCTGTATTTGATGGAGATAAAGTTAAGTTTGTTTTTGGTGTGGGGAATAAAATCGAAGAATATGATGACCATGATGTAATTCAGATTCAATCCGTGGCTAATGAACTGTACAAGATCATTAAACGGCGCCACGGGGAGCAGGAATTAAAAGAAACTCGTGATAATTTAGAAAAAATGGTTGAAGAGCGCACGTTAGAACTAAAGAAAGCTTATAATATTGTAAAGGAAAGTGAAACTAAATATCGAGAATTATTTGATAAAGCAACTGATATGATCAGTTTAAGTGAAATAAAGGAAGATGGAATGCCTGGAAAGTACATAGAAGTAAATGAAATTGGATTAAAAAGATTGGGTTATACCAAAGATGAAATATTGAACATGACTCCTGCAGATATAATAGCTCCAGATAAAAGGGTTGAAATGCCTAAGAATCTCCTAAAAATGACAAAAACTGGGTTTGGCAGTTTTGAAATTGTTCATTTAACTAAAGAAGGTAAAATGATACCCGTAGAAGTTAATGGTCATATCATTAATTATCAGGGACGAAAAGTTTACCTTACAGTTTCTCGAGACATTACAGAACGCAAACAAATGGAAGAAAAACTACAGGAAACTATACATGAACTAGAACGTTCTAATGATGAATTACAGCAATTCGCTTATGTATCATCCCATGACCTTCAGGAACCGCTTAGAACCATTGCAAGCTTTACTCAACTTTTAGAATATCGTTATAAAGGTAAATTAAATAGTGATGCTGATGAGTTTATAGATTATATTGTAGAAGCTGCTGTCCGGATGAAACAGCAAATAAATGATTTATTGGAATATTCACGTGTTAGTACGTCTGGAAAGGAGTTTGAAGAGGTGGATACCAATTCTATTTTAGATCAAGCTGTTACTAATCTTAAAAGTTCTATAGATGAAAATAATGCAAAAATAACTCATGATCCATTACCTAATGTAAATGCTGATGCTGATCAATTAAGAAGGGTTTTTCAAAATCTTATTGGAAATGCAATTAAATACAGAAAATTAGATGAAACTCCAAAAATCCATATTTCTGCATATAATGACGAAAAAAGCAAAGAATATGTATTCAGCATACATGATAACGGAATAGGAATAGAAAAACAGTATTTAGACAGAATATTCAAAATATTTCAGCGTTTACATACTATAGGTGAATATAACGGAACAGGAGTTGGATTAGCAGTTGTTAAAAGAATAATCGATCGTCATGGTGGATGTATTTGGGTTGAATCTGAATTTGGTAAAGGTTCCACTTTTTATTTCACATTGCCAAAATCATAGATTTTTAGAGGCGCGAAAAATTATGGATTTTTCGAAGGTCTACAGAACTACCATTCTGTAACCCAAAAAAATCAAAGATTTTTTTGACGGTTATCAAAAATGTAAGTCTTCGAAATTTTCAATTTTGACCACGGAGACTATGTTTCCGTAGCTTTTTGATGTTTACGGAACGAACTTGCAAATCTTTGATTTTTTCACGGTTGCAAAGCCGTAGAAAATGAAGTTTTCTCAGCCACAAAACTCCAACTCCTCCAGCAGTATTGCAATAATTGTACCTGCAAATAAGTATTTTCTTTCTAATTTAGCATCCAATTTAATATTGATATTTTAATAAGTTAACAATGAATTAAATGCCATTAATTTTATCAACAATCTCTTTATTTATAGCGTTATTAGAATTTCCAGAAATATCTTCCCATAGTACCTGATACTATACTCCATTCTTGCATATCTTCTTTCATTTTTTGTAAAATAAATAATATTGGCGAAGTTGAATAAGAAAAGTTTATTTAAAAGATAATTCAACATTTCACTTGTTAATAAAAGGTGATATCTAATGGAAACATTTCTTGATCAAGCTCGTAAAGGTAAAACAAGTTTAATAAGGTATATTATTGGAATATTGATTATCTATTTTTTTATTTATATTGTTGGTGCGGCGGTACAATTTATCGTTGCAATGGCTTTCGGATCATCAGTTAATCTTGGAACACTTAACATCAGTTCAATCAGTCCACTGGCCTATTTTGTAGTTACCATGTGCCCTGCAATTTGCGGAATAATTGGAGTGTTCATAAGTGTCCGTTATGTGCATCAAAGACCATTCCGCACACTTATAACTCCGTTTAAAAACATAAACGTGAAACCTATTCTCTATGGGTTTGGATTTTTCTTCCTGCTTTTAGTCCTTTCAGACATTCTTTTATATGGATTAAACCCATCAAGCATTCAGTTTAACAGCAATAACATCTCACAGTTCTTATACTTCCTGCCATTCATCTTAGTGCTGATACCACTTCAAACTACTAGTGAAGAACTCACTTACAGAGGTTACTGGATGCAGGGAACTGGACTATTAACCAGAAATTTTTTAGTGCTAGCACTGATAAATGGTATTTTATTCCTGTTACCTCATATAGTCAACCCTGAAATCAGCGCAGGTGGAATTCTAGCGATGGTTTATTATGTGGTGGTTGGGTTCTCCCTGGCATTTATCACCCTTAAAAGCGGAACACTGGAATTAGCTATTGGTATGCACGCTGCTAATAATATCTATGAATCAGCCGTCATTCATCCTCAAGCTTCAATCCTGCAAACGCCGTCACTATTTACTCAGGCCGCAATAGACCCTGCCTATGAACTCATAACTATTGCAGTCATAATGATCATATTTTATTTAGTAACATTCCGAGTTAAGCCTGAATGGAAAAGGTGTTAAACCCTTTCCATCCCTTAAACGTAATTAATTCCTATTTTTATTTTTCATCAAACAATAAAAAGTTGTAGGATGTGTGGAAGCTTCAAAAACCGTAAAACTTCCCGGAAACAATTCATAACCCGGCTTTTTATATTGGATTATCTTTTCATAAAATTTATTCTTATCAACTTCATTAATTATTCTCCATTTTCTATCAGTCATAACTTCACCTTATTATTCTTGTTATTTTTAATATAGTAAATATTTTTCAATTAAAAGCATCATTAACCCTTATTTTGATTTAAACAACCTTTGATGAGCGCGAAAAATGTTAGATAACCAGTACACTCGAAATAGGCATAAACGCAGATACAAAAAACATTGAAGAACTAGAAGCTAAATTATAAAAAGTAGAAAACGCAGCTAAAGTGTCAGCGATACAATTGAAAGTATAGACAGCTCATCATTATCAGATAGGAAATGCTGCAGATGAAACAGCTACAAATTTAGAAAATACAGGGAACGCTGTAAATGATCTGGCAGGAGATCTACAAATGTAGATGGGACAAATGTTGAAGATGTATCTAATAGTGTAAATAATGCGTAATGAATAGATACAAGTGCTTGGGGAGGATGTTTAAATACTCTTGTAAGTTAATGCAACTAACACAAAGTGAAATGAAATAGGGGAATCGATAAGTGCAAAACAAGTATTCGATACCAATGTATAATAAGAGCAAAACCCGCATGAATGAAAAGATGATATCGCTATTTTAAATAAATAAAAAAATAAGATGCAATTGATATCAGTTCAGGGGTTAAATATCAAAAACTTTCTTTGCGTTTCTTTCTGTTTTTTTGTCTACTTTAGATACAGGTAAAGATTTTATATCAGCAATCTTTTTAACAGTTTCTTCTACAAATGCAGGTTCATTTTTTTGCCCTTTAAAAGGCGTAAGGTAAGGGCTGTCGGTTTCAGTTAGTATATTCTGAATAGGTATCTCTTCTACAAGCTCTTCATGATAATCAGAATAAGCAATTATGGTTGAAAATGAAATATAATAGCTCTCATCCACTATTTTGTGGGCTGTTTTAATATCTCCACCATAACAATGGAATATAACATCGATATCCTTTGAATAACCTTTTACCAGCTCAAAAGCTTTTAATTCGGCATCCCTTGCATGGAGCACAAGCGGCATCTCATATTCATTTGCAAGGTCAATGAACGTCTTGAATACCTTTATTTGCCGGTTCCGAGATTCAGTATCTTTTACCTCATGAAAATCAAGGCCAGTTTCTCCAATTGCGACGGTTTTATCAATATTTTCATGTATTTCTTTAAATGCTTTTTCAATTATGTCAAAATCTGCTTTTGATGCATTAACTGGATGAAATCCAAGTGTAGCATGTGCAAAACCTTTATAATCTTCTACAAGTTTTAGAGCTCTTCTGTTTCCACCTAATGTAGCTCCGGAATCAACAATTGCAGATAATTTTTTCTTTGCCCTTGCCATTACTTCTTCTCTGTTTCTGTTAAAGTCTTTAAAATCAACATGACAGTGTACATCAATCATAATATTACCTCAAATCCTCAAAAATCCTATGAATTTTGTGGTTTTAAACCACAGGTTTTCTTAACCTCTAAAATAAAAGTAAAATATGGGTTTTAAACCCCAAATCGTCTTTCTCTTTCTTGATAAGACCTGAGAGCCCTTAAGAAATCAACTTTTCTAAGCTCTGGCCATAAACTATCGCAGAAGTATAGTTCTGAATAGGATGATTGCCATAACAGAAACCCGCTGAGCCTTTCTTCCCCACTTGTTCTTATTATAAGATTGGGATCTTCCAGGCCTGCAGTATATAAATTTTTACTGACCATATCTTCATCTATTTCATTACAATCTAATTTTCCGTCTTTAACTTCTCTTGAAATCTTTTTAATAGCGTCAATTATTTCCATCCGCCCATCATAGCCTATTGCAATATTTACAATTCGTTTTTCATAGGAAGATGTAGCCTCTTCTGCGATTCTTATTGCTTCCCTTACATTTTCTGGAAGTAAGTTTAAATTACCCACTGCATTTATTCTAACTTCATTTTTGTGGATTTTAGGATTCTTTGCTATCCCTTCAAATTCTCTCTGGAAAAGAAGCATTAAGCCTTCCACTTCTTTAGGAGGTCTCTTAAAGTTTTCTGTAGAAAATGCATAAGCAGTAACGATTTCTATCCCTAATTCAATGGACCAATCTAAAACCTTTTCAAGGGTATTTACGCCTCTTTTATGGCCATCTATAATTTCCATATTTCCCATTATTTTTGTATATCGTCTATTACCATCCATTATTATGGCTATATGCTTGGGCATGTTTTCCTGCTTGAGATTTCTTGATATGTACCATTCATAAATTTTATAAAGTGGTTTTAATGGTTGCATTTTCATTCCTACTTTTTAGTCTTGCTAGATAATTTGAAAATTTTAAAGCTCTAATGTATCCTTCTACGCTTTGTGATCTTGAGGTGTCTATGAAAATTTCATTGATTCCAAGTGTTACGGCACCATGGCTTTTAGCTGAACCTACAAGAACAAGAGTTCGGAATATTAAGTTTCCAGATATGCCATCAGGTGCTAAAATGAAGTTTACATTATCCTTTATTGCATCTTCTATTAATATAAAATAATGTTTTACAGAATATCTACTTTTTGTTACACGGGTTACATGTTCTCCTTCTGCAATTGAATCATCAATTTTTTGACTTCTACCTACATCTTGAGGTCTTCCACCAGAAAGTACGGCAATTTTAGGTTCTATTCCTAATTTTAATAAGAACTCAGCCCCTAAATCTATTATTTTTATCTTTTCTTCTATGGTATCTCCATCATCAATCCCTACAGGAGCAAACAAAAATTTATGGCCATCTACTTCTAAAAATGATGCTCTATATATTTTATCACAGTATTTTTCTTTTAATATGGTCATCATTTTAGAAGAGCTTAGAGATCCTCTTGCAGCGGCATCTACTTCTTTGTTTAGAAGCATATTAATTAAATTATCTTCTGATTCTGTTAAAATAACCTCAAAATTCACTTTTTTTGAAGCCTCAATTATGTTCCTATTTTCACCGACACCTGCTGCAATCTTCATACTACCCGTAACCTGAGTTATAACTTATAATTGTATTATATAATATTAACTTAACTGAATTTAAAACTGTAGTTGTTTTTGTTGGGTTTATTTTTAAAGATTATATACTGCTTTGTCCAGTTATTTTTATAATTTAAAACTTAATAAACTCTGCTAACCGATGAATTTAAAGTTCTATAAATAAAAGGTTGGTAAAATTTTATTTATAATTATTCCTTTAGTTATCTGATGAAAGGGTGTTGAATTTATCTTTTCACAATTATAGAATTATGATGATATCTGTTTGAAAAATTAATTTTATGATTTAGAAAGGAATGAATTTCTTAGATTTAGCTAAATAATTTAAAATAACTTATAAATTCTGCTATAATAAAAAAAATAAAAAAATTAAACCAAAACAAGTCAAAGTTCATGGATTTTAACTTGTTTTTGAGTAATTAAATTTTATACACATTTTCTGATCATGCTGTAAGCTACTGATCCAGCATTATTTACTTCTCTTTGAGCTATAGATGGACTTTTTGTTTTAAGCCATGCCCTCCAGTCTGACTGTCCCTGTATGTAACCATAAAATAATAAGAAATTTAGACTTCCGCTTGTATATCTTATTGATGGTACCATTTTAGTTGCTTGATTTTCAAAAGCTGTATTTTGAGCTGTTGTTTCGGTAGTTACGCAATGAACGGCTACAAATGTGTCTTCAATATAATGGGAAGCTACTCCAAAACAATAGCTAGCATATTTATAATTTTTACTTTGATATGCTTTTTTACCATTATTAAGCCATTTTTGAGCTTGCGCAACGCTTTGAGGGTATTTATGGTTGTTGAAATCTCTGAAAGTAGCATCTGGAGTTTTTGCTCCTATTTTCATTTCATTCAGATTTAGATTATGTTGTACTGATACTGGTAGCGAATAATAGATTTTAGTTGCTATATTCTGGTGTGTTTGTACAGGCCATGCTGCTGCTGGTGAAATTAGTAGGGGAATCGCCAGCATAAAAACCACTAAAATTTTTATAATTCTTTTCATACGATCATCTCCAGTAAAATACCATACGGTAATATGTTTTTACTAATTATTAATACTTTTGGAAAAAATGAATTAATATACATAGTTAATAAATATTCTTAAACTCTAAAAACTGACATTAACCCATATTATTCCTTATTACATTTTAATAAATTAATACAATATAAAATTAATAGGAATATTCATAAGTGTATAAATGAAAAAAATGTATGAGATTAATTACACAAATTTTTCGCTATTTATGTATCAATTAACATCTTAGTCTAAATTTTTTAAGTTTGTATATAAATAGTCAATAAAACAGTTTTAAGGGTATTTTCAATAAATTTGTTTATTCAAAATACAGCATTGAATATGTTTCTAACAATTGAATTATAGTTGGTAAAAGTAAAAAATAAATGATAATTTATTTGGTTTAATAATGCTAAAAATTAGTAGACAGCATAATTAACAAAATTGAAGGGCTAAATATTTAAATCTGGTTTTACAACTTTATAACTATATTTCCGTGAAAAGAGGTGCTCTATTTTGACTGCAGTATTACAGATGGTAAATATAAATTAATTTATGATTAATAGCATTTCATGATGATAATGCCATGAAAGTAGCCTAAATAATGTATATTTTAAAGTTTAAAGAAATTATAAACTATTTAAGTATATGTGATGTTATTAATGGCGTAAAACATGAGAATATTGGTTTATATTATAATTTAATAAAAATAGCGAATATAAAATAATATTTAAACAATATTTTTGCTGCATTATAAATATTTTTGATATAGATTTTTAAGAACATCAAAAGATATTGTAAAAATCGAAATTTGATGAAATATTGAGATCTTGGTGAAATATATCGTTCAATTTAAATAGAATTTGAAAAAGTTAGTGATAATTTTTATTAATGAGAAAAAAAGATACTTACAAATTCAACTAAAGAATTGTATAAAAAATGGAAGATTAAAATTTAAGTGAGATAATTTTTAAATTCAGTGATTTAAATGAAAACCAAAAAAATCTTTTCCATCAGCATGGTAAAAAATGAAATGGATATTATTGAATCTTTTGTTCGGTATAATGTTAATATATTAGATGGGATGATTATTTTAGATAATAAGAGTACTGATGCCACTCTTAAAATTTTAAGACTTCTTGAAAGTGAAGGATTGCCTATTTTCATCTTTGAAGATGAAGATGGAGTGTTCAATCAAGCTGTTAAAATGAATCAACTGTTATTAAAAGCAGTTAATGAATTTAAAGCTGATGTTATTGTCCCTTTAGATGCAGATGAATTTCTTATATCCTCTAATAAAGGTAATCCCAGAAAAATTTTAGATAAAATTGAGCCTGATAGTTTTTATCAGGTAAAATGGAAAACATATGTCCCTGATTTTAATAATGAACAAGAAAAGTTCATACCTGCTAAAATTACTTCTGCTCGGTATGATGCTGAAGAAATGCATAAATTAATTTTACCTAAAGAATTAGTTAAAAATTGTGGGGTTAAATTAAATAAGGGTAATCACAGTTTAAAACATAATAAAAAATGTAGTGCTATAAAACAAGTTTTGAATAATGATTTACGCATAGCTCACTTTCCTATAAGGTCTAAAGAACAGGCACTGTCTAAACTATCTGTAGGTTGGATCAATAGTTTATGCGATATTGATAGAACAAAAAATCAAAGCTGGCATCGGCAAAATATGTTTAATGAATTAAAAAAACGTGGAAACTTAGAAAATGAAGATGCAATAGATTTTGCAAAGGGATATTCTTCAACCACTGATCTAAACGAGATAAAAATTGAAAAAGATCCTGTTGATTTATCTTTTTGTGATAATATAGAGATAAAGTATACTGATGATGAAACTAATCCCTTATCTGACTTATTGAGAAATTGTGAGGAACTTTCTTTAAATTATGTAAATTTTAAAAGAGAAACATTTGCTAAAGAAAAACAATTAGAAACGCAGATTGAAGACTTAGGAAAGCATATTGTTAACTTAAAAAAAGAAAAGATTGCTAAAGAAAAAAAATTAAAAAATAAAATCAGAAAATATCAAAATAGTACTTCCTGGAGAGTTACTTCTCCCTTACGTAAAATAGGATATGTACTAAGAAATCTGTGAATTTAATTAGTCTTTGATTAATTAAACTCATTTAAAAAATGGGTAGTAACTGTAACGTAATAATGATGTAATAATATAAAAATAAAATATGAATGATCTTAAAATAAATAAGTTGATATACTATTTATTTTAGGCATTAAATAAATAAACTACAGAATTACTTAAATCAACTTTAATGGTAATACTTTATAAAATTGATCTTTAACATAACAGAAGCTGTAAATTGTCTCTGAATGATTATTTTGGTAAACTTTTTTAAATCCGACTAATTTATAATCTAATTCTTCTGATTCTAGATGCATTTCTCCCATAATTAAATCAACTTTTTCTAATACATTTTTCTTGATTAAATCATCGATAATTTTACTTTCAGCACCGTCAGTATCGATTTTTAAAATAATGTTACAATCAATCTTTTCATTTTCAATTATATTTGATATAACAGTACCTGCCTCTTTCACTTTTGCTTTTTTTATTTTCATTTGTTCTTTTCCATTTAACCATTCATCCTGAATATTTGTAAATTCTAATTTGGTAGTTGTCACCCCATCACATCCCGGAAGACAGTATATATCTATGGTATTATTTTCATTAGAAAGTCCAAAATTATACGGTTTTATTTTATGGGCTAGGGTTCAGGTTGAAATTTTCTAAAGCAAAATCGTAGGTGTCATCATTTATTTTGAATCCATATACCGCTTTACATGAATCAAGGTTTGCAAATTTTAAGGCAGCATAGCCCCGGTTCAGTTCTATATCAAAAACAACAAATTCTTTAAACTGATAAAGTTGAGGTACAGAGTATCCATCCATACCATAAATTTCACTAATAGTATAAAAACGATTATTAGTATCTGTTATTTCAGTGGAAAAAAGAGTATTTGGGGATTGTAACGCTAGAAGCGATCGGTTAAGGAAAGTAAGTTAAGAGATGTTTGTTATAACATTTATAAGCATG
>JAEZKE010000156.1:42500-64651 GCA_023436175.1 Methanobacteriota archaeon
TATTGTTACTGCAGATGATGATCTTTTCTATCCTGAAGATTGGTTAGAAAGGTTATATGAAACTTATGATGGGGAAAATGTAATAGCACATAGAGCTCATTTAATGAGTTTTGAATCAGGTTCTGTTAAACCATATGATCAATGGGAGAAATTAATTGAAAATGATGAAATTAGTGTTTTAAACTTTCCTACAACTGGTGGGGGGATTTTATATCCTCCAAATGTTTTTTATAAAGATGTTTTAAATGATGAGATATTTCTTAAACTTTCACCATATGCAGATGATATATGGTTCTGGGCAATGCTTGTTTTAAACAATAGAAAGGTTAAAGTTATTAAAAATGGATACAAACGTTTAATCTACATTAATCCAGAAAGAGAGCTAAATTTAAACGGTGATGGAACTTTATTTTCTTTAAATAAAAAGGGAAGAAATGATGAACATCTTTCTGCACTTTTAGAATTTTACCCTGAAATAAAAGATAAATTATTATTACGAGAGATAAGTCCTAAAGTTTCTGTAATCATTCCTGTATACAATAGAAAAAAATATCTTAAACGATGTTTAGATAGTGTGATAAATCAAACGCTAAAAAATATTGAAATTATTTGTATCGATGATGGTTCAACGGATCAATCATTAGAAATATTAAATGAATATAGAAAAAAGGATGGAAGAATAATAATTATAAACCAAAAAAATCAAGGAGCAGGATTGGCAAGAAATAGTGGTCTTAAAATTGCAAAGGGAGAATATATAGGATTCGTTGATAGTGATGACTGGATTGATTTAAATTTTTATGAAACATTATTTAAAGAAGCCAAAAAACAAGATGCTGACTTAGCAAGAACACTATATGTACATGAATTCCAGAAAAATTCAAAGGAAGATTACATAAACAAAACAATTCATAAAAGAAAATCTGAGGGAGAACTTTTAAATGTAAATGAACATTCTGTAGTGATATGGAATGCTATCTACAAAAGGGAATTCTTACAAAAAAACAACATTTACTTTGACAAACTTCAGGCAGTAGAAGATGTTCCATTTACAGCAAGGGCAACATATTATTCAAAAAAAACCATTCCTGTTATTGGTACTTACTATCATTATAGAAAAGATGTTGAAAACCGACTAACAATTTTTAATAAAAAAAGAATTGAAGGAATGTTAAAAGCAAACAAAGTTACTTTAGACTTTATTAATTCTGTAAAATATGATAATAAAACAGATTATTTGGTAGCATTCAAAAGAGTAATATGGCGTTATGATGACTTATTTGGACATAGTTTAAAAATTGATAATTTTGATAAAAAAGATCAGGAATCGTTTTTCAATGATATTGTTCAAGGATTTCAATCATGTAAATATAAAGAAGATTTACAAAAGAACTATTATGAAACTTACTTTGAATTCCTGAAAAAAGATAGTTTTAATAAATATTTAAAATATCAACTTAAAAAAGATTAAATTTGTTTTAACATTCGCTAATAACAGTATTGATTACATTTTTTAAGATGATAAAATGAAAATAACAGTTATCGGAACAGGTTATGTGGGTTAGTCACAGGGACCTGTTTTTCAGAGGTGGGAAAAATAAGATTAATGACATTTAACATTAAATCATCATTTGATGATTTATAATAAATTGATTATTGAATGCTATAATACTTCCAATTATCAAAAGATTATCGCTTAATACAACAGAATCCATAACGAAATAATTTGATAATAATCAATATCATGCTAAAGAAATAGAAAATTTAAACGAAAACTTCTAAAAAATAATTAATAAACAAAACCGGTAAGATACATATCTTATATTTATCTTAACCTGTAAATTATTTTAATTGAGTTTTTTAAAATTCAGATATTTAATTTAGATTTAGATAATTTATGGATACGTTCTAGTATATGTTAAAATCTTTCTTCAAAAGAATGTTTTAAAAGATTACTAAATGAAAGATTTTCTAGAAAGTATCCTAGAACTAAAAGTATGATGAAAATGACTAGAGAAAGAAACACATATGTCACTAAAATGCAAATACTGACGGATTTTGCTTCGGTAAAAATTATTATTCATTTGAAGAAATTGAAAATGATATTAGTGTGCTAAATAAAGATTTTTAAATTATAATTGGTTTTAATGGACGGATAAATTTTCATTTTATTTTTATTAATATTTTTAACTCAAATGATAAGTTTTAAACCTCTTTTTTTATAATTGCTGTACTTCTGAAAATGAAATACTATTTATAATAGTTGTGACTATAGCTACAAAACATTAGACTAAAAGTGTTATTAAATTCCTAAAAAGTGTAGTTGATGAAATATGAATAACTCCGGGACTGCAGTAAGAACTTCAAAAACGATGAAAGGCAGGTTAAGAAGAGTTAAAAATAGTTACAACAGCCACTTTAAATTGGTAAAGTATCAAATTAGCTCTATTAAAAGCCGACTGTTAAATTCTCAATTAGTAAAAAGCTTTGAAAAACCTGAAGTATTGTTAACTAAAGAAGAGATAAAGAAAAAATATGGCGAATTATTAGCTGAAAATAAGTCAAGGGTAAGTTTATATTCTTTTGAAGTTAACTGCCCTTTGGTTTCAATTATAATATTAAATAGAAATGGAGAAAATCATTTAAAAAGATTGCTCAAAGATTTTAAAGAAAATATCCAGTATCCAAACTATGAAATTATAGTAATAGATAATGCATCTACTGATAATTCAATAAGCTTCTTAAAACAGCTTTCAAAAAGTTTACCTCTGATAATTATTAAAAACGCGGAAAATAGATCTTTTTCTGAGGCGAATAATCAAGGGGCCAAAATTGCAAGAGGAGAATATTTACTGCTTTTAAATAATGATGTTGAGCCTCTTTATGGTTGGCTTAATGAAATGATGCAAACTGCTTTAAAATCTGATGATGTTGGCGCAGTAGGGGCTAAATTAATTTATCCTGATTGCTCTAATTCAAAACATAATAAAAATAATTCCTTTAAAATCCAGTACATGGGAATAGCCTTTAAAAATGAAGAAGGATTTATAAAACCATATAATTTGGGTAATATTGAACCTTTTGATACTTGCAGTAATTATGAAAAAGAAAGTGCAGCAGTCACTGCTGCAGCACTGCTTGTAAGGAAAGATAAATACTGGCAGGTAGATGGATTGGATGAAGAGTATATTTATGGTTATGAAGATGTGGATTTATGTCTTAAACTTCATAAAAGTGGTTATAAAAATATTTACTGTGCTAAAGCTGTTTTATTCCATTATGAATTTGGAACACAGGAAAATGATAAAAGTAAAGAAGTAAAGAACAGACGAAAAAACAATAGAAAAATATTCTGCCAGAAATGGAATAACTGGTTACATAGGCAGTTGTTTATGGATAAATTAAACAATAACAAGATATTTTCAGAAAAACCTCTGAAAGTTGCCTTTGCAGTTACTGAAAATGGTGAAAATGCTTCAGCAGGGGATTGTTTTACTGCAGTTGAGTTGGGGGAAAGCCTGAAAAAACTTGGCTGGGAAATAAGTTTTTTATCTAGAAGAGGATCTGAAAACTGGTACGATGTTGGAGAAGATGTGGACATTTTAATATCTTTGTTAGATGCTTACGATCCTCGAAAAATCAGGTGCCCAAATAAATCTTTAATTAAAATTGCATGGCTTCGCAACTGGTTTAATAGATGGATTTCTAGTCCGGGATTTGCAGATTATGATATCATTTTTGCATCCAGCAGGACAGCCTGTAATCACGTAAAGGAGAAAAGTGGACGGGAAATATTATTATTGCCTATTGCCACCAATTCAACCAGATTTAATGATACTATTCCCCAAAACAGTATGTATTTGAGTGCTTATTGTTTTACAGGCAGCTACTGGAATGACACACGTGAAATCATCGACATGTTAGACCCGGAAAGTATGCCATATGAATTTAAATTATATGGGAAGAACTGGAATACGATTGATAAGTTTAAAAAATATGATCAGGGGTTTATAAAGTATTTTAAGCTGCCGGAAGTATATGCTTCTACAAAAATCGTTATTGACGATGCCAATAGGGTAACCAAAAAATATGGTGCTGTTAACAGCAGAGTTTATGATGCTCTGGCCAGCGGAGCTTTAGTATTAACCAATGGTGAAATAGGTGCAGAAAGAACTTTTAAAGGTAAATTACCAGTTTTTAAATCTAAAGAGGAGTTAAATGAATTAATAAAGTATTATTTAACTAATGAAAATGTAAGAGTTGCTAAAGTCAAAGAACTGCAAAAATTTGTACTTGAAAATCATACCTATGAAAACCGGGCTGAAACTTTAAAAGAAGTTTTAAAGCAGTATATTTTAAAAACAAAAATTTCTATTAAAATCCCTGTACCTGCATGGAAAGAAGTTGATAAATGGGGTGATTATCACATAGCACTGGGCTTAAAAAAGGAATTTGAAAGAAATAATTGTGAGGTTATAATACAGATACTGCCAGAATGGGATAATGAAGACGATACCAGTTGTGATGTGGTTTTAGTTTTGAGGGGTTTAAGCAGGTATTATCCTAAACCTAATCATTACAACATTATGTGGAATATTTCACATCCAGATTCAGTAAGTATTGAAGAATATAACCAGTATGATCATGTGTTAATCGCTTCTGAATTCTGGGCTGATAAAATCAGGAAAATTGCCAGTGTTCCGGTAGATGTAATGTTGCAGTGCACAGATCCTGAATTATTTTATCCAGAACAAAGTAATGAATATAAACACGACTTATTGTTTGTTGGAAATTCAAGAAAAGTATTTAGGAAGATACTAAAGGATTTACTGCCTACAGATAAAGATTTAGGAATTTATGGGACAAATTGGAAAAAATTTATTAGTGGAAAATACATAAAAGGTGAGTATATCCCCAATAATCAATTGAGAAAGCCTTATTCTTCATGTAAAATATTACTTAACGATCATTGGGATGATATGAGAGAAAAGGGATTCATATCAAACCGCGTATTTGACGGGTTTGCAGCAGGGGCTTTTATAGTTTCAGATGAACTAAAATATGCTACAGAAACTTTTGGAGATGCATTAATTACTTATTCTAATCCTGATGAACTGTATGGGTTAATAGATTACTATTTAGCTCACGATCTTGAACGGATTAAAATAGTGGAAAAAGGAAGAAAAATAGTGTTAACTAATCATACATTTGCAAAAAGGGTTGAACATATTTTAGAAGTTATAGAAATGGGGTTACTGTCAAAAATTCATGTTTCTGTAAAGAGCTGAAGAAATTTAAGTACATTCATTCAATCATTTAAATAAGATTTTAATAAATTGAAATGAGATTAAATCTATGATGTGGCAAAGCTGAAATTACTTTAGTATTCGTAATTCAATTAATGAAAAAAATATTTTTTTATTTGGTCTTCATTTATATTTAAGGGTTTTACTTTAAATTAATCTAAAATCTTTAATAGTCTTAAATATCTACTTTTGAAAAATTTTAAAAATGTAAATCTTAATAAGAAACATTTATACATTATTTAATGATATGAAAAATTAAAAGCACAATAAATTTAATTTAAAAGAGTAAATCAGTTGTAATTTTTAAACTAAGTTACAAAAAGTTTAAATTATGGATGTGTATTGGATTGTATGATTAAATAGGTATAATTGATAATATAAAATATCTATTAATACTTATTCTTAATAAAAGTATCAAATTAAGTGCTAAAATTAATACTGCTGCTTTAAAGACGTACATATTTTAAAAAAAGTGTTATTTTGAAGGTAATATTTATTTACTATAAAAATATATCATATTTACCTAATAATTAAAAGAGATGCATTATTAAATCTCACAGGTAATAATATGAAAATTACAGTCATTGGAACAGGTTACGTTGGATTGGTTACAGGTACATGTTTTTCAGAAATGGGAAATAAAGTTTACTGTGTTGATATTGATATTAATAAAATTGAAAGTTTGAAAAAAGGTATTATTCCTATATATGAGCCAGGTTTAGAAGAATTGGTAATTAAGAATTACAAAAATGGCGATCTAAATTTTACCAGTGACCTGAAAGAAGGTTTAAATGATTCAGACGTTTGTTTTGTAGCTGTAGGTACTCCTATGGGTGAAGATGGGAGTGCAGATTTAAAGTATGTACTGGAAGCGGCTAAAGAAATAGGTCAAATAATGTCCAATGATCTAATTGTGGTTGATAAATCAACGGTACCTGTAGGAACCGCTGCAAAAGTAAAAAAAGTAATCACTGATGAATTGGAAAAAAGAGATGTTAAATATAATGTTCATGTTGTATCCAACCCTGAATTTTTAAAGGAGGGTTCTGCAGTTGCAGACTTTATGCGGCCTGATCGTGTGGTTATAGGTTCCGATAATGAAGAAGTTATTCAAACCATGAAGGAATTATATGCTCCTTTTACCAAGAATCATGAGAGATTTCTAATTATGGACATCTGCAGTGCAGAAATGACGAAATATGCAGCTAATGCAATGCTTGCCACTCGTATTTCGTTTATGAATGAAATGGCCAATATTTGTGAAAGAGTTGGAGCAGACATTAATAACATTAGAAAAGGGATAGGCAGCGATGGCAGGATAGGATACAGTTTTTTATATCCTGGCTGCGGATATGGTGGAAGTTGCCTTCCAAAAGATGTTAAAGCTTTGATTAAAACAGCCGATGATTACGGGTATGAATCAAAGATATTGAAGGAAGTAGAATTAGTAAATAATGAGCAAAAATTTTCTTTAGTAAATAAAATTGTAGATAGATTTGGTAATGATCTGTCGGGATATACTTTTGCAGTGTGGGGACTGGCATTTAAACCAGAAACTGATGATATGAGAGAAGCTCCATCTGTGGTTATTATTGAAAAGTTAATTGAATTAGGTGCTAAAATTAGTACTTATGATCCACAAGCTATGGATATTGCGAAAGAGTATTATTTCAATGGTAAAAGCAATATAAAATTTGTTGATAACAAGTATAAAGCCCTGGACAATGCAGATGCTATGGTAATGGTAACTGAGTGGAAAGAGTTTAGAAGCCCTGATTTTGATGAAATAACAAAAAGAATTAAAAATAAAATCATTTTTGATGGAAGAAATCAATACAATAAAGATATGCTGGAAAAAATGGGCTTTGAATATTACCAGATAGGTAACAACTATCCAGGAGTATCTAAACAATATTTGCCTATAGGTTCAGTACAGAGTTTACCTTCTTTAGATCTAAAGTCGAGTAAATAATGAACTTCATGCTAAAAAGAGTCAAACTGATTATTTAATGATATTAATATTTAGTATAATTAATAATCAGTATAACTTTGTAAGATCATGAATGTGGGTATTATAACGTATTATTTTATTTTTTAGTTTCTTAATATCTTCCTTTTTATATTAATACATATTATATCTGATTTTTTGTTTTAAATTCTAATTAATATATTATATTTTTCATATATTCTGTTTATAAATAATTTTTTTATATATTATTTAAGTTAGATATTATTTTTTAATAAATAAGTATATCTGACTTAAATCAATTTTTCTAATTATCTTCTGTATTTTAACTGATAGGAAATGTATTCATTTTATAATTGAATTTATAAAAGATTTAAAAAGTATACATTTGCTAATCGTTAAAATAATGAATATTTTAGTTTTAATATTGATTTTAAGTTCTTAAACTAACTTTTTTAAAACCCAGATTGTGCATTAAATAGAAAATAATAAATAAAATGAAATTATAAACTTTTATTAATAATAAATTGAAGAGACTGACTTACATGAAAATATCCGACAAAATAATTGTATTATTCATACTAATAAACTTCATAGCTATGGGCATGTATTTTGGTGCAGTAATAGCTTTTCCTAATGGAAATTATAGTCAGGAAACTTCAAATTTAAGTCTAAATAACAGTAATTCAACTTTAAATCAGAGCAATGAAACAAGTGATACGGATAATTCAAACTATGATAGTAACAGCCAAACATCACAGTACTCTCAAAGTGGAACATACGGGACAAGGAGCAGTACCTACGATAACAATCAGGTAGATTCTCAATATAGTTCAGATAATACTGGAAGTAATTCTCGATATTAGGGATGTTAAATTCCAGTCCACTAAATATCTAATGATAACATTCTAAATTGAATATTAGAACTTTATTAAGGGTTTTATTTTGAAATTAACTATTTAAAGTTTAAGTTAGAATATATGCTCTTTTAATTTTCAAATTTTTAAGTTAATTACCAGTTTAACTGATACAAAAAGATATGTTGCTTCATTAGTAAACCTTATATAAAATAATTATTCAATTTAACATAATGCAAATGTATTGAAATTCTGTTTTTGACAGTTAAACAAAGTATTAGTTTTTATTACAAATTAAAACTAATTTAACATGGAAAGAATTTTATATTAAAATAATCTGTTCCTATATATCTATCAATTACAACTACGAATATTCAAAGGTAAAACATGAACGAAATAAAAACCTCTAAAACTGGCATTGGAATTGTAGCTATTTTCACCACCTTAAGCATATTTCTACTTAACATTCCAATGTTTAATAATGCAGGAATAATGATGGTTCTTAAGATTGTTATATTTCTCTTACCTGGATATTCTTTATTATCAATGATATTTCCGGGTAGAAATATCAATAACGCTAAGCTCTTTTTAGTTAGCATACTATGTAGTTTAATAATTGTATTTTCACTGGCATTGATATTAGGAGTACTTTTAAATGTTGATAACGGGACTTTTATCAATGTCTTACTTGTCATTACCAACATTTTTGTTGCAATTGCATTTATACGAAGGCTAAATCTATCAAAGAAGATAGAAAATAAGTATATCATTTGCGAAAGCTGTGGAAATTACTATCAACTTAAAATAGGGGAGTTATTAGAGGATTTTGAATCATGTCAGTGTGGTGGATCGCTTAAATATGCAGAAGAAAGAGATTTATTTAATTATGGACCTGAAGTTATGGATATCACTACAAATATTGAAATTAATAAACTAAATTTATCTAAATTCAAGTTATCATTGATTGTATTTTTGATTATATTATCCGGAATTATTTTAAACTATTTAATTGGAATTCAATTGACTTCAATTATTTTATTTTTAATTATTTTATCTGTAGTGGGTTATTTATTCAAAATTAATTATGATGTTTTACGTAAGCACAGGTTCTTCGTTAACTTTTCAAAATACAGGTATTTACTTATAGAGCTTGTTAAAAGGGATATAAAGATTAAATACAGAAGATCTGTACTTGGAATATTCTGGAGTTTCTTGAATCCCCTGTTGATGATGATAGTGTTAACTATTATATTTCAAACTTTCTTTGCTCATAACATAGCGAATTATCCAGTTTATTTATTAACAGGTAGACTTGTATTTGATTTCTATGCACAGGGAAGTAAGGCAGCTATGGGTTCAATAAAAAGAAATGCATCAATTATAAAAAAGATATATGTACCAAAGTATATGTACAGTTTAGGTGTAATTCTGTCTAATTTTGTAACATTTGGACTTTCTCTTATAGTTCTTTTTGGAGTAATGCTGGTTACAAATGCACCTTTCACAATTTATATACTATTTGCAATTCTACCAATTTTATTATTGCTTATGTTTACTATAGGTGCGGGTCTTTTACTTGCTACTGTGACAACATTTTTCAGAGATATAGAACATTTGTATGGAGTTTTCATAACTATGCTGATGTATGGAAGCGCAATCTTTTATCCTGTAGATATTATTCCAGAAAGCTACCGCTTCTTATTTGAATTGAATCCATTATATGCTATAATAAGTTTATGCAGGGATTCTTTCCTGTATGGGCAGATATTTGATATGAATACATTGTTGTATGCCTCGGCTGTGTCTATAATATTGCTTGTTTCAGGCATACTTCTGTTTTATAAATATCAGGATAGATTTATATTATATGTTTAAGAATAATTCAAGTAATTATTATCAGGTGATAAATTGAATAAAACGGTTATCCAAGTTAATGACGTTGGAATGGAATTTAATTTAAGCCAGGAAAAAATAGATAACCTTAAAGAGTATTTTATTAAACTTTTAAAAAGAGAACTTCTATTTCAAGAATTTTGGGCTCTTAAAAATGTATCATTTGAAGTTAAAAAAGGCGATAGGGTTGGAATAATTGGACTAAATGGAGCAGGTAAAAGTACTCTTCTTAAGATAATTTCGGGAGTTATGAAACCTACGGAGGGCACTGTTAACATAAAAGGTAAAGTTGTACCTTTATTAGAGCTTGGTGCTGGATTTGACAGTAATTATACTGGAAGGGAAAATATATTCCTTAACGGTGCTATGTTGGGATATACTAAAGAATTCTTAGAAAAAAAGTTCGATGAAATAGTGGAGTTTTCAGAGATTGGCGAATTTATTGACGTTCCTCTTAAAAATTATTCGTCTGGAATGAAGGCTAGATTAGGTTTTTCAGTTGCTACAATGGTGGAACCTGAAATACTTGTTTTAGATGAGGTACTGTCAGTTGGAGACGCAAAATTCAGGAAAAAAAGTTATGATAAAATAACTTCACTTTTTGATAATGGAATAACAGTTTTGTTTGTATCCCATTCAATAAACCAGGTTAAAAACTTGTGTAACAAAGTAATATGGCTTGAAAAAGGAAGAATAGTAATGCAGGGTGATACAGAAGAAGTTTGCGCTGCATATGCGAAAAGTTAAAAAAATGAAGATTTATATGAATTATGTCATTAATAACTTGTATAACCTCTTCCTTGAATTTCCATCACAGTTCTCTAAATAAACAGCCACAAATTTATCTATAGATGTATTTGTAGGATAATTGTTGATTATATCTACTATTTGTTCTGTTTTAAAAGTAATTGGTCCTGGAACTGTTGTTTTATAATTTTCATAAAAACCTCTGCCTGATTTTCCAAATTTAGCCAGGTCATAACTGTAAAATATCACTGGTTTTTTCATTAGAGCGTATTCATAAATTATGGAAGAATAATCTGTTATTAAAATATCACAGCAGATTAACAGTGTATTCAATTTAGAATAATCTGAGAAATCAATAACTCTATTTTGATAATCTCCAGTAGAATATTTATTTAAATTAACTCTATCTGCTATGCGTGGATGAAATCTAAGACCTAAGACATAATTATCATCTAATTTAGACATTAATTTATCAATATCTAAATGAACCTTAATTTCACCTGCAGTATATTCTTCATCCCTAAATGTAGGAGCATAGAGTACTATTTTTTTCCCTGATAATTCAGGATAGCTATTGAAGAATTCATCTCTTTTTTCTTGAAGAACAACATTATTAAAGAATAAATCTGTTCTAGGACATCCTATATTGAATATTTTGTTATCTTCTGCACAAAAAGCAGTTTTATAAACACTTTTCATCCATCTGGATCCTACGATAAAATGAGTGGTATTTTTGTTGGTATCTAATGCAAGCTTTTTAATCCACCCTTTCTCACAATCAAGTCCAAATTTCTTTAAAGTACCTGTACCGTGCCATAACTGGACTAATTGGGTATTTTTTTTGATTTTTACAGCAGAAAATGGTAAAAATACATTATCCATGAATATGATCTTAGAAGTGGCCATATGATATGGCACACTGATAAACATGTAAATTAAATTTTTAAACAGGTTTTTATTCATTTTAAATGTGTAATTTTCTCGAGTAACTTTTTTAAATATTAAATTTGGGTCCTGCTTTTGGAAGTAACGATATGTCGACCCTACATTTCCTTCATCAGTATCGTCATGGGTCATGATGAGAAGTATCTTTTTTTTGTTTATGGGGAATAGATAACTGAGATAGAAAAAAATGGCCATTATGAAATAGGATGTACGTTTGAAAAAAGATAATTTGTTCATTGTTAGCCCTCTCATTTTCTATTCTTCTCATTTAATGTTTAGATGATTTAAGATTAAATTAACAATTTTTGAAGAGGCATTTCCATTATCAAAGCTTGTGAATTTATCTAAAAATTTCCTATATTTTCTGCTGTAACGTTTACAATCATAATTTTTAACTGCATCAGCTAAATCCAGATTATTTGTTACAATTGGCCCTGGAAACTCATCAAATATGTTGAAATAGAATCCTCTTAAATCATTTTTATATTTTTCATAGTCATAAGCATAGATGATCATTGGTCTTTTAAGTAAAGCATAATCAAAAATTACTGAAGAGTAGTCTGTTACTAAAAAGTCAGAGATTAAATACAGCTCTTGTATATCTTGAATATAATCACATTTATAAACAAATCCTTCATAGTTACTCCAATCTACAGGGTCTTTTACTAAATAATGTAATTTAACTAATATTATATGAGTATCACCAAGTTCTCTTTTTAATAAATCAAAGTCTATCTGCGTGGAAAATTTATATATCCCATTTTCATAGAATTCATCATCTCGCCAGGTAGGTGCATACAAAATGATTTTCTTGTCTAAAGGTACGTTATATCCTTTTTTAATAGATTCTATTGATTTTGTATCATTTTTTTTAAAGAGAATATCATTTCTGGGAAAACCAATGGTTAATATTTCCTTTTGAAAATCAAAACATGATTTGAACTTTTCTGTTGTATAATTACTTTGAGAGATCAGATAATCCCAAGTTTCAGTATTTTTTTTAAATAACCTTTTATATTCAGATAATTCCATTTTTTCACTCATACTTAAAATATCCATGTCCATAGCTAACTTCTTTAGTGGAGTACCATGCCACAGCTGGATATAAATGGTTTCTGGTCTTTTAACTAAAAATGCAGGTAATCTAGTGTCGCATATCCATATTTTGGCTACTGCTAAATAGTACAGGTAAAATAATCCTGCTCTTTTGATTTTTTTAGCATTTCCCGGAATTTTTAAATTGATATCATCTAAAGACCAGATACATTTAAATTTTTTATCTAATCCTTGATTAATTAGCTCTTCATAAACGTACTTTGGATTGCCTGAATAATTTCGGCCAACACTGCTTTCAAAAAATATTACATCATTATTTACAGGCAAAATTTTTAGAAAAATGTGATATAATGATATAGCACTTTTTTTAATTATCTGTCTGATATTCATGGGAGCCTCTAAGTACTGTATTTTCTTAAATGATAATTACATTAAATCGTTTTTATTATTACTTGATTTTGAATTCTTTTCCAGCCGCTCCTGAGCAGCTACTTTATCTGTATTCTTAAGTTCTAAAATACGATTAATTATTCTTTGTGATGCTTTACCATCGTCTTTTTTGTTATATTTATCACGGAAGGCGTTGTATTTATCTTTATACAAATCCTTGTTGTAGTTTTTTATATCATTGATTAATTCTTCAGTTGTTTTTGAAACTGGACCTGGAATCTCTTCAACAACATTGGAATAGAATCCCCTGAGTTCGTCACGATAGGATTCTAAATCATACATAAAGAAGAACATGGGCCTGTTTAATACACTGTAATCAAACATGACTGATGAGTAATCTGTAATTAACATGTCTGAAACTAAATATAAATCTGCAATATCCTGATCCGCTCCAAAAATATAGACAAAATCTTTGTAATCGGACCAATCGATGTTTTCCATGACTAAATAATGGTATTTAACTATTATAACATATTCTTTGGATAATCTTTCCTTTAATAAATCAAAATCCATTGCTGTGACAAATTTGTATACGCTTCTCCTGTGAAACTCGTTATCTCGCCATGTAGGTGCATATAACAGTACTTTTTTATCTTTAGGAATATCTAAATCGTTTTTTAGCTTGTTTATATACTCCTTGCTGTTATTATTGACCAGAATATCGTTTCTAGGATAGCCATAAGTCCATATCTCTTTGTAAGGGGAGAATTTTTTAGAAAATGCAAATGCACTCTTAAATATCTCTGTTGAGAATTCATTTTGGGAGAGGAGAAAATCCCATTTTCTAGAGTCCTGGTACATATTACGTTTATAGGTAATTATATTTTCACTTCCAGACATGAAAACATCTTTCATATCTAATCCCAATTTTTTAAGCGGAGTTCCGTGCCATGTTTGTATATAATATCCCTGTTCTCTCTTTTGAACATAACGTGGATCCCGTGTATCAAATACCCATATTTTAGCCCTTGCCAAATAATAATAATACATTAATCTTGATCTTTTTACTTTTTTAGCCTTTCCCGGGATTTTAGTATTTATATCTTCCAGTATCCAGACGCATTTTAGCTTTTTATCTATCCCTTGTCTAACCATTTCTTCATAGATATGTTTGGGATTTCCGCTATAATTACGACCCATATTACTTGCAAAGATAATTAAATCATTGCTGATAGGTAATTTCCTGAAAAAGGCATATCCAGGTAAAATTACATATTTTTTAATAAATTCTTTCGCATTTAGATCCATGATTATCACAAGTAGTTAAATGAATTTTACTGATTTTTTATATAAATCAGATAATTAGATAATAGAATATCTGCTTTAATTATTAATAATTAATTAAAAGATTCAAATTTAGATTGTCCATTATTATATTTAAAAGTAAGGTATTATTCCTCATATACTCCTTTATAAAACTGATCCAATGGCTGTTTTATTGAATTAAACATAATCGAAAGGTTTATTATCTCTTTTCTTTAATTAACATTTGATTATTGTCCATAAGCGTTCTGTAATATATTTAAGAATTTTTTTAAAACTAAACTTACTTTCAGATATTACATTTTATCTAAAGCTCTAATTTAAACATGATTTTCATTGAAGATGATCATAGAACTTAAGTTTATTATACTTAAAATCCCAAAAAATAAAGAGGTATGGTTTGGATGGAGTTATTTGGTTTTTGAATTAAAAATATAACTCTTACTAATTAATAGTATCAAGCTTATTTATGCGTTGAGTCATACAGTTTATATTTTACAAGAAATGTAGTTTTTTTGAATAATTCAATTTTTAATAGTCCTTAATTTCATTTATATAATTTAATTAAGACCTAAATGCGGTAAATTAAGAAATTAGTTAATAAATAATAATTATTGGGAACGAATTAATAGTTAGTTCTAAATTAATTATTTTATCAAAACATTAAATAATAATAAAATTTAATTTTATTTTAAACTATTAAATGATTTGAAATTTTAACAGGAGTTCATATAATAAGTTTTATGTTTATATGACTATTATAAATTAGTAATCAGTGGAGGTTAAGATTAATAATGTCATCTATTAATGTGGGTGTTATAGGAGCTTGCGCATCTCGTGACAATTTCAATTCATTATTTAATAGTGGATACAATAGATTATTTAATTGTAAATTGTATATTGGGCACATGACATTTCCGAGTTTAGTATCTGAAAAAATTAAATTTGATAATGAAGATATAAATCATGAAGATCCTCGGGAAACAGGTGCAATAAAGAGAGAGTTGTCTCGTAGTTTCATGAAAGAGTTACAGGAAGCATCAGACCTGGATTATTTGATAATAGACTTTTATAGTGATATTTATTATGGAATTGTTGTTGCAGATGATATTGTTTTTACAGATAATTATGACAGGGTTGGTAAGACAAGATTCTATTCAAATCTTGAAAATAAAAGATTTTTAACTCTTCTTAATAATCCAGATGAGTATTTTGAGATATGGAAAAAATCTATTCATAAATTCGTTGAAATGATTAAAATTATCATGCCCAATGTGAAAATAATAATTAACAAAGTGCGAGCAGTAAAAGAATACAAGGATCAACAGGGTAATATAAGACCCATACCAATGTCCCGGAATCCTGATGAAATTAATGAGAAGTGGGAAAAACTTGATGATTATTGTATTAAGACGTTTGGATTTCGATACATTGATCTATCTGCTAAAGATTATTTTTCTCATGAAGAATATCCGTTTGGAGGCCCACCCCGCGCTGTTCACTACACAAAAGATTTTTATGAAAATTTTATCATGGAATTATCCAGTATAGCAGTACAGGACTTACAAGAAAACCTTTACAAGTTAATGTACCCTGAATTTAATATGAATCAAATTGATAATTCAAATTTTGAAAAAGTGAATGCTCATTGGTCTTTTTGGCAAAAAAACTTCCATATTGTCAATGATAAAGTAGAAATAAATAATAATGGTATTAAACAGGAAAAACATAATTTAATATTATCTAATCCAATTAAAGTAAAAAAGGGAGAAGTATATAATTTATCTTTTAAAGTTTATATAGACAGCAATATTGAATTTGACGGTGAGGAAATAATTTTTTATTTGATGATATTCGATCATCCTACAAAGAATTTACAAGATGATTCTGTGTGGTATAAAAACATTGAATATTCTAATTATACAAATGGAAATGTCAGGGATGAATGGATAACAGTTAAATATGGCTTCACAGCTCAAAATAATGGATTTTTAAAAGCGGGGCCGGGTATAGCTAAAAATGGCCATGTAATGTGGAAAGATATTTATTTAACAAATGAATTGGTTAATAATCTGAGCTGGTGTCCTTCATATAAAGATGTAATGAGTAATATAAATTTATTAGAAATGCAAAAGTCTCATGATAAAAGAAAGGAAATAGATATTTTACTTAAACTCAATGAATACAAAACTAGAATGGATTGGTATGAAAGTACAATCAATGGATATAAAAATAGAATAGATGAGTACGAAAGTACAATTAAAGAATACAAAAACAGTCATTCCTGGAAAATTACTTTACCGTTACGTAAAACTGTTTATATTTTAAAAAATTTGCGAAAATCAGTTTCTTCTAAATAATATGCTTTATTTTAAATATTCAGAATGCATTAAGTTATAGAGAACTGACTTCCAAAAAAATAGAAAAAAGAGTTTAAAGTGGTTGGATCATTGCACCTTAACTGAAATAGTTATTTTTTGACTGTCTACTGTTACAGTGACATATGCAGTCCCACGGGTTCTACTGGTTAAAGTGCTCTTTGCAGTTCCATTAACTGTAGATACCTGACTTTTTATACTTCCTAAACTTGTGGCAAAACTCACGGGAGTACCATCGGGAACACGCCCTGAAATTGGGTCATGGTAAACACCCTTGTTGTCATAGGTCAGATTTGCAGTTATTGTAGATGTAGTGGTGTTATCAATTGAACGTGGAGAGGCTGTAGCACGGAGTACAAACCATGTTGTAGGAGTGAAACCTTTTATACTTCCGGTAGCAGGGCCGCTGTTTGAACCCCACCAGTTAAGCTCAGCGTTAACTGTGCCCCCTGCCCTGTAGATATCTTTAACTGTTGCAGTGTTTCCAGCAAACCGGTTAAAGTGAACAGTTAACGTACCAATGAGATTGTAGATGGCACCGCCGTAGATTGCATGGTTACCTGTGAAAGTGCTGCCAGTTGCAGTAATAGTATTGCCTCCATTGTAGATGACACCGCCATTACCAGTCGCAGTGTTACCTGTGAAAATACTTTTTTTAACAATCAAAGATTTACCTTGTGTATAAATGGCACCGCCGTAAATTGCACGGTTACTTTTACAGGTATTGCCGTTAAAAGTCAAAGAACCCTTATTGTAAACGGTACCTCCATTGGTTTTTGCATAGTTACCTGTGAAAATGCTATTATTAATAGCTAGATTTCCAAGGTTGTAGACAGCACCGCCGTAAGTTGCATGGTTATTTCTACAGGTATTGCCGTTAAAAGTCAAAGAATATTTATTGTAAACGGTACCTCCATTGGTTTTTGCATAGTTACCTGTGAAAGTACAATTATTAAAAATCAAATTTCCGAGGTTGTAGGCAGTACCCCCGTAATTTGCACTGTTATTTGTAAAGGTACAATTGGTTAAAGTTAATGTATCATTACAGATTATAACACCTCCATGACCAATAACGGAGTTATTATAGAAATTGCAGTTAGTAAAAATCGAGGTGTAAAGTTTACCAAGAACAACATCGTCAATGCTACTGCCGTGTTCTGCTTTATTCTTTGTGAAAGAGCTGTTTGTCACGTTTAAGTTACCATAATTGTGAATCGCGCCGCCGCCATCATAAGCAGTGTTACCTGTGAAAATACCGTAGGTTACAGTGAGAGGTCCACCGCTGTTGAGTATAGCACCGCCATCATCAACAGTCGCAGTGTTACTTGTAAAAGTGCTTTTACTAAAAGTTAAAGATCCACCATGATTGAGAATAGCTCCACCTTGATCTGCATTGTTGTATTTAAAAGTACTATCTTTAACAGACAACTTAACAGTCGAGTCACCTGTATTGTAAATACTACCACCGTAAGTTGCACGGTTGCTTGTAAAAGTGCTGCCACTAACAGTTAATCTACCTCTATTGTAGACAGCACCACCACCCTGAGTTGCAGAGTTGCCTGTGAAACTGCCACTAACAGTTAAATTACCCTTATTGTAGACAGCACCCCCGTAAGCTGCACGGTTACTTGTAAAAGTACTACCACTAACGGTTACATTTCCCGCATTATAGATTACTCCACCATTAGTTGCATAGTTATTTCTAAAATTGCAGTTATTAAGAATTAAATTACCATTATTTACAATGGCACCACCATAAGTTGTATTCCCATTTGTAAGGGTCAAATTTTGAATTGTCACCTTTGTACCGGTCTGAAATATCCATGCCCTATTAGTTCCATTTATAATTGTACTGGTCTTGCTTTGGCCTGTAATGATTATATTCTTGTTAATAATGATCTCAGTGTTTTTTGTTCCAGTATAAACTCCATTAGCGATTTTAACTGTTCCACCATTTGATACAGCTCCTGTTGCATTTTTAATACTAAGTTTTGCTGTTGCCCATGAAGTACCATCCCAATTATCATTTCCATGTGAACCATTCACATAAATAATTGACGGAGCAGCAGAAACACTGTTAATGGACGATAATGCTATAAAAGCAATACTGCAGAATAAAAATATAATGATTACGTTCTTCATACAAGTATAACGTACTTTTTTTATTTTATATATCATTTGTTGTTTTTTTTATTTTATGAAAAAAAGATAATTTTGATTAATTAGCGAAAAAGTACTAATGAATCAATTAAATAAATAAAAAAGAGCTTATAATATTTTTTTTATGTTATGTGCTAATAAATAATGTTTATTATTTTTTAAAGAATATAAGTCCTTTATTAATCAACTTTTTAGTGATATTTTCCCGTTATTTTCTTTATAAATTTTAATATCAACATTTCCTTCTCTAAATGATATATCTTTAAAATTTAAAATAGATTTTGCATCTAACCTGTGTTTTCCGTGGAATTTTAAATAGAAATCATAAATACTACCCTTATCCAGAAAGTATTCCCATTCTAATTTAAATGACTTATTTTCAACTGGAGTTAAATACACTATTTCGCGTGACCTTCTATTTTTAAGATATATCTGCAATGGCTTTTGAATAGTTGTATTTTCATTTATAATAAAATTTAATGATTTTTTAGTAGGTTTTATTTCAAATGCTTCATTAACCATTAGGGTCCTGACTGAAAGCTTATCATTAACTGTCATATAGCCATTTAAATGTTTACTTTTATTTATAATATTTTTAAAATTATTTTTAACTATTCTAAATTTTTCCAGCATGCCATTTAAGTACTCAAATTGAAATGCTATATCATATTCTTCAACAGAACTTAACTGATTAGTTGGTATTTTAACTGTGAATTTATTAGGTATATCATTAGTATCTATGGCTTTTAATTCGAATAACAATTTGTTATCATCTAATACTTGATCAGATGGTGTTCTAGCACTAAAAACTACTTCTGCTTTTTTTATAGGGAAATTTTTGGGAATTTCAATTTGATCAAATGTTATAAAATCTTCATCAACAATAAGATCATTAAAAGTAACAAAAGATTTTCTCAATGATTTAATTTCAAATAATCTGTCGGGTATTTTTAATTTGGAATTTCTGAAGTAAGGTAAATTCCAGTAATTTTTACCATTTTCAAAGATAATATCTTTTTGAAGATCGATACTTTTCTTAAGATCCATATCTTTCTTGACTAACTTAACCAATTCTTGCCTGAAATCATGTAAAATCAAATATATATACAAATTTAACAGGATATCTAACTCATTATCGTATATATCTTCACATTTTGCTGCTTCTTCAGATAATATTTCATAAGCATTTTCAAAAAATACTTCTTTAAATTCTTCACTTTCTAAAATACCTGAAATTGGAATAAGAACTCTTCTCATTAAAACCTTAAAATAATTTTCATCAAAGGAGGTAAAATTTTCAAGATCATCTTTAAATGAGTTAATACGCTTAATATAATTCCAGGCTTCTCTTCTTGAGCTGCTTAAAGAAAGATCTTTATCAAATTTTCTTTGTCTCCATAAATAAACACAATCTGGGATAATAGAAATGGTATCTGCGTTAATAAAGCATAAATGTCCGAATTTTCTGTCTGCATATATTTCGTTTTCTTTTGGTAATTTGATATCATTTTTTGAAATTAATTCTCTTCTGATAATTTTATTCCAGTAAAATGAATCATGATATATTGTTGGAAATTCTTTAGCACTTTCTATAGTAAGTTCCTGTTTCCATGCAGAAAGTTCATAGCTTTCCATTTCATATTGATAATTGCCTATTAAAAAGTTTGCTTTTCCTACAACAATATCTGCATCGGTTTCTTTAGCTTTATTATACAATTTTTCATAGGCATACGGCGGAATGATATCATCATTATCTACTAAAATTATATATTCTCCTTTTGCAGCTTTAATTCCAGTATTTCCTGAGGTAGCAAGGCCTTCATTTTCTTTTTTGTCTATTATTTTTATGTTAGAGAAATTTTGGGCAAATTCTTTGCATATACTTAAACTATCATCACTACTTGCATCATTTACTAGAATAATTTCTAGACCGTCAAGTGTCTGGTTAACAAGTGAATCTAAACATCCTCTTAAATGTCTTCCACCGTTGTACACCAGTACTATAGCACTTAATTTATAATTTTCATTAGGATTCATATTATTCACCGTTAATCAATGCATTAACAACTTTTGCAGATGCATCGCCATGCCCTAAACTACAATATTCATTATAAAAGCTATCATAAGAATTTTGAAACTTCTCTTCTATTTTATCTATATTTTTAATTCCATCTATAAGCTCATCCATATCAAACAGTAAAGGTCCCGGCAAATCATTTTTAATATCCAGATATAATCCTCTTGTGGAATTATATTCGTTAAAATCGGGCATAAAAAACAGTATAGGATTTTTAGTATGGGCGAAATCAAAGAATACTGAGGAGTAATCTGTAATTAAAATATCTGATATCAGGCATAGTTCGTGGATATCATCATAATGAGATACATCTAAAGCAAATTCATTGAGATTACTATCAATATTAAGACTATTTGAAATTAAATAGTGAAGTCTTAATAAAATAACGTAATCTTCATCAAAATTAGCGTATAATGAGTTCAAATCGATTTGTAAGTCAAAATAGTGATTTCCTTCACTGTCTCTTACAACATCTCTAAATGTTGGGGCATAAAGTATTATTTTTTTACGGTCATCTAATCCTAATTTAGATTTTATTTGTGATTTTTTAGTGTTTAAATCTTTAGAATAAAAAATATCATTAGCAGGGTATCCTACATTTAAAATTTTTCTCTTGAACATAGACGCTCTTTTAAAAATATCTTTAGAATAGTCATTGGCTGAAATAAGATAATCCCATTTTCTTGCTTCTTGAGTAAGATTTCCCTTTACAATTTTGGAAGATCCGTTTTTAATATCATTTCCCATATGTTTAAATGGAGTACCATGAGTTGTTTGTAAATATATGGCACCTTTTTTCTTTTCTTTTACTGGAAAGCTTATATTATTTATCCAGAATTTGGATATTGCTAAATATCTGTAGTACGATTCTTCATCTCTATTGACTATAATAGGGCTTCCAGGAATTTTTAAATTTCCTTTATATGACCATACGAACTTATATTTGTTTCCATATCCCATCTCTAACATTTTTTCATATATGTATTTGGGATTATGGGCATAACTTTGGCCGTGGAAACTTTCAAAGAAAATAAGATTATTATCTATTTTTTC
>JAEZKE010000163.1 GCA_023436175.1 Methanobacteriota archaeon
TTCAGTCTTCAGTAAATCATGAGTAACTTTACCTAAAACCTCTTCTTCATGCCAGCCATATCTTTCTTCAGCTCCATGATTCCAAAAAGTAATTTTATCATCCATATCATGGACAATAATTGCATCACTCGTTAAATTAAGTAAATCAGCTTGATTCTTTAATTGCACTTCCGTTTCTTTTTTTCTGGTAATATCTACATCTATAGTTACACAAAAGTTTTTATGTGGGGAAAATGCGTTTATTAAAAAATATTTATTAAATTTTGCAAAGTGAATCTCATATTGTATGTTTTTTCCTTTTAAAACTACATCTTCGGCCATTTTTAAATAAGATGCTACATTATCCATTCCACATAGTTCAGTTAAAGTTTTACCCGTAATTTCTTCTCTAGAACCAAATTTATTGAATATAGAAGAGAGATTTAAGTATACAAAACTCAAATCTGAAATTTTACCTTCTTTATTTAATATTACTTCAAAAATAGAAACCCCTTCACCCATATTCTCAAAGATATTACAATAGTTAGTAGTTAAATTACATATAGGTGGAGCAAACAATCTTTTTTCTTTTTTTTGTTCTCTCTCTTCCATAAAATGCTTCCTTTACTTTTTAAATTTGAGATAGAAGCTCACGAAGATCGATTATTCTTAATATAACTATTCATTATTATTTTATTTAATTAATTTATTATAAATATTTATTTTAAAATTAAGAAGTTATGTTTATTAAATTTTAAGCTTTCAAAAAGAATGATCATTCAAAATTAAATATTTAAACTTCTAAATATGCAAAACTATTAAAATTAAGTAGTTACAGTTGTATTATTACCTATAAAATAGGATTTACATTAAATTAGATATCTTTATTTTTACCATCTTTAGACTTTAATTTAAAACAAAAAAGTTATTGTTCTGTAGTATTAATCGGAATAGTAAAATGGAAAGCTGATCCAAATTCAGGCTCTGATTCAACCCATATTCGCCCACCGTGGCGTTCAACAATCCTTTTAACCACCGATAACCCAATACCTGTTCCTTTATATGATTCCATGGTATGTAATCTTTGAAATATTACAAAAATACGTTCCATATACTGTTCCTCAATTCCAATACCATTATCAGCGATAGAAAATACATATTCATTAGTTTCTTTATCTTTACATACTGAAATATCAATTATAGGATGAACATCCTGTTTTCTAAATTTAATGGCATTTCCAACTAAATTCTGGAAAACCCTTCTAAGCTGATCATAATCGCCTATTACAGTAGGAAGAGATCTATGATTAATTACAGCATTATTCTCCTCAATTAAAGATTTCAGATTTTCAATCACCTGAGTTAAAACTAGATCTAAATTAACTGGTTGAAATCCGCTCTGATCGGTTTTAACTCGTGAATACTCAAGAAGACCCTCAATTTGATCCTTCATTCTAAAAGATGCATCCACAATATAATCCATGAACTCATCTGCATCGTTATCAAATTTACCTTTATAACGCCGTTCCAATAATTGAGTAAAACTTGCAATAGTTCTAAGAGGTTCCTGAAGGTCATGGGAAGCTACATAAGCAAATCTTTCTAATTCTTCATTAGAGCACTTCAAGTCTACAACAAGTTTTTTAAGTTCTTCTTCGTGCTTTTTACGTTCAGTGATATCACGAGAAACTGCAAGTGCTACATTTTTCCCTTTTAATTTAAAAACATGATTAACAACTTCAACAGGTATCTTAGCCCCCTTTTTAGTTTTATGAACTATTTCAAACCTCACACAGTCCGTTTTAGTCATCATTATTGCATTTTTTGGAATTTCTGATAACTTTTCAGGAGCAACTATATCTGCAGGAGTCATATTCATAAATTCTTCCCGTGTGTAACCTAACCTTTGAGTTGCAACATCATTTACCTCAATAAAATTACCCGGCATCCCATTTTCATTTAATTCTACCAGCGTAATCATATCATCTGCCCTATTGAACAATTCACGGAACTTTTCTTCACTCCCAGCCAATGCTTTATTGGCCTCTTCAAGTTCTTCGGTTCTTTTTTCTACAAGATCTTCAAGATGGGTCCTGTATTTCTCTAATTCTTCCTCATCTTTCTTAAGCTCCGTTATATCCATAAATGATACTATACTTCTGTTTTTTTCGGAGATAAGCCCAATAGTTAGATAAATATCTCTTATTTCCCCATTTTTATTTATTAAATGGGCCTCATACCTTTTTGGAACAGCATCTTGATTTATCCTTCTTAAACGATGATATTCCATCATCTTGTTTACGTCTTCTGTAGACGTCATTTCCGTCCATTTAATACCTTCTACTTCTTCTTTTGAGTATCCTGAGATCCTTTCAAATTCTTCATTTACCATGGATATAGTCATATCTTCCTCAATTATCATGGTAGGATTTATTGTATTTTCAAAAATCGTCCGGTATTTCTCCTCACTTTCCTTTAAATCATATTCTAATTTTTTTCTTTCGCTAATATCGTGAAAATAAACAGATGCTCTATCTTCAAAAGGGTGAATATGCATCTCAAACCATTTCTTAGAAACATGAGAATATGCTTCAAATTTTATATGTTTCTTTTCTTGTTGAGCTTTATGAAAATTATCCCAAATCAGTTTATTTGGAGGAAATTCATTCCAAAAGACTCTTCCAACTAATTCTTCCTTTTTTTTACCAAACTCAATCTCTGCATTACGGTTTAAACCTAAAATATTCCATTTGTTATCCATTTCAAAATAAGATTCCATGATATTTTCAAGAATTTGCTTAATTCTTCTTTTAGATTCTTTTTCAGTTAATATATAATGCTTAAATTCATTAATTAAAGTCTTATTAACTTTTTCAAGCTTTTCAACCTCTTTAAGCAAATCTTTTTCTTTAATTTTTACCACATCATACATTTATCATATTCTGCACGATAGATAAACCTTAAAATCATCATCTTCTGTTTATTTTCTGCTATTTCCTTCGCACACATAGTTTCAAGTTAAATCTGTAAGAAGAATTTTAATGCATTGGAGGACGTTGATTGGCAATACCTACCTTAGTTCCCCATTCCAAAAGTTCCCTACTACAATCTTCATGTTCGATCTGACATTCTATTAATACAGAACCACCTTTATGGGCCGTTGCTTTTTTAATTGCTTCAGCAAGTTCACCACCAGTACTGGCAGTTAACCCTAATCCCTTGCCATCAGCAGCATTCAATACCTCAATAAGCCCTGCATAGTTCCAATTTTTGAAGTAATTATATGGACCCTCATGAATTTCAGATTCAACAACATAACCATGATTATTAACTATAAAAAGAATTATATTGTCCAGCTCATAACGGATCATGTTAGCAACTTCCTGTGCAGTGAACTGGAATGAACCATCACCAATTAAAGATATCACCTGTTGATCTGGCTCAACAGCTAAAGCATAACCAAATGTAGACGCTACTGACCATCCAATAGACCCCCATTGCATCTCAATCTCAAAATTTGCATTTTCTGGTAATTCCATAAACATTCCATTGAACCATGAATCGCCACTTTCAACAAATAACGTCGTTTTTGGACTGAGTAGACCCTGAATTTGCCGTACCATTTCCATACGTGTCAGAGGTTCCTTTGGATTAGCAGGTTTAATTGGTTCTTGTCTGCGCTGAGTTTTATTGAACATCACCAATGAAGAATCATTCTTCTTAACCTGTTTAGCAAGAGTATCAAGGAAATCAGCTAATTCTAATCCATTATAATCCGCATTAATGGAACGTACCCTATTCGGTTCTGCATTAATTGTTTTTGCATCAGGTGGCTGCGCAGTCCAGCCAACAGTTGAATAATCAGTATATACTACACCTGCAGCAATGGCCAAATCTGCCCAGTCAACTAATTCTTCACAGCCAGGGCTGCTTACTGAGCCCCAGTAAATTCCAATAAATTGAGGGTGATTTTCAGGGAAAAAACTTTTTGCACTTGGTTGAACTGCAACTGCACAACCCACTGCTTCTGCTAATCGTTTAAACGCGCCAATTGCTCCATATGACCTTAAATTTGGGCCTGCAAGAAGAATAGGATTATTTGCATTATTTATTACTTCTGCAGCTTCATCCACCGCTGCTTGGAGTACCTTTGGATCACTGACAGGAGGCTTAGAAAGATTTTCAAATGGTACAGGATCATGGCACGGAGCATCTGCTATATTACATGGAATTTCGATATATCCCGGTAAACGCTGCATTAATGCATTGAGTATGACCCTATCTATTAAATAAGGAGCGTCCTTCTCATGAGTAATTTGTACTGCATCACATGTTACTTTACTGATCATTTCACATTGATAATTTAAATTCCGAATACCTAAACTGTGATGTGGAATATGACCTGCATTGGGGTCATTTGTATTATAACTTCCAGAAACAAATATTACGGGCAAACGCTCAGCATAAGCACCTGCAACACCATTAATAGCAGAAAATGCGCCAACATTAAACGTAGTAACTACTGCACCGACACCTTTTGCCCTCGCATATCCTTCAGCAGCATAAGCTGCATTTAACTCGTTACAGCAGCCTACCTGTTCTATATTTCTATTTTTTAGAAGCTCATCTAATAGAACAAGATTTAAATCTCCCGGAACAACAAAATTATGCTCAATTCCCATTTCTTCAAAACGTTTTGCAAGATAGCTTCCCACAGTATATCCCATTTTATAAACTCCTTTTCGTAACTAATACTATTAATTATAATATGACTTTTTAAATAATAATATTTTTACATTAAAAATTATTAAAATTTAAAAAAAAGCTTACAAGAAATTCTAAATATTAAAAATAGAATCATAACAGTATCTTTAACTTACACATCCCATATGTCCCAAAAAAGAATGTGGAAAATACATCAATATGTAGCAGATATCAAGAAAACATAATTGAAAATATTGAATAACCAGTCTTAATTTTCAGTATATACGCCAATAAGCTACCCAGTTTAAAAAGAGAAGTTAATTCAAATTAAATAATCTCCAGTTAGACACTGTTTTTAATGTATAAAACCCATCTTTAGGAGTTTGTATCCATTTATTCAAAAACATTAATTTCAATCTTAAATGTAATATTTAAAGGATTAGTTAAATTTTAAGTAGTACATGAATCACACCAGCTCATTTTCATCGTCCTTTAATAGTGACCCTGTTGGAGTATTTGCAAACTGTGCAGCAAGATATGGATCAAGATCTTTAAGTTTCTCGTAGTATTCACGGGCAGTGTCTAAATCCATTACACCAGAATAAGCAATACATAAACCCACATAGGCTTTAGCATCTTCTGGATCTTCTTCAATACATCTTTTAAATGATTCTATAGCTGGCTGGAAATCCTGTTTATCAACGTACTCCTTACCTTTACCAAAATATTTTTCAACAACTGGATTTTTTTCAGTATCTTTTTTATTTCTACCAAGTAATTTATCCAACATTTTGACCATCCACATATCAATTCATAACATCTTTTTGTTATTAATTATTACTTTATATTACTTTATTAAAATTGTCCAAAACAGCAATTATAATTTGTTATTCATGTGCAAAATACTTAACTAACTTATTAATGAGCTTAAAAAGGTACAAACCAAATTTAAAAAACTATCAAAAAATCAGTGAAATAAATGTAAATACAAGATTTAAAATAATTTAAATGGAAATATATGACTTATTTTTCAAACACAGCCCCAGTACTCTTTCCAACAAACTTTATATTATCAATTTTAAGATTAATTTCATTCAGTCCCTCATTAATCATTAAGTTCCTAACTTCATCAGATGGCATTCCGTGATTATCTGCAAGCGGCTCTCTAATATAGACTTTTCTACCTTTTTTTAATTTTACAACAAGAGATTTTACTATCTTTTCCCTTAAATCCTGCCCTATATCATGCAGTACATAGGGGATTACGACCTCATCATAATAATTATCGAGAATATCTAAATCGTATATTGTCCCTAATTTAAAATCCACATTAGGATACTTATTCATTCTTTTTGAATCTCACCCATCCACTTTTGAGATATATCAACACATGTTAAATGGCCCCCACCTTTCAGGAGGATCGGAGCTATATGTCTTGATAAAGCACCAGATCCAGAGCCGTACTCTAAAATTTTCTCAGTTCCACTTAAATTGAGGCTTTTTACATAATTTTTCCAGAAGAAGCTGCCAATTGTATATCCTACTGCAACTATAAAAAATACCTGGGTTGAACTCGGTTCTTTAAAACTCATAAATAAGCATCCTCCTCATTTAAATGAATTTAATTCAGAATGAGTATATAAACATTGCATTCAATAATGAGTAATAGAATTTTTAAAATAATCAAAACTTTAAAAATATTAATTCAATGAAATTCAGTAAAAATAACCAGTACTTGGTTAAATAAAATATTTAATATAATAAAAAATTAATTTGACTTATTATCTTGAAATAAAGGAGAAATGAACTTGATTGGAATAAGCGCTGATTTTGACCCAGTACATAATGGGCATGTTAAACTTATAGAAAAAGGAAGAGATATTGCAGAAAAAACTGGAGACGAAGTTGTAATTTATTTAAATAAAGGTTACAGCGCTAATCACGCCCCATTTTTTGCCAGCTATGAAGCAAGACGCGAAATGGCACTTAAAGCCGGTGCCGATAAAGTTGTACCAATTGAAGGGCTTCATCATCGGTTGACGCTTGCCTACACCGTTCCAATCAGGATAGCAATGATGATCGAAGATGGTGTTGTGGATTATGTCGATGCAGCAAATGTTTCCACCAGTAAAATTCAGAAATACGCATCTTCATTTGCAAAAAAAGGAATATTTAGTGGAATTCCACGGAATCTTCCAAACCGTAACGTAATAAGATGGTTTGCAGTGAATGATTTTCTCTACAAAAAATATAAACGAAAAATGAAATTTCACATAATTCCTGAACTAAAAATGGGCGGTAAAATCTCAGGTAGGGAAATCAGGGCAAAGATAATTGAGAACAACTTCGAAATACCGGAAGATGTAAAAGAAGTCCTCCCTGACTCCACAGTAAAGATCCTTCAAAAAGAGATAAAAAAAGGAAATATACCTGGTAAACGAGATATTGAAACCATTACAAGAAGGCTTAACAAATATTCAAGGTCAAAACTGCTTAATATAGCCCATATAAATGCTGATGCAGCAGAGGCCATTATTAAAGGCAGACAATACCGAAACGAAGATCAGATTTGGGCGGCACTGAGAATGGCAGGATATGGACCAGTTCTCACCAGGCTTGCAATAAGCTCAATTGAGCAGGACGTGACACGTGAGGAAGTATTTAATCTTATCAAACATTATGAAGCAGAAGGAATTATTCCTCCAGATCAGACTGTAGAAAGTGTGATTGAAAGGGCATGGTTTGTATCTTCTAATGTTGAAAAAGGAGTTAAATCCTCAGATGCTCATGAAATGTTTAGAAAAGGGAAAAGAGGTCCAAAACCCCAATACACTATTGATGCGGGGCTTCACCTTAGGAGTTTCGAGGTTGAGGACTTAAAAGAGGGGATTGATGCATCTTTATTCGTTGATAAAAGGGAGAAATTAGCCTGCCAGGTACGTACTGAAAACCGTAAAATAAAAAGCCCACTTAAATTACCCGCTAAATCTGCAACATATCTACGGCTTCTTATTGATTCCCATTTTATTCCACTCAGCGCACGTTTAGTCCATAAAAAAGAAGGATGGAGAGTTAGGATATTTGTTGGAAAATAGTTTAGTTAATGATTTAACTTTCTAAAAGCCAGTTGAAGAACTTCTGAACTTCTTCAACCCCATTAACATAAAAAGATGCATTTTCTTTAACAAATTCCGGGACTTCTTCTGAAACCACAACAATTCCTGCACCTTTGACTTTACCTTCTCTTTGGAGTTCTTTTAGTTTGTTAAATGCATCCACATCAGTTACATCATCGCCCAAATAAATGACCTTTTCAAGCGCATTTTCAAAAAGGAGTTTTTCAAGTATTGTACCTTTATCATGGCCAATTTTAGGTCTTATCTCCACAACTTTACGTCCTTCTGTAATCTTAAACTTCTCAAGTCCTTCTAATTCATTAATAGCGTCTAAAATTTTCCTGCGTGTTCCTTCGGGATCCTCACATTTCCTGTAATGAACTGTAAAACAAAGCCCCTTTTCCTGGAATAAAATATTCTTGATATTACATAATTCTTCTTCAGTCTGGATGTTTTGAGCAACTTTCTGTATAAGAGGCAGATATTCCTCCACTTCAGGTTCAATATAAATCTCATCATCCTTTAGATACTCAAGTCCATGGCTTCCAATATAAAGCAGCCCTTCTACTTCCAGCATCTCTTTAGCATTTTTAACATTTCTTCCAGTTACAATACCGACCAGCTGGAATTTTTTTACAAGTTTTTCAAGTGTAGCCTTCATAATTTGACTTATAGTGGCTTCATAGGGATCTAAAACTATTTTACTTATAGTACCATCTATATCCGTTATAATTGCTGTTTTCTCATCCTTTTGGAAATTTTCAAATTCACTCAGATGATCAAAAAGATATTTTGGCAAGCTGTTCCTCCATAAACTTAATCACCATATTCAGTAATAGTATTATTATTTAATTAAAAATTATTTACAATTTTCCTTTAAGGAGATATCCAAAAAAGGTTTAAATAATTTTATCAATTATCCCCAAATATGGTATTCAAAAGTAACAGTATAAAATACGTCTAATACTTAAATAAAGTTTAATTTAATTATTATATAAAAATGAACCATCACATCATAAGTATAATAAGATATTCAAGCAGATCACTCCCATGAACTGCATGATAAATTTAAAGATTGTCCAGTGCAAGTTTGGCTGCATTCTGCTGGGCTTCTTTTTTACTTCCGCCAGTACCCATTCCAAAATTTTTACCGTCAATCATGGCGGCCATACTGAATGTTTTATTATGAGGCTCCCCTTCTTCTTTGATTAACTCATAAACCATATCAATACCCTTTTGATCACATAACTGCTTTAATTTGGATTTATAATCACAAAAAAAGATATCTTTATTTTCTATATGGGGTATGACCGTTCTATAAAGGAACTCTTTGACAGTATCCAGACCTAAATCAAGATATAATGCTCCAATAAAAGATTCGAATACATCACTAATAATTGAATCAACTTCCCTGCAGGTTAATTCTTGGCCTGCTCCCAATTTTATGTACTGGTCGAAGCCCAATTCCATAGAATAGGCATAAAGTGCTTTTTTACATACATAATTTGAACGTAAATTAGTCAATTCACCTTCAGTTAAATCAGAATCCATATTGTACAAAAATTCAGATACTACCATATCTAAGACCGCATCACCTAAAAATTCTAATCTTTCATAACATTCACTCAAGTCATTTTCATTTGAATAAGACTCATGAAGAAAAGCTAACTCATAAAGATGAGTATTAACCGGATTAATTGAAAATTTTTGTAATATTTGCATATTATCTAATTACATTAGAACATGATAAAATTTTAGTTGCCCACTTAAAAAAATAGAAAAATTTTAGAAATGTATAATCTCAAAATTGGTTTGTAAATAGAATTTGAGAATATGCAGGAATTACCAAAGATATTTTAAATGTGCATGGTACTATTGCTTATCAGCATTTCGATATTGAGTGACTGGACATTTCCAGTCTTTACAAAAAATCATTACAAGCTCATCTTTATCTGTAGTTATAAAAAGCTTCCAACAGTCATGCTCATAAGGTTTGAATTTAATATCAACAATTTTTTTACCTATAAGCTTCCCTAAAGAATCCTGACATTCTTTCACCTGTTCATCCATAGGCATAAATAACCATCCCAAAAATTAAAAAAACCTCAAATGTGCTTAAATAAATCTCATCTAAAAACATAACTTCTATTATCTATATTAAAACAAATTAATAAAGTTTTTTAACAAAAATGTGTATTATACCATTATTAGATAATTCAAAAAGAATATGGCCCCATTTTATTATATAAATTAAAACATAGACATTTTATAAGAATAATATTATTAAGACATTAAATTATATTTAATCCATTATTTTGTCCCTTAATTCATTTTTCATTGTAGTATATCCAATTGTTTAGGATCACAATTATGTGTCTCTCGAGGATACACTTCAATTTGATATTAAAAATAGACGTTAAAATAAAAAAAATGTGGATTTTAATCACTTTATGTGATGATTTCTACCACCAGGGCGGATGCCACCAGTGTCTGTGTCCATGATGGTCATCGTCACATTTATTGTCGCTGTCATCACATTTGCATTTATCTTTGTCATCGTCATCACATTTGCATTTGTGGTCACATTTATCGTCATGGTCTGCTACTGCTATCCCTGAGAAGGCTATTGCAACGAAAAAAAGAAGTATGAGAACTCCTAATTGTCTTTTCACTTTTTCACCCCCAGACGCATACTTGATACAAAATACAAAATTTTTGTATCATAAATTGATTATTTTTTCAAGTAATAAAAATATTTCCAAATATAATAAAATTGATCATACTACGAAAAATTAAGCGAAGAATAGGTTAAGTTATGATGAAAAAATAATGAATATTTAAATTGGTAAAACCCGCGAAAATCATAGAGGGTCGCAAAATTAAAAAGTATCAAAACTAAAGTTTTTGATGTTTGCGAATTTTTAATTCACAACCGCTAAAAATAAAATTTTTCGACAGCCTCAAACACGAAGTGTTTTGGGCCCTCGAATGCCACAAAACCAAAAGTTCCGTACGACCCTCAAAAATCTGTTAAATATTTGATTTTTGTATGCTTTGATTTTCGAGCATGAAAAAAATTAAATGTTTATGGAGTAATTCTCTTTAAGTTACACCCTACTATTTCAATATCCACTTTATTTGTACTCATTTAATATCTTTTTATAAAGGTTAATCATTTCATTTATAATTGAAACCATGAAATCATCCTTAACTCCAGCCACTTCTGTATTTAACTTCTCTAAAATCTCATTTGCTTGATTCAAATTTTCATCTGAAGGTTTCCCACTTTTTTTAATATCGCTTTCTATTTCTTTTAAGTTACTTTCACTTTCCAGTATTACATTTCCTAAACTTTCCATTTAATCACCCTAATTTATAATTTAGTATTACTAAGTTTTATATGTAGCTATAATAATGCAACATGTATGTCTTTGCATACATTCACAAAATGAATAAAATAAACGAGTTTAAAATTAGTATTAATTATTCCAAAAAGTATTAATAATTTTTTTACATCTAAAAAATGAATGCTGAAGGAAATTATAGAAAAATAAATATACATAAATCAACAATTCTGAATTAGTTTAATTACAATTCGCATATTGGGTTCTTTAAAATTTAAAATCGAGATAGGGGATAATATGAATTCATCAAATGAAATTTCAGAAAATGCTTCCATGTTAGAAACTATTTTTGACCATACACATTTTATGATGGCTTATATGGACAAGGACTTTAATTTTATTGGAGTAAATGAAGCATATGCTAAAAAGAACAATAAAACTCCGGATTTTTTTGTGGGGAAAAACCATTTTGACCTGTATCCACATAAGGGAAATGAAGCCATATTTAAAAACGTAGTTAAGACTGGCAAGCCATACTTTGCATATTCCATGCCCCTTGAACATCCAGAATTAGGAATCACTTATTGGGACTGGGTAATTCAACCGGTTAAAGATGATAACCAGGTAACAGGAATATTACTTAGTTTGACAGATGTCACTGATTATAAACGAAATGAAAATGAAATTCGTGAAAATCAGGATAAGTTTTTGGAAAAATTGGTAGAAAATCGTGCTCAGAAGTTATTAATAGAAAAGGAAAAATCCGAGAATTCTATTTTAGAGACCGCAAATTTAGAGATTGAAAAATTAAGTCAACAAATTAATGAACTTAAAAAAGACAATGATGAGTTTAAAGAGACCATATCCAAATATGAGCTTTCTGAGAAAGAACACGAAGAATCTGTTGGAAAACAGGTTGATGAGATCTTAGAAAAACAAATAGCAGCTGAAGAACTATTAACTATCAGAAATTTGGAAGTTAAAAAAAAGGATCAAAAAATTGCTGAACTTGAAGAAACCAATGATAAGTTTAAAGAAATTATTTCAAAATATGAAGACTCTAAAATAGAAAATGAGGAATTTATTAAAAATTTAATAAAATCCCACGTTAAAGAGTTGGAAGATATTAAGAAAAATAAAAATACATCACAAAATCTTAACTATGAGATCATTGATAATATCAGCGATGCAATAATTGTGATTGATGGTAAGCTGCGCATAAAAATGTGGAATAATTCAGCTGAAAAGATATATGGCTGGAAAGAAGATGAAGTAATTAGAAAAATCGCATATGAAGTGTTTAAATCTAAAGACTCTCCTATAGAACGGCTCAAAATTTTAGAATATCTGCGAAATAATGAATATCTAAATTCGGAGTTTATTCACCATCATAAAGATGGTAAACCCCTCCACATAAAAAGCATAATTACAGCGAAATACGATGAAACTGGCTGTATCTCAGGGTACATATACATAAATCAAGATATCAGTGCGCTTAAAAATGTTGAAGAATTATTATCTGCTTCAACTTCAGAAATTGAAGACTTAAATCAAAAAGTTATTGAACTTGAAAAATCCAGTGTCGAATTTAAAGAAATCCTTTCCAAGTACGAAAATTCTGAAAAATTAGTAGAAAAACGCGTAAATGAAGTACTGAGGAAGCAAAAAAAGGCCAATGAATTGTTAGAAGCTAAAAAGCTAAAAGTTGAAGAGGTAAATCAAAAGATAGCTAAATTGAAAAATACCAACGAAGAACTTAGTACCCATATTTCAAAATTAGAAGATTTTTTAGAGTCTCAAAATAATATTCATGAAGAACAGTTGAAAAAACTTACTGATGAACTAAACCGTTCACATGAAGAGTTCCAGCAGTTTGCATATGTAACATCCCATGACCTGCAGGAACCACTTCGAACTATCTCGAGTTTTACACAGCTTATATCAAAACGATACCAAAATAAAATTGATGAAGATTCTGATGAATTCATGGATTACATTGTGGATGCTTCAAAACGGATGCAACAAATGATTAAAGATTTGTTACAGTATTCACGAGTAATATCCCGGGGAAAAGTATTCAAACCAACGAACACTGAAGAAATCATTGGATATGTCATTTCTAATTTAAAAGATTCAATTGAAGAAGAAGATGTCGAAATAACCTATGATAAACTCCCAAAAGTAAATGCAGATTCAGCTCAGCTTCTAGGGTTATTCCAAAATTTAGTTGAAAATGCCATTAAGTTCCGACAGTTTACAGTTTCACCTAAAATTCACATTTCATGCAAGGGAAATGAAAATGAACATGTATTTAGCGTATCTGATAACGGAATTGGAATTGAAGAACAGTATTTTGACCGTATTTTCACGATATTTCAAAGATTACATACAAAAGAAGAATATGATGGTACAGGTATTGGATTATCAGTGGCTAAAAGGATTGTTGAACGCCACGGTGGACGAATATGGGTTGAATCAGAACCTGAAGTTGGATCAACTTTTTACTTTACCATGCCTCGATCATCTGAAAAAATTTAATTTTTTCTATTTTTTATCTATAAGCTTAAAAATTTCTTTATAATCTTCAGGTCTCTTATCAATGTTATCAATTTTCTCATAAAGCATACGAAAAAATTTTTCTGTTGCTTTACTCATTTTAGCATCACTGCTTTTTGAAATTAATTCCACCACTTCTTCCATTTCTTCAGCCCTTCGCCTCGCGTGTACTGCGCTGCTTATTATACGAGATACTGCAGAATCTTTAAAGCCTTCACCTTCAGTTTCTGCAATGTATTTTAATACGTCTCCATCAATTCTCATTTTATATGCTGAATAAAGTGTTTCAAAAAGTAGTGCAGAAATTCCTTTAGTAAATGAACTCCTGAGAAGTTTAATAGCAGAAGCCTGTCCTATTTCATCTCCAATAACATCTATATTCATTCCATACTGATTTAATTCTGCAAATTGCTTTGCACATGGTCCGGATACAAGTATATGAACATTTAAACCTTTTTTTCGTACGCTACCTATTATAGAAGCATCTGCTGTTCTTGTATTTTCGATGCATGAAAGCGCTTCTTTAGCTCGGGAAGGTGAGATATTATTTATATCAACATAAATACCTTTAGAGTATTTTCCAACCTTTTGAGCTATTTTAACTGCCTGAAATGGAGTAACTGCAGAAATTAAAATATCTGAAGATTCAGCAAGTTCACGATTTGATTTACATAGATTTAGCTCTGTTTTTCTGGCCAATTCCTTTGTTTTTAGACTTCTACCTTCAACACATGTAAAGACATCAGCACCATTACTTAAAAGTCCTGCTGCCAGTGTTGATGCAACTTCACCAAACCCTAAAAATCCTATTTTCATCAAATCACTTTGCATATTTCCAAAATTAGTTTTAGTCTTAATATGATACAGTGTTTACATGACACTATATTCAAACTTGGATATAACGATATATGAATTTTTAATTGCATTTATATTTAAATTTAAGTTTTATTTAATGATATAGTCCTTTTTTTGTATTCCCTTATTTATGAGAGCATATACAAACCACATCTAGTTTATATGGGTATATCCAAACTTTTGTGAATTTTCATATTTCAAACTGATTATTTAAATTGCGCATTTATACTATATTGACTATTTTGGATAATAATCATTTTATTTAAAATCAAGAGTTTTTTAGATTTTTATAGCGAAAATATAATTTTCAGTTAAAGTATTATTGGCCCACACTTTTTAGTATAATCTATTATCTAATTATTACGTTTATTCATTAATTATATTATAAAAGAGATTGAAATAACATTCAAATTTAAATTTGGCAGCAAGATTAATATACTATGACTATACATATATACAATCATGCGTGGAGATGTCAATAAGGCATAAAGTTAGATTTAAAAACTAATAGATACTCGCAAATCGTCCTAATTTTTGTACAGTAATTATGGAAAGGTTAGCGAAGGCTATCTAAATTTAACTCATTTTTGATACTCCATGCAGATATATCGATTAGGAACTGGGTTATAAGACTAACTGATATCGACTTAATTAATATCAGATTTTAAGCGCCTTAGCGGACGCTATCTAAACTCAACGTTCCAGATTGACAAAAAATAAAAATAATGGCTAAAGGAGGTGAAAAAATTAGACGACAAGCGATAATTCTATTAACTACATTAGTCTTTGCGTTTATACTTTGTGGTGCGGTTTCCGCAGCAGGTAACAACACCACTTTAAACCTGACTAAAGGATCTACAGATAATATAGGGCTGGACAGTAATAATGTAAATGCTGGTCCTGATCATTTCATAGTTCAGATCCATGTGAATAACACAGGTAATACTACAGCACATAACGTTACTGGAACCTTTAATTTTACCAGTAATGTTAATAAACAATATATTTATCTAGATCCCCAGGAAAATGCTACAAAATATTTAGGTGATATTGCACCCGGAACAAGTGCAGATTTATTCTGGCTTGTAAATGTAAACAGGACTAGTTCTGCTTACTTAAAAGATCGTAACTACACTATCACCGTTTTAGGTAATAATACCGCAAATTTAAATACCATAAACGGTGATCTGTTCGTGCGAAAGTTAGTTTCCCAGAATAGGAATCACGTGACCTCAATCACGATTTCTAATAATAATCCGACTCTTGGAGACACATTTGCCGTTACTGTAGTTAGTGACACATCCAGTTCCACATACAATTATGTGGATCTGTCTTTGATTAACTATGATCCAACCAAAGTTCAACCATTAAGTGTCAATATTACATATGGTTCAAACACTACTAATAATATTTTGATACAAAACCCTGGTGTAACTGATTTCGTTTCTGTATGGATATTCCGAGCAATAGGTGCTGGAAATACACCAATATCTGCCCTGATATTAGATCAAAGTGGGGCTAGTTATCACTACAACACAGACGTGAACAGTACCACTATCAATCTTCATGTAGAACCTAAAGCTGATTTGGCAATTACTAAAACAGTAGATAACTCTACACCACTTCAAGGTAGTACTGTCCATTTCACGCTTACAGTAACCAATAATGGACCAAATAATGCTACTGGAGTTGTGGTAAATGATCCACTGCCTGCAGGATTAAATTATCAATCTTCAAGTGCAACTCAAGGATCATACAACTCAGGAACAGGAGTATGGACCATAGGTAACTTAGCTGTAAATCAAACAGTTACATTAAATATTACAGCACTTGTAACTTCAGTTGGTCAAATAACCAATATTGCTAATGTAACTGGTAACGAAATAGATCCAGACATAAGCAATAACCAGGCTATAGTAACTCTTAACGGTCAGCAACCATTAGCAGATCTAGGTATTACAAAAACTGTAGATAACCCAACACCTCACCTTGAGGATATATTCACATTTACGGTGACTGTGTTCAATAATGGCCCAAATACTGCACATAATGTGACTGTTACTGATATTTGGCCTCTTGGTAATCTAGCACTGTTATCAGCAGCTCCATCTCAGGGTACATTTAATCCTAGTACCTTCACATGGAATATTGGGACTCTTATATCAGGCGCTGTAGCAACATTAACTATAAGTACCGAAGGACTTCAGTTAGGTAATTTTACCAACATAGTTACTGTTACAGCAAATGAAACTGATCCAGATCCTGCTGATAACACGGCTAATGTGACTGTGAATGTGCATCCACATATAGATCTTGCGGTCACAAAAACTGTTAATAACTCGACACCTAATGTGGGTCAAAACGTCACATTTACAGTTAATGTGGCAAATCTTGGACCTCAAAATGGTACTGGAGTCATAGTAAATGATCTAATACCTTCAGGAGTAACTTATGTATCCTCACACGCAAGTCAAGGATCATACGACCCAAATACAGGTATATGGACCATTGGTAATCTAGCTGTAAATCAAGCAGTTACATTAAATATTACAGTAACTGTCAATCAAACAGGCCAGATAACTAACATAGCTGTAGCTTCAGGAAATGAACATGACCACCATCCCGAAAACAACCAGGGTGTGGCAGTTATAAATGGGCAATCAACTGCAGACCTTAACATAATAAAAGAGTCTGATAAAACTGAGTATAACAATGGAAATAATGTACTATTTAATTTCATTGTTAAAAACGACGGACCAAACGATGCACACAATATTAAAGTCAGCGATTTACTGCCAGCGGGTTTAAATTTCGTGTCTCTTGCATCCATATCCCAAGGGCAATATAACCCTGGAACTGGTATATGGACTATTGGTACTCTTGCTAACGGGGCATCTGCAACTATGGAAATAATAGTTAAAGCTGTGCAAACCGGTTTCATAACCAATATAGCCACAGTAAATGCTACTGAATTTGATCCACACACTGCAGATAATACAGCTGCTGTGACCATACATGTAAATCCATCTGCAGATCTTGCATTAGCAAAAACTATCAATCCTCCATCAGTATTGGTAGGAACTAATGTTACTATAACTCTAACAGCTACAAACAATGGTCCCGATAATGCAACAGGAGTTATTGTAATTGATCCATTACCTGCAGGACTTATTTATGTTTCAGATAACTCTGGAGGAGCTTACAATCCACTAACAGGAGTATGGAATATAGGTAACCTGGCAAACGGAGCATCCAAAACACTCCAGATAACAGCTAAAGTTACCCAAGATGGTGCAATAACTAACATTGCTGTTGTTTCAGGAAATGAAAATGATCCTGTTACAGTTAATAATCAAGCCATAGCTATAGAAAATGGTACTCCTAATGCAGATCTTGCTATTTCAAAAACAGTAGATAAACTATTACCACACGTTGGCGATACCCTTACCTACACCATTAACTTGTTCAATGCAGGACCAAGTAATGCAATTGGTGTTGTGGTTAACGATACATTGTCTCCTGTTTCAGGAGCGACACTAGTAAATGCAACCCCATCTAAAGGGTCATACAACTCAGTAACAGGTATATGGACTGTAGGTAACTTAAATGTTGGATCATTAGCCACATTAGTACTACAATTTGTAGTAAATGCAACTGGAGATATAACCAATACTGTAGTTGCAAACAGTACCTTGCCTGATCCACATTTAGAAGATAACAACGCAAGTGTTACTGTTAATGGACAACCAGTAGCAGATATTGGTGTTAAAAAAGTTGTTACTCCAAACTCACAAGATTTTGGTCAAAACGCTGCATACACCATTACTGTGACAAATAATGGACCAAATGACGCTACAGGAGTTGTTGTAACTGATCCATTACCTGCAGGACTTATTTATGTTTCAGATAACTCTGGAGGAGCTTACAATCCACTAACAGGAGTATGGAATATAGGTAACCTGGCAAACGGAGCATCCAAAACACTCCATATTGTCTTCACAGTTAACTCTACTGGAAATGTAATTAACACAGCTACAAAAACTCATGAAAATGAGTTTGATCCAGATACAACAAATGATTCAGACAGCGCTATAATGCATGTTATACAATCAGACCTATATGTTAATGTAACAGCTCCTACAAAATGTCTGGGACTAACTGATACGGCCCAAATTACATTTAAAGTAGGAAACAGAGGACCTGATACAGCTAAAAATACAGTGTTAAGATTTGTAGTACCTGATGGAATGGAATTCTTAAATGCAGCTGTAGATTATGGAACATATTCATATGATGCTGCAACAAGAACCATAACCTGGAATCTTGGGGATGTCCCTGTTGGAGATCCTTCCATGATTATACAGGTAAGGGTTCTAAAAGAAGGTAAATTTATAATCAGGCCAACTATAAGCACTTCAACATATGATCAAAATTTAGTAGATAATGTTGGATTTGCAAACATCTGTGTTGAACCACCAGTTACACCAACTAATGTTGTTGTAAATGCTAAAACGATACCACTACAGAAAACAGGACTGCCAATTGGTTTCCTTGTAGCTGTTATCTTGATGGTCTTTGCTGGTTTAGTGCCAAAAAGGAAATAAAACTCAGGGGAATAAAGTTATCCCCAACTTTTTTTTATTTTAAAATTAACAGATAAATTCTCGTTTTAATTCAATTATTTAAAATTCAGTTTTAAACATGAAATCTTTATAATTTCAAAACAACATTATCCCTTAAATTAACACCTGCACTCTTTGCAATCGGGCTGCACTTAGCATTGAACAGACAGAATACTGGTTTATCCCCTAATTCCATTTCAGTTAAACCTTCATAATTTCCAAGGCCTTTACTAATTACAAGATCAGATTTTTTGAAGATTTCCTTAAATTCTTCAGATATATCAACATATAAAATACCTATAGAATCCGTACCTGTTGATACAAGTTTTGCAACCTTATCCAGCTCAATCTGGACTGCGTCTTCAATTCCTGCATCATTGAGTATAGGTTTTTCTTTAAGGGCAACTGTAACATTAACATCGTAATCTTTAAGCTTTTCTATGAGTAACTTATCAAAAACAATTTCACCGCTGTTATCTGCCAGATAAAGGACATTTTTTGCAGATTTGAGTTCATTTTCAAGATCTGAGACTTGATTTAATGCGAGTTCTTTTTCCATATTTTGGGCAATGCCTTTTTCAATATCAAAGTTAACTCCAAGTGCTCCAAAATCTATTAGATTACCTGTAATAGCGGCTTTTATATACATTTCAAGCCTATTGTTCTTATTTAATATTTCTTTAATTTTTGGGAGGAATTTTAACGCTATTTCATTCCCTTTTCGCTTTTCTAAAAGATATGGATCTTCATTTCCGGTTTTATCCTTAATAATTCTGTGTATTTTGGTTCCAACAACGTTAGAAACCGCTCCTTTATGGAAATCACTGTATACAACTCCTACTAATTCTTCCATGATTTCCATTTTAAGTGATTGATTATCTGTTGCAAGATCAAGTGCTTCTTTGGCCTGTCTTAAAAAACAGGGCGCACATTCATAGTAAACTTTCATTGTATCACCCGTTAATCATTTTTATGTGTATAATCTTCAAAATATTGCATTAATATCCCAATTTCATATTATATTTGTGTTATTGGAATAGGAGATAAACAGAGAATAAGAATTATAACCATCATTACAGATAAAAATTTTCTATTTCTACTTAGTTTAGAAACATTATCAAGCGCTCCAGGATGACTTTTTGACATAAACAATATAAGAGCCATCAATATGGTCATAGGTATCCATCCAAGAAGTAGAGTTACAATTATTCCAACTATGGACAAATATTTATGCATTTTTTCGCCAAAAAGCGATCTTGAGATATGTCCCCCATCTAAAAATGCGACTGGCATTAAATTAAGCATTGTAATAATTATTCCTACCCACCCCGCAAGTATAAGAGGGTTAAATACAATCCCATATCCTGCAGGAATAACAGGAGATGCAAATTGGGTTATAACGTACATTAAAGGGGAGGGGATAATTTGAATATTTATATTCTGCATTGGAGCAACATGTGCCAGCAGGAACCCAATAATAAGAACTGGTATTGTTACAATAAAACCTGCAATTGGCCCGCTAACTCCAAGGTCAAATAGGGCATCTTTATCAGGTATTGCAGATTTAACATTTATAACTGCGCCAAAAGTACCAATCCACGTTGGTGCAGGTATAAAATAGGGTAATGTCGCTTTTACATCATGTTTTCTTGCAGCGAGAAAATGAGCTGTTTCATGAGTTCCGACTATCGCCAGAATAGCTATTGAAAATTCTATTCCTTCTAAAAAGCTTCCATTATTAAAAAAAACCCATGCAAAAAATGTAGATATCACAGTCGCCAGGAACAGTATAATGTTTAAATGTATTTTTGATTCACCAGATTCAGGTTTATTAGCGATACTTATTTTGTAATTATCTTCAAATTCATCAATAAAAGGCAAATATCCTATTTTATCAAGATCTTCTACTAATTGGAGGAATTTCTCCCTGCTGTAATCATAAACTATAAAATAAAATGATTTTGGCTCGATATGAACACTTTTTATGGTGAAATAATTTGAAACGTGGTTTTCAATTACATCAGTTGTTTCCACACATTCACATCCATGGTTAAAATAAAAAGATTTTTGAACTTTGTTATCTATATACTGGTTTTTATTATTTATAATTTCTCTAAAATCTAAAATAAAGAAACATAAACATTTAATTTAGCAAAATGAACTTAAAAATTCTGGAGGATATTATCCCCCATATATAACACGTATAATTTCAATTACATCCCCATTTGCAAGGGATTCTTCTTCCATTACAATTTCACTGTTCCTTTTAACAACTACTGTTTCAGAGGAAATATCCATTGCATCGAGTACTTCTTTAATGGTTGTATTTTCTTGAATTTTTCTGTTTTCTTGCTCTTTTCCAAAGATCACTGTTACTTCCATGTTTCATTCTCCATTCAATGATTTAGCAAAAAGACACGCCCTGCACAAATCATGGGATGCTGGCTCGCCGCATTGCATACATTCTCCCATGTTAACTTTTTTACCTGAAAATTCTTTTTTTATGGCAGGTTTTATCTTATCAAAGCCTTTAAGGGTGGAATACATTATAGTTGGATGATTAACAGATAGTTGTTTTACAAATCTTCCAACTTCTCCCCGAAATGACTCCCTTGAATAAGGGCATTCATCAAAATGAACATCCAGTTCGCGGGCAATTACATATAACGCCACTTCTTTTTCTGGAATTTCTCGAAGCGGTTTTATTTTAACGGTAAATTTATCGTTTTTAGGCTCTGATTTAGCCCCAATTCGAGTAAGATTATCTATATTTCCTTCAAGATAATTCATCAGTATTGCTTCGGTCTCATCATCTAAATTATGGCCTGTTGCAATTTTAGTGGCTCCTTCTTCCCTTGCAACCCTATTTATTATCCATCTTCTAAAAACTCCGCAGTAAGTACACGCTCCATGTTGCCTTGACTCATCATGCATAATTTCATCAAGTGTTTTACCAAAATGATCCTTAATTGATGCAATTCTATGTTTTATGCCCAACCTTTCTGTATTCTTTATTGCAAGTTCAACTCCATGTTTTCTGTATCCTTCTATTCCTTCATCTATAGTTATTGCAACCAAATCAATTATGTTACGTTCATAAAGTGAACTAAGGATATCGAGAACCATTACACTGTCCTTTCCACCAGATAATGCCACTGCAACTTTATCTCCTTTTTCAATAAGTTTATTTCTGCGAATACCCTTTAAAACCTTATCTGTAATTGATTCAATGAAACATTCTTTACAGAGCATTTGCCCTGAAGCTTTTCTTTTTATTATAACCGGCGTAGCACCGCATTTTGTGCATGTTTTCATAAGTATAACCTAAAAATAAATTGAATAAATTAATGTGTATTTAATAGTCTAAATTTTTAAATAATGGAAAATCCTGAACATAGCTTTTATTAAGTTTAGCTGCTATCTCTGCCTTTTGAAGCTCTGCGCCAAGGTATGTGGCATGTTCAATTCTTGAAACAAGTCCTCGTTTAATTATTTCATCATATACGCTTTTTGCTGTCTTACCTTTAATTATCATATCTGGCTTTAAATGAATATAATGTACAGCTTTTATAAAACCATTTTCGGTCATAATTTTAAAGCTTCCTTTAGGGTCCTGAGAGAATTTATAGTTTTCCTCACCTTCCAGTACAGGTGCATCTATTTCTTCAGTTATTGTTTCTCCCCTGCGTTTATCTTTTAAAATTATAAGGTTTATACCAAGGTCTTTTGCTGTAGAACCTCTATGTTTTGAAAGAAACATCATTTTTGATGAAACTGAAAGTTCATGAACACTTCCAAGAGTTTTACCACTCTCTTCAGGAGTAAATAAAATGCTTGCTCCAAGTTCCATACCAATTCCCGAAAGAAGAGCATTTACTCCAACAGAATCTGTATCAAGAAGTTCTGTGACATTTCCAACCCCAAAAAATAATGGTACATTATTCCGCGCTTTAAAATCATGACACGCAATTATGGATTCAACTATGCTTTTACTATTAATAGGATCTAGAATTAGATCAGCAATTACATCTATTTTGCTGCATTTTTGCACGAGGCTTTCTAATGAGCTGACGCGCTCTTCAACTGTATCTGGTACCCAGTTCTTTCCAAAATCTGTTGGCAGTATAACAGCAGGGATCTGTTTTTCTTCCATTAAAGGCAGTATTTCATCACAATTTCCGTGATCAAGGCTTAAAACCATATCAACTCCAGATTCAATCCCTGCTTTAATTTCTACAGGATTTAAAGTGTCAATACTTATAGGTATGCCCTTTAGGTTTTCTTTCAATGTTTTTACCATTTCTGGAATTTTATCCGACTTGTTTTCACCTGCGATCATTCCTATATCTATCATCTGGGCGCCGTTTTCTACAAAATATTTTGCTCTCCCCAAGAGTTCATCTTTACCAAGTAAAGGCGCATTTGCAATTTCGGCCAGTACCCTCATTGGGAAGTCTTCACCTACAGGTAGATTACCAACAAGGATATTTTCTGGCTTTTTAAGAAGCTTTTTAGTGGTTTTTTCATCCTTTTCAAAGTCTTCTATGAACTTTAATGCACGTTTCTTTAGCTCTTCTTCAATTAATTTATCTGCAGGTATCTGAGGTGAAAGTTCCAGTTCGTCTATCATTTCAAGGATTATACTTAAATCTGCAGCGTCTTTAGGACCTTTGTAGGTTGGAATTCCAGTTTCTTCCCCTATGATACTTACATCTTTGCGTATAAGTCCCGGAGTTATAACCACATCATAAGATTGAATATCAATATCTTCCAGACTATTCAGTTCCTTTAATATTTTTCGGGGGGTTAAAAATGCTGCAATTGGCGTATCTGCCACATGAGTATACACTTCTTGCTTAGATCTGTTTGAAATATCTTTAACCAAATTACCTGCAAGTTTACCTGTTACTATTAATATTTTCATGTTAATCACTTACAAACTAATTGAGAAGTATGGACTAATCACAATTTAAGTGTTAATTAAATTCAATAAGTAAGTTATAATTATTAGATTTAACTACTTTAAAAAAATCTTAAATTAAACTTCCAAAAAATGCTGATTTTGAGGAAATAATTAAAAAAATAATTAAATTTTAGATATTATTTAGATTACACAGACTTTCTATTCCTGCTTTTAAAAGAAGGATAAGTATACCAATGGCAATAGTTGCTATTGCTGGAATCCATAGTCCAGATATCCCCATTGGGATCAGTACAGATGTAATTACACTTTCCAATGCTGCACTAACTTTTCCATCTTTTATAAGTTTAATTATGGCTTCATCTTCGCATATATATGATTTAGCTTTTTCTTTAAAAATTCCCCAGAAATCTTTTCCTATTTTTTCTGCATTTTCAGATGGAATTTCATGAGAAATAGTATCTACAAATAATTTTCTGGAGTTAAGATGTTCTTTTTTAAAATCAAAAGATTTTTGCGGCTTTAATAAACATTTACTTTTTGTATCACTATCTGCCTCAAGTCCCATTGAAATTAAAGATGCCCCAATTTCTCTATACACATGCTTTTTATCAGTAGTATCATAATTTTTCACAGCTTCATTAATTAGGGCATTTATCTGCCCTTTATTTGTCTTTGAATTCATTATTCAACTCCCATATAATGTAAGTGGTTTCTATCAATATATTAAGGCTAGCTTATATAAAACTATCTAAAAATAATACTAAAACTGTATTAACGATAGTTAAAGATATTTTAAACTATACAATATTATTAAAGAGCTTTTTTATAAAAAAAGGGAATTATTTGAATCATTGTTATATATACATCCCAAATAATCATAATTTTATATATTGTTACTGAACTATGTGATCTTTAATTCATTTAAACAGTAAAATGAATTTTAAGAAAGTTAACAATTGCTATAATTTATAAAAAAATTGCATATGAAGGAATGAAAATAGTAATTAGATATCTTTTATTAGGATTCCATAAGTGTTTATTTTCATTTAACAGTTCTCTATTTATATTAAGAAAATATATTAAAAATTGGATTTTTTTAGCCTCTAGATATAATCACCACTATTACAAAAATAAAATTTGTCATGATTAAAAATATATATATATCATAATTTATAATGATTATACATGAGGAATGGAGGTACAGTATGATCGAAATTCGATTTCATGGACGTGGCGGACAGGGTGCAGTAACAGCTGCTGAGATTTTAGCAAAAGCAGCCTTTGAGGATGGAAAGTATTGTCAAGCATTCCCATTCTTCGGTGCTGAACGAAAGGGTGCACCTGTCATGGCGTTTACAAGAATAAATGATAAACCAATAAGAAGAAGATATCAAGTTTATAATCCTGATCATGTTATTGTATTGGATGAAACTCTCTTAGAAGCTGTAGATGTATTATCAGGGCTCAAAGATGGTGGAAAAGTAGTAATAAATACCACAGATGACGTTAATCTTGGAGAAAATGTAGACTCTTATAATATTGATGCCACAGGAATTGCATTAGATATTTTAGGAGTTCCAATTGTTAATACAGTTATGTTAGGAGCATTCGCCGGAGTAACCAATATAGTTTCACTAGATTCCCTTATTAAAGTAACTAAAGAAACTTTCCCCGGAAAAATAGGTGAAAAGAACGCTAATGCAGCTAAAATAGCCTATGAAAAAATTAAAGAATAGGTGATTTCATGACAGCCATAGGAGCAACTGTTAAAGAACCTGGAAGCAGTGTTAAAAACAAAACAGGAAGCTGGAGAACATTTAAACCAGTTTTAGATAAAGATAAATGTATTAATTGTGAAAATTGTTTTTTATTTTGCCCAGAAGGGTGCATAACTAAAGAAACTGACATAGATTATGATTACTGTAAAGGATGCGGGATTTGTGCCCACGAATGTCCTGTAAAAGCCATTAAAATGGAGAGAGGATAAAATGAAAGTTATTACAGCAAACAGGGCAATTGCAGAAGCAGTTAAACTTGCAAAACCAAAAGTTGTACCTGTTTATCCCATAACTCCACAAACAACCATCTCAGAATATTTAGCAACCTTTGTTGCAGATGGAGATTTAGACGCAGAATACATAAGAGTTGAATCAGAGCACAGTGCAATAAGTGCAGCAGTAGGTGCATCTGGTACAGGTGTTCGAGTATTTACTGCAACATCATCCCAGGGTTTAGCATTAATGCACGAGATTTTATTTGCAGCAGCAGGTTTAAGAAACCCGATAGTGATGGGAAATGCAAACAGAGCACTATCAGCACCATTAAGCATATGGAACGACCAGCAAGATTCAATCTCACAAAGAGACACTGGATGGATGCAGTTCTTTGCTGAAGACGCTCAGGAAGCTCTTGACTTTGTATTACAGGCTTACAAAATTTCTGAAAATGAAAAAGTCTTACTTCCAAGTATGGTCTGTGTAGATGGATATTATCTCACCCACACAGTTGAACCTGTAGATATACCAACACAGGAAGAAGTAGATGAATTTTTACCACCATACAAACCAACACATTCCTATCTTGATCCAAAAGACCCGATGTCACTTGGAACATTTACAGATCCAAATTATTACATGGAAGCAAGGCACGACATGGAAGTAGCTATGGAAGGAGCTAAGGACGTAATAAGAACTGTAAATAAAGAATTTGCAGAAAAATTCGGCCGTAAGCACGATTTAGTTGAAAATTACATGTGTGACGATGCTGAAGTAATCATCGTAGCCATGGGATCACTTTGCGGTACAATAAAAGCAGTTGTAGATAACATGAGAAAAGAAGGACATAAAGTCGGCCTTCTCAGAGTAATAGCCTTTAGACCTTTCCCTAAAGAGGACATATACAACGCAATTAAGAACGCTGACAAAGTAGCTGTTCTGGATAAAAATATATCACTGGGTATTGGAGGAGTCCTTTTCAACGAGATCAAAGCCAAAATGGATGTAGACGCCCGAGGTTTTATATTAGGTCTTGGAGGACGTGATGTGTCCAACGAGGATATAAGAAATATAATTAAAATTACCAAAAATTCTACTGAAAGCGATACAATTAATTGGATCGGCTTAAAAGAGGAGGAAGCATAAAATGGAAGTACCTGAAAAAGAATTTCTTGCTGCTGGGCACAGAGGTTGCGCTGGATGCGGTGCTACCATAGGCGCAAGACTTGCACTTAAAATGCTCGGTGAAAATACTGTAGCAGTATCTGCAACAGGTTGTTTAGAGGTTATTACAACTCCATACCCTGAAACATCATGGAAAGTTCCATGGATTCATGTAGCATTTGAAAACGCCGCAGCTGTAGCTTCAGGGGTTGAAAGGGCTCTTAAAGCACAGGGGAAAGATGATGTTAATGTCGTAGTATTTGCTGGGGACGGTGGAACAGCAGATATAGGGCTTCAATCTCTTTCAGGAGCTATGGAAAGAGGACATAATATAATTTACATATGTTACGATAACGAAGCTTACATGAACACAGGAGTCCAGAGAAGTGGTGCAACACCATTCGGTGCATCAACAACCACATCACCAGCAGGAAAAGAAAGCTTTGGTGAAGATAAACCAAAGAAAAACATTCCAATGATAATGGC
>JAEZKE010000013.1 GCA_023436175.1 Methanobacteriota archaeon
TTATTTCATCCTTTGAATAAGGATTAAATATTATCTCCTGAGGAATGAATATAGAATTAACATTTTTATCAAGCATGAACCTGAATTCAATATCAGATAGAATGGCAAATACGCCTGTTCTTACCCCTTCAAATGATTCATGAGCCCTTAAAATATCATAAAATATTTTATTTGCATTTTTACTGTAAAATAAGTAATTAATATCATCTAATGCGACAATAAGAGCTTTGCCTTCATTTGAAAGGTGCTGCATTATATTTTGATAAATTCTGGAAAATGGAACTCCTGTTTCTGGAGGAGTATGTCCAAAGATTTTTTGATAAATCTGTGAAAATATGCCGAATCGAGTTGTATGTATCTGACAGTTTATATAAACACAAACCACTTTATCTGATGTTCTTTCCACCATTTCAAAGATTTTTTTAATTGCTGTTGTTTTACCAGTTGCACATGAGCCAAGTACAACTCCATTAACAGGCCTTCCACTACGTAATGCAGGCCTTATACTAATTGCAAGAGCTTCCATTTGTGATTTTCGATACATAAAATTGTCGGGAATATAGTCCGGATTGAATGCATCGATGTTTTTAAACAGAGTTTCATCATAGAGGAGAAGGTCATCAATGTCCATGGTCTTTACCTAAAAACTCATTGTTTGAGTGATTTTTTAATACATTATGTCTATATAAATATTAATTTTAAGCTTTATTTTTATCTATTTTCTTATAAATCTATATAATATATACTACTTGTGGGTCCCCTATTTAATTATTTATTGATTTAATAAAAAAATTTTTTATATTCTTGTTTTATGTAGTTATTAAAATTAAACAAAATACCTTTTTTAAATAGGCCTGCTGGAAAAATTAAGATAAAATCAGGACCATGAAAATAACTAAAATTAAAATTAAAGCACCACAGCCAACTGGATTCCAGTTTATTCTTTTATTAGAGTTTAATGGCTTACTGCAAAATACGCATACTTGAGAAGTTTTTACATTTTCTTTTCCGCAGTTAAGACAAATGTTTGGTCCACTCGATGAATTTAATATTTTACCGCAAAATACACATATTTTCGAAGTTTTAATATTCTGTTTTCCACATTTAGGGCAAATATTTAATTTATCAGGTGTTTTTTTCATATTAAAGCGTTTATTAAGTTTTTTAACGTATCTTAAAGATCCCCCACATTTACATCTGTCAAAATCCTTTGGAGACTCTCCCAACTGAAGCACATAGTAACCTTTGCACTTTTCACAAACAAGGTAAGGCATTTAACCACCGTTCATATTTTTTCACTATTATTTCCACTTAACTGGAATTTACAACGGAAGTTGTAGAATAGAAACTATTTTCATTACATAAACTAAATGTATGCCCTAAAGTTGATAAAGCTAAAACAAAGATTGATATATTTAAAAATGGAAATTTAACAGCCGATTTGTTCAAATTATCCCCTCCTTTATGCCATACAATTATTTTTTAGAGGATAATATTATTATTTACTATTCTACTTAAATAGAAAGAATTATATTAGTTCTCATTAAATAATGATAATATTATCGTTTGTTTTATTTTTTAATTTCTAAAAATATATAGCAAGCATTGATAGATTGTAATTGTATATTCTATGCTAAATAAAAGCATATTAATTTCTTATATTGCATATAAATATATTATAACGTTAATAACTATAAAATAAATTAATAATTAAATTTGATTCTAAAACTAACTATTTTAGGTAACTTAAAACAATTAACTGGTTTATAACACCAATATCTTTTTAAATTGCAATATAATTAATTTAAGATTTAATGTCTCGGCCAGTACATTATTACCATCATCCCCATAAGCGCTATAATGCCCCCTATAATATCAAAACGATCAGGAATTACCTTATCAACCTGCCATCCCCAAATTATAGCCATTACTATGAAAACTCCACCATAAGCAGCGTAAACTCTTCCAAAATTTGCTGGTTGGAGGGTTGCAACTATTCCATATAATACTAAAATTGCTCCACCTAAAATTGCAATCCAGAAGCTTCCCCCATCACGTAGCCAGAGCCATATAAGATAGCCCCCACCTATTTCACAGAAGCCTGCAAGTATAAAGTATAAAAATGATTTAATAACTTCCATTTTCGCTTCTCCTCTTAAAATAAATGATTTATAATTGATATATATTAACTAAAAAATTTATGAAATCATTTTTTATTACATCATTTAAACTTTCTCTGTTTCTATAAGTCTTTAACTTATTTATTTCAGGGTATGAAAATATATTAATAATATTTATCATAATAATATTATTGTTTTGGAAATAAGTCACTAAAATTCATATTTTAAAATAGCCCTATTTCCAGAAACATTTAAAAAGAATTATTTAAGTATTAGGAGAGTTTTATAATGCCAGATTGGGAAAAATACCATAAAGGTAGCTGGGAAAATTACTGGAAAGATTACTGGAAAGAAAGTGCTGGAGCAGACTGGAAAGAACACGAACAAAAGTACAGAGAAATGGGAAAAATCATGAATAAATTAGGAGAAACTCAGTTTAAAACAGCAGAGCTTATAATGCAGCTTGCAAACAAAAAAGAAGGCAAAGAATACGAAAAAGAAATAGACAATTTAGAAAACGCCATAAAAGATCTAAGGAGCGTAATAGATAAAAAACGCAGCGAGTTAAAGTGAACTAATTTAATTCCACTATCTTTTTTAAAATGAAATACGTTCTATTTTTCTAAATATCAAATTTAATATCATCAACACCAGGTACGCTTTCTCCACCAGACATATTTACTATTTTCACATTTTCATTTTCTGCAGCCCACTGTGTAAGTTTTTTTGCATAATTCAGCTTCATCTGCTTTATTTCATCAGCTTTACCCTCAGATTCTGGTAAATCTGGTCTTGAGTATTTAGTTACAATTTCTCCAAAGTCCATTCCTGCTAAAAGTATAAATCTTGCTCCAAGTTCAATTGCCAGAAATATACACCTATCACCATCTGTAAAGCCACCGAAATTATAGACATTTTCTAAAGGTACACTTTGAGTAGTTCCTAAAATCCGTTTAAGCTTTGGAACATATTTTTTTATTTTATCAATATTATTTCCATGGGCATGAACAGCTAGGATCGCGCCTCGATCATTAGCTTCGATTATATCATCCATATTACCGTCTAAGTCTGTAACTATAATATCTGGAACTATATCTTTTTCTAAAAGTGCAGTTGTTGCCCCATCTGCAGCTATTAATGTGAACTTACTTAAATTCAATTCTTCGGATATATCCAATTCATCCAGTTCTTCGATATTTCCTTTAAGGGATGGTCCAGCTCCAAAAATAATTACCCTATCTTTTATATTGGTTTCAGCAATGCTTGAGCTATTTTCCTCATTTAAAATGCTGTTTAATAGTTCTGCAGATCTTTCATCGTCTTCGCGCTCAAAACCAAATTCTTTTAATATAACATCATACCATGAAAACCAAGTATCAAGATTCATAAAAGAAGGTATATTATTTTTTAATAAATAAATTATTTGAATAATAAATTAAATTTAAGTGATATGATTAATTAAACGTGAAATCATGAAACTTTAGGGTGATAAAATAGCTTGACTATTTACGAATTCAGAATGAAGTAAAGGTATATTAACTGTTTAATTGATAAACTTAATGTGTATCTCAAAAGAGAATCAAGTTTAAGATAACTTTTAAAATTGGAGGTTCTTAAAAATTCATGTAGAATTTTTGGAACCCAAAAAATAGAAAATTTTTTGGAGGTTTAAAAATGGAGGAAACATTGCTAATGATACCCGGACCTACCAAAGTAGCTCCGCGAGTACTAAAAGCTATGTCAGATGCAGTGATGAACCACAGAAGTGCTCAATTCGCTGATATTTTAACTGAAGTCAATGAAATGATGTCAGAAGTATTCCAGACTGAAAATCCATCTTACACAATAACCGGTTCTGGAACAGCTGCAATGGAATCAGCAGTTGGAAATATCCTTAATAAAGGAGATAAAATTCTAAATATTGTTGGTGGAAAATTCGGAGAAAGATTTGCACAGATAGCTGAAGCTAATGGTGGCAATTCCATTAAACTTGATGTAGAATGGGGAAAAGCAGTAAATCCCGAAGATGTCAAAAATATTTTAGAAGAAGATGACGAAATAAAAGCTGTGACATTAGTTCACAATGAAACTTCAACAGGGGTTGCAAGCCCGATAGAAGAAGTAGGTAAAATTGTTAAAGATTATAACGCTTTATACGTTGTAGATACTGTCTCATCCCTTGGAGGGGACGACGTAGCTGTAGACGATTATAACATTGATATTTGTGTAACAGGTTCACAGAAATGTCTTGCAGCACCACCAGGAATAGCTGCAATCACAGTAAGCGATGATGCATGGGATGTGATTAACAAAACAGAATCAACTTCTTACTACCTTGATGTAAGGAAATACAAAAAATATGCAGAACATACGCCATCAGAAACTCCATACACACCTTCTGTATCCTTAATGTACGCAATGCGTGAAGCATTAAACATGGTAATGGAAGAAGGTCTTGAAGCTAGAATAGAAAGACACAAATTGGCTGCAAGCGCCACAAGAAACGCTGTTAAAGCCCTTGGTCTTGAATTATTCGCAGATGAAGAATTCTCATCTACAACTGTAACTGCCGTTAAAATGCCTGAAGGTATAACTGATAAAGACATGAGGGGCACAATGAGAGACAAATATGGAATTGTGCTTGCTGGTGGTCAGGACCACTTAAAAGGCAATGTTTTCAGAATAGGCCATATGGGTAATGTTAACTACAGAGATCTTGTTGTCACAATGTCTGCTCTTGAAATGACCTTGAAAGGTCTTGGACTTGATGTTTGTCTAGGAGATGGAGTAGCAGCCGTGGAAGAGGCTTATCTTATTGGATAATTCTCTTTTTTACTTATTTTTATATGACTGTTTTCTATCTAAAAATTAAAGAAAAGTTTCATTTAATAAAAAGGTAAATAACAGTTAAATATTTCATTTAGACCAGTTTAAACCATAAGCTGTTATAATAATTTGAGCAAGTGGGAGAATTGTCCAGCTGGCATTTCTTTTAAGCCATTTTGTAGAATCTTTAATTTTAGATATACTGATTTCATCTTTTCTTAATTCTTCTCTAACTATATTAATTTTTTCTATGATTTTATCTTTATTTTCTGGATTTAAGGATTCTATCGCATTATATATCTCATTAAAAGTAGTTTTTATCCTGAGATCACCTGAAGTTATAATATCATCATTATTTTGATTCTTTGTAACTGTAAAATTAGGTACTTCTAAATTTTCTATTAGATTTATTCCTTTACCAGTTATTTTAACTGAATTAAAATTTACCCCAAGACCTCGAGATATATCCACATATTTTTCCTTGTATAAATCCAATATATTTTTTTCCAATGTTTTATCATCGATTTTTAATTTATCAGGTAAATAATTACGGGCAAGATAATATCCTGGATTTTCATCGTTGAATTCATTTAATATTTCCAATATTTGTTTCTGTATTTGATTCATAAAACCACATGATTATTTTATAAAATAAGTAGTAGCTATTTTAAAAAAGTTGATTTATAGAATTTAATGCTAAATCGGTAAGCAGTAATCTTTAACTAATTAGAATTATTCTTCATCTTCAGATTCTGGCCAAACATCTTGAACAGTGACATATTCCATGCTTGAATATGGTATCATTACATGGCCCTGATTAAACTCTATTAAAACATAAGTTTCCTTGTATATGATATCTGTAACATCCACATAATGATTCTTATTCTGATTATTTTTAAGATACACATCAACAGTTGCCATTATTTCAACCTCAGATATTAATATATCTTTTTTAAATTATAAAATTATCATTTAATAATAAAGTTACATCTTCTGGAGGATATTGATTTATTTTTTATTTTTCACATAAAATAAGCTTATTTAAAAAATAAAGTTAATTTAGATGTAAAATTATGTTTTTAAATAATAAATCATTCACTTCCTTTTTAATAATTTTTGCAATATTAGTAGTAACTTATTAATAAGTTTAAATTAAAAATAAAATAGTTACTATAAAAATTACAGTCTATTTAGGCTTGCTGACATCTTTAAGCATGGCAAAGATTGTTTTTATAATTATACCCCCATCCATCCGTGTTTGGCGTATAATATAACCTGGACGAAGATAAAATTCCCTGAAAGCTTTTTTTTGCATCTTTCTAAGCTCTTCAAGAGAACAGTCCACAGTTTCAAGGACTGGAGTCATTAGAGAATATTTAGACCAATCATTTATCTTAATTAAGTTCTCTTCTTTTGCTTTCATGTAAAACCGAGTGCCAGGATAAGGTGTAGCTAATGAAAAAACGGCATAAGAAGGATTTAGATTTTTAACAAAATCTATAGTTCTCCTGATACTCTGACGGGTGTCTCCAGGCATTCCAAGTGCAGCAGATGCGATGGTTCTAACATCAAGTTCTCTTGTAAGTTCAAATGTCTTTTTAATTTTTTCGATTGTTGTTTGTTTGTTTAAATTATCTAACTGCTGCTGATCTGCAGACTCAACACCTACAAAAAGAGTTATGCATCCTGCATCCTTCATCTTTTCTAAAATATCCCTTGACAGAGTATCTACTCTAGCTGTACATCCCCAATATACATCTAAACCTCTTTCTTTTATGCTTGTGCATATTTCTTCAACACGCCTCTTGTTTACAGTGAATGTATCATCCATAAACGCTATCATATCAGCATCATGGTCATTGATCAGGTGTTCCATTTCATCAACAATATTTTCAGCAGACCGTAATCTCAACTTACGACCATGCATAGCTGCTGATGAACAAAATGAACATTGAAATGGGCAACCTCTTCCCGAAATAAGTGTACCAACAGGTAATTTTGAATTTAAAATTTTATATTTATCCATAGGAAGAAGATGCCTCGCAGGAAATGGGAGTTCATCCAGATCTTCAATAATTGGCCGAGGTGGTGTCTTAAAATCTTTAGTAGCTATTCCCTTAACTTTTCTTAAATCACCGCCGCTTTCAATAGTTTCTGCAAGTTCAAGCATTGTGTATTCGCCTTCACCACAAACTACGATATCCACAAAATCATTCTTTAAAACTTCATTATATGTAAAAGTAGGATGATATCCTCCTAAAACAATATATGCATCAGGACATACATTTTTTCCAATTCTAGCAGTTTTAAGCGCCTGATCGATTGCAGGTGTCACTGCAGTAACGGCTATAATATCCGGTGAATACTTTGGAATTTCCTTTTCTAATTCTTCCCAGCTCATTTCAAGGGCAGAACCATCTATGATCTTAACATCAATTCCATTTTCTTCAAGGACTGCAGCTATATATGCTATACCTAATGTA
>JAEZKE010000014.1 GCA_023436175.1 Methanobacteriota archaeon
GCTTAATTGATGATGTCGGGATTTATGGTATCTTTTTATGTGGTTTATGTTAGCTTTGCTTTTTGGTGGTCCATGTGTTTTTTTGTTTGAGTGTTCTTCTCCAACATGTTGAGCTGCCATTGTTCCAGAAAATCCTATTGTGGTTAGGATTATAAGTAAGATTGCTCCTATCTTTATTTTCATACAATTGCACCTCTACATGTTTTTTTAACGCAAATTTTGTGTATTTTTGCGTAGATTGATTGTATGTACATTATGTAATAAAAAATTTTTTATTAATATGAAGTCAATAATTTTCTTTAGAATAATTTAATTTTTTTATTACTTTGTTATGCGTTTTTAGGTTTAAATTAATATTTTAGCTTTATTCTACGAGATAAAGCGTGGTAACATTAAAATAGGATGAAATGGAAATATTAAGTTTATTGGGATCATTTTTGATCTCTATTTAAGAAACAGAGACGTTAAACGGCTGATGGAAATGATGAGTTAATGAAATTAAGATCATATTTGATCTTTATATTACAAATAACGGCATTAAGGAGCAATAAAGGGGAATAGAAGATTTGTTCGGTGATTAAAAAAATACAATGAATGGTACAGAAGGAGAAATATAATGGTTAATATTCTTATCGTTGAAGATGAAATTATTGTAGCTTTAGATCTTGAACAAAAATTAAAATCATTAGGACACAATATAATTGATATTGTATCTTCAGGTGAAGACGCATTAAAAGCCGTGGAAAACAATGAAATTGATTTAATTTTTATGGATATATGTTTAAAAGGAGAACTTAGCGGTATCGAGACTGCAATTTTGATTAAAAATGAATCGGATATTCCTATTGTTTATAATTCTGCTTATTCTGATTTTAAAACACGCGAAAAGATTAAAAAAACAGATAATTATGGATATTTAATAAAGCCTTTTGATGATATTCAACTGCAAAGAGCTATAAATGATATCCTAAAACTTTAAATAGTTATTAATCTATATTATAATAAATAATAGTATCATTTGTATCTTTTAGAGTTATTAACATCTCTTTTTATTGATTCATATTAATAACATTGTTATAATATCAAAAAAAATAATAATAGAAGGAGTAGGCGTGTTTAATGTTCTGATAATAGAAGATGAGTATATAATAGCTTTGGATCTAAAACAAAAACTAAAATCAATGGATTGTAATGTTGTTACTACATCCTCCGGTGAAGATGCACTAAAAATAATAGAAACTAATAAATTTGATTTAATTCTTATGGATATATACCTAAATGAAGGATTAACAGGTATTGAAACTGCAGTACAAATTAGAAACAATTTTAATATTCCAATAATCTATATTACTGCTAGTCAGAACCTAAATAAACTTGAAAATATCCAACAAACTGAACCTTATGCTTATCTTAAAAAACCCTATGAAAATGAGCAATTAGAAGAAATTATCAAAAAAGCAAAATCTTAAATAAGATTTCAAGTTCTTTTGATCTTTTTAAGTAAAGTATAGCTTACATATAATTATTATTTAGTTTTTTGAAATACATACTTATTTTATATACTCATTTCATATGTATATGAAATCAAATAATATTTTTTATTTCTTTTCTAAATCAAAACCCATTATTATTTTTTTTAATTTTGAACTTTTTTTGAAAAAAATAGTAGAGTAGCTGCAACTATACGAAAATATCGTACAATCGAAACTATTCTTTTTCATCTTCATTCTTTTTACAGTCACAAGGAGTAACACAGCCATTAACTAATGTTCAGCCCCTACCCTGACAAATAGGGTAGCAATCCTTCCTTTTCAATAAGATCACTTCACTTTAGTGACTACAAAACAATAAGCTTAGTAGTATTCTTTATCTATTCTTCAATTCACTAAAATTAACATAAATAAGGTCTGCAGAGTTTAAACTGTCAATACATCCTATAATTTTTAGCTAAATGCTTACATGATACATATAATGACATAATATTTATTAATGGAAATAGTTTATAATTCTAAAACTATAACTTTTTGCATATGTACTTTCTATTCTAATGTTTAACTTCAATTTTAACTGCTTAAGGCAAATATATTCCAAAGTGAGATAAAATAAAAGCTATTCCCGCGTATCCAAATAAGAATATCAAACTAAAATAAATAGTAGTGATACTTACTAAAATGTATCCTGCCAGTACGAAGTAGCCATCACGCTCAAGGATCCCTAAAACTAATAAAAATATGGAATATCCTGGCAAACTATCTGTTAAGGGAACTGGTAACGGCAACATAAGTAAAAAAGAAGTAAAAACCATTAAAGATAGATTAAAATGGTTTATTGTAGAACCATTAGTTAATATTAAAAAACGAGGTTTAATATACTTTTCTAACTTGCCTAAAGCATTCATGGTCCCATTTAATATTTTTAAAAGTGTATCTTTTGGCAATTTGTATTCCATAATGGCTTTAGGTATTAAATACCTGTTAAAAATTCTACTGATTCCAATAAACATAATTCCAAGCCCAAAAGGTATACTGGACCCTGGAATAGATACAGGTATTAAAAAAGGAGTTGCTAAAATTAAACAAATAATTAACCCTCCGCGATTTCCCATCATATCCAGAAAATCTCTTATGGTTATGCCTTCATCAGGAATTTTAGAAGATATACCTTCCAATGATATTGAAAAACATTCCTTGGATTTAGTTTCAGACAATAGCAGCCCCTCATTAGATTATTTATTAATTATAATAATTAGATCATACCTTTAATTAAAGTTGAATATTTAAATAAGACCTTAATTTTTATAAATGGCCGATATAATTCACTATTTTCTTTTTTTAAAATACAGATATTAATAATAAGGCATCCAAAAGAATTTAAATTTTTAGGTACATACATATTAAAAAAAGTGGTGATAATATGAATGTACTTATTGTTTTTGCACACCCTGAGCCAAATTCTTTAAATGGAGTAATGAAAGACCTCGCAGCTAAAATATTACGAGATAACGGACATGAAGTTAAGATATCCGACTTATATGGGATGCATTTTAAAGCCGTCCTTGATCAGAATGACTTTTCACAAAGACAAAATAAGGAGATATTTAATCCTATGATGGAACAGGTGAATGCAGTTGGAACTGGATCATTATCTCAGGATATTAAAGATGAAGTAGAGAAAATAAAATGGGCAGATATGATAATTTTCCAGTTTCCAGTATGGTGGACTTCACCTCCTGCAATTTTAAAAGGGTGGTTTGACAGGGTATTCCTGCCGGGAGTTGTTCACAATATAGCTGAAGGGAAATTGTATGATACTGGCCTATTAAAAGGCAAAAAAGCAATGTTATCGTTTACAACTGGTGCAACTAAAGATATATATTCTTCTGAGGGTCCTCATGGAGATTTAGATGAAATATTTAAATTTATAACTCACACTATTCTTGAAGTAACAGGTCTTGAAGTACTTCCTTCTATTGGTATCTATGGTCCAGCAACAATGTCTAAAGAACACGTAAAAGAAGAACTTGAGAAGTTCAAGGAAAAAATAGGTTCACTATAACTATTTAAGCATTGAAGAATAAATAATTACAACGAATAAACTAAAGGAGATATATTATGCCTGTAATAACAATAGAAGGACCTAAATTAACAAAGGAACAAAAAGAAGAACTTGTAAAAGCTGTTGCTGAAGATGCAAGTAAAATAATGGGAATACCTGTACAAGCAATGGTGACTATAATAAGAGAAGTTGAAGCAGAAAACGTGGGGACAGGAAATGTCCTGTTATGTAATATAAAAAGATAAATTTTTTTAAATTACTTAAATTTTTATTTATTTTTAAATAATAAATCCACAATTATAATCAATTAAATTAGTATAAAAAAGAAATAATTAAGTTATATGAGATTTTAATTCTTCTTTTTGAGTTTCAAGTATTTTTAATCTGTCATTAAGAGTTTTTTTCTGATAATCTACAGAATCAATTTCTTTTTTTAATTTTTCAACACTTTTATCTATTTCACTTATCAGATTAAGATACTTTATTTTCACAGCCTTATCCATGTTATTCTCTTTGTTTAAACTGTTATTTACATTTTTTTCTTGCTAATTCGTATTAAACAAGTAAGCTAAAATTATTAGAAAATTTGCAAAAAAATAAGCTGCCACATGTAAAAATTACATTTTTTAAAAATTATAAATTGAAAAGTAACCAAATGATCAAAAAATCATAATTAATTTTAAATTATGATCATAATTACACTGTTTATAATATGTCTCAAAAGTGAAAAATATAACTTATTAAAAACTTATTATTACTTAGACATTAAATATCTGGACACTGCATATTTTAGCAGTGCCCCATCACTCCTGTATAATTAAAATCAGTTTATAATCAATTATACATCGATGAATAAGATAATAATGTATTAGTCATCTTAATTCTATTTTTCACATTGTTTATTTTAATATTAAGTCTTTAAATGGATTTAAGACCATTATATTTACTAATAGTTTTTAAAAATACAGTTTAATCCATTATGGTTTTAATTGTATTATCTTAAAAATACATATTAAATCAACAAAATCTCCAAGATATCCTATATTTTTGGAAAATTTTTTATGAAAATAAATTTATTAATTTTTTAGAGTATGTTACTGTTATAATTGCTTATTAAAAATCCAAAATTCTTTTTTTAAAATTAAAAATAGCATAACTATATATATCAATAAATCAAACAGTAATACAGGTCATTTTTATGGCCTTATTTAGGATGTGATGAATTGTTTAATAATAATTACGGTAGAGATAATTACTCAAATAGAGGAAACTCTTCCCCTTTAAACGAAGGAGAAGAATACGATGTTAAAATTGAAGATGTTGGAAGAGACGGAGATGGAATCGCTAGAATAGAAGGCTTTGTTGTTTTCGTAACAGGTGCAAAGTTAGGCGATGAAGTTAAAATCAGAATCACTTCCACAAGAAGAAACTTTGGTTTTGCTGAAATAGTAGAATAAATTAGTTTAAGTTTAAATTCATTGAAATTATTATTTCATAAACTTAATTTTATTTATATCTTTTATTTTTTTATTTTTTTAGTCTTAATAAGCTCATATTACGTTTTTCTAATTTTATTGAAATTTTTTGGTTTTAATTCTTTATCAACGGAAATAATTTCCATCAATAAACTTTTCAGTAGTCCTGCTGTAAAATCTCCAGCAAAGATAATAAGCACCAATATTTGCTACAAGAATACCTATATCTCCTGATTCAACCATTGCTGAGAAATTGTTCAATAAATGTAAACCTACAGCAATTAAATAAAATTGTACTGGCTGTTTTTTGGCAATACCATATGCCACTATAGAAGTGCTCGCTGCATGAAAGAAGAGCCCAGGAAGTCTTACAAATACCGGTATATTAAGTACGAATACGTACAGTATAAATTCAGTTATACCGAATCCTAAACCAACTAAGAATCCTAAAATAAAAATAGATCGTTCAGTTTCTCCGTGCCTGTAAAATAAAGGATAAGCTTTAGCAAATTCTTCAATAAATGGAGTAAAAATAACTATTGAAATAAAACTGGCAAAAACAGAATGGAAAATACCTAAAAAATTATTGGTAAATGTCCCAAAAAGAAGCGTTATAGGAATACTTACTATTATTCCTGAAAGTAAAAAGAAAAGTTTCTCTTTTAAATTAGGTCTATGAGGTTTTATAATTAAATTATCTTGATGAACCCTTATTTTATCATTTTGAGCATCAGGCATATGATAAATACTCCTTGTCTATAAAATTAATTTTAAGATTTATCCTTGAGTTTCAAGTATTTTCAGTATACTTTCTGCATCTTCATGACTTTCATCATTCAGGGGAACTACCTCAATTTCCTGTGCTGATTTAACACCAATACCTAGTTCTGCAGCTCTTCGAATTTGATCCTGTTCAAAGATTCTTCCCTTACTGATATCTGTTTTAACACCATAATTTCTAAGAATTGCAACTCCTACCGCATCTATTGCCACTCGATCGGCGGATGCAAGGATGAGATTAGGTTCTACAACTTCACCCTGTTCAGGCCCCTTGGTTATAAATGCATTTATGGCATCCATAACTACCATATCCACATTGTAATGTTTGTTAATTTCAGCAATCATAAGCCTTTGGTATGGAGATACATGTAATTCAGCCATATAATTGTATAAACCTCCCGGAAGTTTTTTTGCAACTATTCCCACTGAATTTTTAAGTGATAAAGTAAAGTGGCCTCCAAATCTATGTGTTTTAAGACAGCAAGTTTGGATAACTCTATCAGACTCTAAAAATAGTTTGGGCATATAAAATCCATTAACCCAATGAGTTCCATCTTTTTCAATCTTCACCCATTCAGTCCTGTCTTCTTCATCGAGTACAACTACTTCAAATCCTAAGTTATCAGCCAGTTCAAAAACTCCCATTTCTTGAAGTACATGGCGCGTATTACCCATTCCACTGCGCTCAGCTAAAGTTAAACCTGCAATACCGGCTTCATTTAAATTTTGAACTATAGCATGAAGAGTATCTATATGTGTTGAAGCGGGAAATGGATCAGCACTGTTAAAATTAGCTTTTAATGCAACTTTATCTCCTGAAAGCTCATTTAGATTAAAATGATTCATTAAATTATTTATTCCTGAGTTTCTATCATTAGTTTTAACTAAAAATACTTTATTATTCTTATTTTGAGTTATAGGATTACCTCCTCAGGCAAATAACATATTCTTAATTTATAGTGAATAACTTAACTTTTTAAAATATAACTTTTGGATATTCAAAAATTTTTAATTTTCGCATGCTTCACATTTTCTAACTTTTTGGAAATCGAATATTATCCGATACCCCAAACGCTTCGGGTTTGAGAGTCCCAAAAAAATCAGAAAGATTTTTCGAAACCCAAAATCATAGATTTTGAGGGATTTTGATAGTTTTTGAGGGTTTTAGAGGTTATCAAGAATCTTCAGTTTTCTGAACCCCAAAATAGAAAATTTTGGAGGTTGAAGAAAACATTCAGTTTTCTGAACCCCAAAATAGAAAATTTTGGAGGTTGAAGAAAACATTCAGTTTTCTG
>JAEZKE010000070.1 GCA_023436175.1 Methanobacteriota archaeon
CACATGTGATACAGCTGAATGCCTTACCATCTATTAATCTAATGGCACCTGTGGGGCATTCTTTGATACATTCTCCGATGCCTTCGCATTTTTTGGTTGATAAAAACATAATATTTACCCTTTAACTTTTTTTTCGAATGTTTAAACGTGACTTGAATCTTCGATTGTCTTGAAGTGTACTTACTACACTATACTTCTAACTCTAAATCAATATTTTTTAGACATTATTACTCTCTTGTTTTAAAGTCTTATTATCTCCCTAAAGTTAATTTACCAATTATTATACCTACAAGGCCTGATAAAAATCCTGATGCTAAAGGAATATCTTGATAATATGGGAAAGGTCCTTGGTAGTACGCTATTATGATTGCTACAATTACCACAATGGCATAAACTTCTTTATCAAACTTCAATTTACTTTCTGGAACTGGTTTTATTCTTGTACCTAATATGAATCCCAGCAGAAATCCAAGAACCAATGGACCAAGGTAGAAAATCATTGTTCATCCTCTCCAAAAAGGCTGTCACTTTGTTCGTCACTTCTAAGAAGTTTATCACTCTCTAAAAAAGCGATTACCACTGCACTTAGACCAACTAAAACTTTTAAACCCACTACAAAGTTCAGGTAAGGTATAATTCCTGCATGTGCCGGGTCTGGATAGTTAAATAGGGTTTGTATGAATTGAGGCACTATATTGTAAAGGTCGACACCAAGGTTGTACATGAAGAATCCTGAGAATACTAATCCTGCAAGTCCTAAAAATATGTAGCCTAAAGCTCCTGCACTTTCAAGGGATGCCATAAAGTTGTGTGAAATTTTAATGGGGCTTTCTTCAAGTCCGTAAACAATGATACAGAATATTATACCTCCAGCTATCATTGCGCCTCCCTGAAATCCTCCTCCAGGAGTTATATGCCCTCCAAGAATTGTATTTAGCCCTATAAGAATTATTATAAGTGATATTGGGAATACAAATAATTTAAGGATTGTACTCATTTGTCTTCCTCCCCGCCGTAATCAACCTTTCCTCTTCCAAATATGAGCAGTACAACAACAACTGCAGTTACAAGTATCAGTGCTTCTCCAAGTGTATCATATCCTCTCCAGTCAAATACTACATTTGTAACCATATTTGGAGCGATATGTGGGCCTATCCAATTATAAATATAGCTTATTCCGGGGTTTAATATCTGATCAAACCCGTATATGGTATGAAATAGTGTAACAGCGAATAATAGTAGTGAAATACTCGCGATAAGGTTTCTTAATCCTTCAGACATTTAAACTCCCCCAGTAGAATAATACTGAAATGATTCCGAGTGCTAAAATTGTATAAAATATCATTCCATTAAGTGAATCATTCTGTTCTTCTTTTAATTTTGGCATGATAGGCATGGCGAAAAATGCTATTACAATTACTAAAAGAACTGCAACGATCATTAAAGCATTGCTAAAGAATCTTAACATTATCACTGCAACCAAAAGGGATGACAAAAGTGTTATTTCCGCCGCTAACGTTGATGAAGTCTCAATACTGGTTACAGGTTTATCTTCTCCATCTTGAACTTTCTTTATTCTGTTTGTTATAATATCATAAATGCCCATAGAATCCCTCATTAAACGTCATTTTATACTAAACTATTTGCAAGTCCCTGCAGGAAACCGGTTGCAACCTGTGGGAAAAGACCTAACACAATACATACGATCAAGAATACAACCAATGAGAATATGGTTGCTTTAGGTATCTTTTCCGATTTAATTTCAAGTTCTCTTGGTTTAGATCTCATGTAAATGGCATAAAATGCCTTCATAAATGTCATAAATGTCACAATACTTAGAAGTATCATGATTATACCCAGTTCAGGTATTCCTGCACTTAAAGATGATTGAATTAACATTAATTTACTCTGGAATGCATTAAGTGGCGGAACACCTGCCATTGCAAGCCCTGCTAAAAGTACAAGTAAGGCAGCCTTTGGTGTTTCTACCATCATTCCTCCGAGTTTTCTGATATCACTTTCTTTTGTTTTATAAAGGATAGTACCGAATCCTATGAATAGGAAAGCGGTTATCACAGCTTCATTTACTGCCTGGAAAAGACCTGCTGTTATACTGGCTGCAGTTCCAATTCCAAGCCCTAACCCGATGTAACCTAACTCACCAACAGCGAGATATCCGATAATCCTTTTGATATCGGTCTGCATGAGTGCCATGGTTATGCTGAGTATCATTGCAGCTAAAGATATGGCTATTATAAATACCTTTGAAAATGCCAGATGTGAGAATATTCTAAGAATTATGACTCCCAGTGCCGCAAGCGTAAATACTGAAAATACCTGAAGTAAAGCAGCTCCATGGGGTAAAGCTTTACTGTATATATCTGATTTTATAGTGTGGAATGGTGGAAGTCCAGAAGCATAAAGCCATCCAAATGTTATAAGTGCACAAGCCATGAGCAGTACTGGATTGTTAGGATTTACTAACCCATGCTGCAAGGAATAAACTATGTCTGTTATGTTAACATTACCTGTAACTCCAAGAAGAAGCGCTATTCCAAGTAAAAATATTGGGGAAGCAATACTTCCTAAAATCATATATTTTAGGGCAGTTTCGTAACTGCCTTTAATTTTAGATGCAACCACAATACCAACCTGTGCTATTGCTGCAATTTCAAAGAAGACATAAAGATTGAATATGTCATCTGTAAGGAGAATTGCGGTCATTGCAGCTGTTCCCATAAACATCAGAAATGCATAGACTCCAGAAGCTTTTTTTGTTTCGCTTAAAGACGTAAAGATTGCTAAAAATGCAATTAAGCCCAAGATAAATATTAAAATCTGCTGAGCACTACCGAATGAATAGACTATACCCATGTGGAACAGGTTTAATGCAGAATTTGTAATGAAAGCCGGCAGTCCCTGTGCTAGCGTTGGACTATTTGCTAATGTGCTATACCCTCCTACATAGTGAAAACCGTAGGTCGTAACTAAAGGTATAATTGGTAAAGCTAAAGCTACTACAATTGAGAGTATTTTTACAATACGATCCTTTGTATGGAACAGGTTTAAAAGCAATGCACATGTAATTGGGATTATAACCATTAGTGGAATTAATGGGTTCATAATTTGCCTCCCATTAAACATTTAGATGTATTCAAAGACAGATTAATGTGATTTTGAATATCCGTGTTTTTTATTCCTGACATCTTTTTACTCTCCAAGAATCTTTGATGCGTTTATTGATCCGTACTTTTTGTAGAGTACTATTATTAAACCGAGCATTACAGCCAGTGTACTTGCCCCAATTACAATACTTGTGAGAACTAAAGCAAATGGGAGTGGGTATGATGCATTTTGGGCAAACTGGTTAATTACCATGCCTGGCATGAAAATATACACGATCCCGCCGGCTTTATATCCCATTGTAATAATGAATAGATTTACTCCATCTGCAATAAAGGCTAATCCTATGACTTTTTTTATTAAATTATCGATAAATAAAGCGGCAAATATGCCTATTACTATTAATGCCCCTGCTGTGAAAAATGATGCAAGTTGTGTATCTATAATCATGGTAATCCCTCAAAATGCAATAAATGTAACTATTCTTCCTCCATTCTACGTGTTTTCTTAACCGCGAGTGCAATAAATACAGGTATTATAGCTGAACCTACAATTGCTTGAGTTAATGCTACATCTGGAGCTAATAAATATTGGAACAGGAAAGCAATTGCAATTCCTGAGATTCCAGTTAATATAGCTGCTTTAAGGAGATCTCTTTGAATTAAAGCTATAATTGCTCCAAATACTGCTATAATCATTAATATGTAATCAATCATTTTTTTCCTCTCCATAATAATACGCATTAGCTATAGCATGGGATGCAAGTGGTGTAAGGAATAAATATATGATGGCTAAAAAGGGCTGGTAAAGGGCAATTAATGCTGCAATGCATGCCATATCCGCTACGCCAAGCATATGTACTCTTGCATAGAGAATTTTATTTTTATCATCTTTGTATCTAAGTAGTCCAATTGCGGTAAGGACTATGAGGACTGCAACTATTATCATTACTGCTGATCTTATCAAAGTTATTATATCATCCAAATTACCATCCCCGTATAACCTTTGAAAATGCTATGGTACCTATAGGGCCCAGAATAACCAGTGCAAGGGCTATAGTCTCACAATATAATATCCCATAAACCTGTCCGATTAAAACTAATAATGTTGCTACTGCAATGCTCAAACCGAGCAGCCCCACAATACCCATGGATATGGTTTTCCTGGTTGAAATCCGTATTGATGCAATTGCATAAAATGCAAGAGCGCCCATTAAAATGTATTCAGATATCGTTAGTATATCCATTTTAACACCTTTGTATTTACTCTAGCCACCCTTTAATATATGGTTCAAAGGGAATTATATCCTCTTTTTTTCTTGGAACAATTGTTGCAACTTTTATAATGCAGTTTTCGGTATCTACATCAATTGAAAGCGTACCTGGAGTTAAAGTTATGCTATTTGCAAGTATAACTTGAGAAATTGGCCTTTTAAGTTCAGTTTCAATTTCTACTATCTCTGGTTCGACTTTACCATTCAACGTTCTTAATGCCACGTCAAAAGTAGCTTTTATAATCTCTATAATAAGCACGATGAAATAAACGATTGCATAAAACATTTTGAATATAATATTCATGGAGTAACCTCTTTAATATTGCAAACAATGTAATCTTTAAATTATGGTTTAAGGTGAAATTTATCCATCACCTTGAAAATCAACCATTATATCATGTAATTATAATGATAAAACATGATATATAAAGCTACCTCTTTTTCTTTTGGATGACTTGTATGCCTTAATTTATTACCCCAAAAACAGGAATCACTTTGACTTTATAATCATAAATCAAAATACAATACTATTCAACTTAAAAACATAAATAAATGCTAAAAATCCCCATAACATAAATAAAATGACTCCAAAACTTTTTTTAAATTTTTTAGAGGATAACGGGTTAAATAATCGTATTCCACTTGGAGTGAAAAGATCAAGTAAGATATGGCTTAAAGATCCAAGTAATATAGCTAAAAATACGTAAAACAGGTTTAAATCTGGATTTTTTGTTATAATAATTCCAACAGGCACAAGAATAAAAAATGGAAGTAATAGTTTCTTATTTAAAGCTACAACTCCTAAAATGACAGAAATTATAATTAAACTGATCTTCTCATTGATATTAAAGCCGTGAAGTAATGCGTAAATTCCAATAATAGAAAAAGCAAGTAAAAAGGATAAAGTCAGCACTCCGAATATGGAATGTACAAATCCCCTGTGTTTTGATAAATAGAATATAAATGCCATTATAATCAACGAAATTCCTATTAAAAATGGTAATTTTAAAATATAAAGCGAAAATGTCAATAAAATTCCTAAAACAGATAAAAGAATTAAATCATTCTTCCGTATATGATGATCCATATCTATCATTAATGCCCCAATTAATGCAAGTGAAAGATAAAAAATATCATGAACGAAGGGTATGGCTATTATTATGGAGAAGAGAGCATGTTTTTTGTAAGACGGCATTTTAATCACTGTAATAGAAAAATAATGGATAATTGGCGGTAAAATTGAATCTAAATTATATCAAAATATTTTAAGTAGGATATCATCTGCATGTAAGACCGTTCCTGGCTTTTATTAGTTACTAATCCATTTTGTGATACAACTTCACAGGTCACAGCCGGAACTCCCTCAAGATTACATTCATCTTCAAGTGCTCCATTGTACAGTGCGCCGGCTTCTTTATGACAGATTATTTTTGATGAAGTGGACTCTGTTATGTATCTTGCTATCAGATAACTTTTATAACATGGATTTTTAGAGCAAAATACGCTTTCAACGCCAGGATTACTTCCGGGTTTGGTGGAATGGAAGTCACCTACTGCACTTATTTTAAGATTTTTAATCGCATTTAATATATTGTTGGATATAAACCCTCCTTTCGAAGCAGCTCTATTTACATCTACACCTTTGAATCTCCTTGAATTTTTCATAGTAGCATGGGGCACTGCGAAGGGTATTATATAAACAGTTCCATTCATATCCTGATTTGATAAATATTTTATAAGCCGGACTGCAGCTACCTGGGGCGGGAGTTCATTTCCATGTATTCCTGCAGTTATCATTACTTTTGGAAATCCATGGCCTATTCTTAAAAGAGGAGTTCCAGATCTTGCAGTATTAACTAAATCTGCCATAATTTCGCTTTCAGGCACATACTCCATTAAGTTAATATTTTTTTCAATTTCACCCTTAGTTTCAGGGGATATTGTAGTTATGTTTTCAAGAGCCATGACTTCCACCAAGTTTAAATTGATAATTGTTCTATAGTTATCTTATATTTTTATAGACTCATATAAATAATCAAGGTGAAATAATGAAAAAAGTTGTTCTCGCATTCAGTGGAGGTCTAGA
>JAEZKE010000114.1 GCA_023436175.1 Methanobacteriota archaeon
TATCAACCAAAAAATGCGAAGGCATCGGAGAATGTATCAAAGAATGCCCCACAGGTGCCATTAGATTAATAGATGGTAAGGCATTCAGCTGTATCACATGTGGTGCTTGTGAAGAAGCATGCCCCAATAGAGCTATTTTTAAAAATAGATATGGAGGTTACGTTGTTGATAGGGCAAAGTGTAACGCATGCGGAGTCTGCGAGCTAACCTGTCCTGTAAGCAGCATATCCATTGAAGGCGACCTGGTAAAAGGGATATGCTCCAGATGCGGAATATGTGCAGATACATGCCCAATTAATGCCCGTGTTGATGCATATGATGTAATAGAAGATAGACAGATTAAGTTCCTTGAATCTTTAAATCTTACAAACCCTCCGCAGATAAGGGTTAAAAAAGAAGAGGGAAAAGTAAGCAGAGTTAACGTAATCACAGACCCGCAAAAATGTACCTTCTGCGGTAGATGTGAATATTATTGTCCAACTGACGCTATTATAGTTAATAATGACCTTGAAGGCGTGTGCCAGGAATGCAGAATATGTGAAGATGTATGCCCAGCAGGTGCCATATCAGACGGGACAATTGATGAAACAAAATGCACACTCTGCCTTAAATGTGTTAAAGAATGTCCAAATAATGCAATATCCATTGAAGACTTTAAGATTAAAAGAAATACTGAATCCAAAGAAGCAAAAGGGTGCATTATTTCATGTTTAAATTGTGGTTTATGCACTGAAGCTTGTACACATGGTGCACTGCAGATGATAAATGGTAAAATACGTTATGACCCTTCACTTTGTGAAGAATGCGATACCATGGAATGTTTAGATGCTTGTCCAGTAGGAACATTAAGGGAATCAGATGAAAAGGAACGTCCTATTAAAGGATACTGTGTTTCATGCGGCAGATGCGTTAAAGCATGTGATGTAAATGAAGCAAGGGGCTTCAAAACAGTCACATGGAAAGGCGATGTATCTGAAGATTGTATATCTTGCGGCATATGTTCTGAAATATGCCCAAAAGACGCAATTACTCTTAAAAGGGGAAGTATAGAAGTAGATCTTGAAAAATGTGTATTATGCGAGAAATGTGCAATTCACTGTCCTCAGGATGCAATTCCACAAACAACAATGAGAAAAAAATCTATAAAAGATGGTTTTGTATTTGTAGAAAATAAGTTATGTATGAACTGTAAACTTTGTATTAAAACCTGCCCAGAAGAGGCAATTTCGGAAGATGAAATGGGCAGAATTACAGTAGACGATTCAAAATGCATATACTGTGGTGCATGTAGCAATGTGTGTCCTGCAAGAGCCATACTATTTGAAAGAGAATTCGAGGTAGCAAAATGAAAAACTTAGGCATCATATTCTTAGAGGGAATATACAGCAATATAAAAAGGATTCTTTTCGCATCAGATCGAGTAACTGATATGGAACTTCGAAATAAAATCCTGAATGGAGAGATTGTGCCCACAGATAAAGTTGCTGAAGTGTCCTGTATCGGATGTTCTGGATGTAAAAATGTATGCCCAACAGGTGCAATAGAAATGGTAAAACTTGAAAAACCTGTTGAATTAATGGACGGCATCATTAAAGAAGAACAACCAGTGTTAGATAGTTTAAAATGCGTACATTGTTATCATTGTCATGATTTTTGCCCGCTTTATGCATTATTTGGCGAAGCAGGCACTATACACCCAAATGATGTTGGAGATGTAAATCCAGATATAAAAGAACTGCTTGAAAAACCAGTTAAAATATCTGAAGACAAAATAGCTTATATTTCCAAATTTCTCTCTGACAATGCAGTAATAAGAAAAAGAGAAGATCAAAATTCAAAGTAAATAAAGAGGGATGAATTTGAGTTTAAAATCATATTCAAGAGCAAGAGCCGTACATGTGATGCTTGTATATACTGGAGGATGTAATGGCTGCGATATAGAAATAGTAAACTGTATACTTTCACCAAAATACGATGCAGAACAGTACAAAGTATTTTTAACATGGAATCCACGGGAGGCCGATGTGCTTGTAGTTACAGGACCGGTCACCAAACATGTGGAAGCACCTTTAAAAGCAATTTATGAATCAATTCCAGAACCTAAAGCTGTTGTTGCAGCAGGAGCATGTGCAACAATGGGCGGAGTTTACAAGAACATCCATGGAGACATTCCCTCTGAAGAAATAGCAGGGCCAGTTGATGAAATCATACCAGTAGATGCTAAAATCCCAGGATGCGCTGTAAGGCCAGAAGATGTTTTATCAGGAGTAGTATCAGCTTTACCTTTATTATTAAACGCGAAATAAAAATTATCGAATTACACTTAATGAATTAAGGAAAAAATAAGCTTATTTAGCAGGGATATATTATGAGTAACAATAACCAGGTTAACAGCAAAGTAATCGAAACAGAAGTTCCTCTTGGAACAATACACTCTGCAGCATTAGAACCATACAGAGTAAGATTATTTGTTGAAGATGAATTCGTAAGAGATGCCGAGATAACGATAGGTGTCAACCACAGGGGAATCGAAAGGATAATGGAAGGGCTGCCTGTTGAAAAGGCAAATGCCCTTACAGAAAAAATATGTGGAATCTGTTCCCATATCCACATCTGGAACTCATGCCTTGTGGCTGAAAAAGGGCTTGAAATTGATGTTCCTCCAAGAGCAGAATATATAAGGCTCATTATGAGCGAACTTGAAAGGTTACACAGCCATTTGCTTTATTTAGCCCATGGAAACGAAGTTTTAGGTCATGAAACATTTTCAATGCGGATTTTTTATATAAGAGAAACTGTAATGGAACTCCTAAGGATGATTGGAGGTAACCGTGTTCAGTACGGTGTCCCTGTAATTGGAGGAATAAGACCTCGTGCTGATTTAAATGAAATGAGAATACAGAAGATCAAAGAAGGCATGGATCTTATCGAAGAAAAAATAACAGAGTTTGCAGACAGGTTCACAAGAGATCCTATGATAATGTCCCGTATAACCGGAGTTGCTGCGCTCAGCAAAGAAGATGCCCTGAGATTAGCTGCAACCGGACCAACACTACGTTCAACAGGGGTCGAAGTTGATTTAAGAAAAGATATGAAGCAGTATGATCCATTTGAATTTGATGTAATTACTCAAGACGATGGAGATGTCAAATCCAACCTTTTAGTACGTGTGTTTGAAATCTTTGAAGCTATAAAAATAATAAGACAAGCTGTTAAAGACCTTCCAGAAGGAAAAATAACAAATAGAAGCTGGGAAATGCAGGATACAGATATCATAAGAAGTTATATAGAAGCACCAAGAGGTAAACTCTATCACTCTTACAGATTAGAGGATGGAAGGGTAAGAAATTCCATAATCAGGACACCTTCCATAACAAATATAAATGCAATGGAACATGCATGTATCGGAACTCACATAACCGATGCACAATTAGCAATAGTTCAGTGCGATCCATGCTTTACATGCACCGACCGTGCAGTTCAAATAGTGGATCACCCGCTCAAAAAAAAGGATAATTCAAAATTTTAAAACAATATCGAATTACAGTTAATAAGTAGGAGAAATGGCAAATGGATACATCAATGATTATAAGTTCGGCAGTTGCAGTGGTTGGAACATTAATTATAGCATTTGCAGTCAGTGTCTGGCTTCCAGGTATTGAAAGAAAGTTCGTTCATGCAAGAATTCAACAGAGAGTAGGTCCCCCAGTTTCAAGTCCTGGAATCATGGCCCCCATCAAGTTTTTCTTTAAACAGGCCGTAACTCCAAACTCTCCAATGCCTCGACTATACAATGCAATCCCTTTGATTAGTTTAATTATAGTAACAGCCATATTATTAATTATAATGCCTCAATTGTACTTTTTAGGAGCATTAGCGAGCATTATAGCAGTGGTTGGATTACTTAAAGTTGAAGAAATTACCTACATGTTTATGGGTTCACTTTCCAAATCAATATTATCAGTGAACATGCCATTCCCTGACCGTGTAAAAGGAGCTAAACACGTCGATACAACACGTTCATTTATTGAAGAATTAAGTACTCTACGTGCATTTAGACTCATAGCTTTTGGGTCATTCCCACTTTACATAGCACTTTTCGTGCCGGTTGCAATGTCTAAAAGCATATACCTTAGCAATATAATTGCATTCCAGCAGTTACATGGTCCAGTACTTTTTACTGTAGCTGGTGCCATAGGTGCTGTTGTCTATTTCATTGGTTCCATGATATTACTCAACGAATATCCATTTGCCATAATGAAAACCAAAGCAGACGTTATAGAAGGGCCTATGCTCGAATACATGTCAAAATACAGGGCGTACACTTATATCACAAAAGGTTTATTGATATTTGTACTTGCAAGTTTATTTGCAACCATGTTCTTAGGAATACCACCAAACCTGTTTAGTCCTGGAATATTAGTAACAATTGCAACAGCGATAATATTCCCAATTCTAATTGCATCACTAAGTGCATTCTCCCCAGTATTCACATTCAAGCAGTTCTACCCCGTTGTGGCTGCTACTTCAATCTTAGGAGCATTAGCTATTGCAGCATCTTTCCTATAAAATTAGAATAAAAAATTAGATCATGAGGACAATAATATGAAATTCGTAGTAAGACCTCTCCACATCATAAGTGTTGGGGGATACATCGTTGAAGTCGATTTTCCCTACAGGAATATCATCGTTGTAAACCCAACTGAAGAGCCTATAAAAATTGATATCCCAGTATTTTCAACAGAGTGGATCGATGAGCACCGAAAATTAGGGCTCGAAATTATCCCTACAAAGGATGATGATTCATTTTTAAAGGCATTTAAAAAAGCTAATGCTAAACTGGATATATTAAAAGCCGAAGCTTAAAATTTATTTGATTTAAAAATTAATTGTTAGATTGATTAAATACACAATCAATCTTCTTACTCATTTTTAGCAAATCTAACTCCCATTTTAAAGGCTTTTTGGCAGTCTTCTGGAAATACCTCTTTTCGCCTTTTTGCTTTCTTCTTCTCATCAAAACGGTCTGCAAGTACCTTAGAATAGTCCCTGAACTGATATGTATCATAGCCAAAGAGTGATTCTGACTCGCCGAATATCAATCTAAGATAATTTTCATTGGTATTGAAGTGTGTAGTATATCCATACTCTTCTATCTGCTCTTCAGCAATATTCATAGTGTAAATGAATGCAGAATGGATCTTTTTTGGGAAAAGTGACTGTATAGGATCGGTATATGTTAAATAGGGAAATACCAAACGCTCTATAAATGACCTCATTGCCCCTGTAACCGTTCCCAAATAAATTGGAGAGCCCAAAATTATTGCATCAACATCCTCAATTCTTTCTAAAATAGGCGTAAGATCATCTTTAACTGCACATTTACCATAACTTTTACTACCCTTAGTTTTACACGAAAAACAGCTTTTACACCCTTTAAAATTTAAATCATAAAGGTTAACTAATTCAGTCTCAGCTCCCTGAGACTCAGCCCCTTCAAGAACACTTTTAAGTAAAGTCGCAGTATTCCATTTCTTTCGTGGACTACCATTAAACGCTATTATCTTCATCATATCATTCTCCTTTCGTCATTTTTTAGCTTTTATCTGCCCCGGACATTTGTCTATATTTTCAAACCAATTGCATCGTTTACATCTCAAACAAGGATTATATGTTGGATCTATTAACGATTCAGCCATAAAGTTTTCATCAGCTAGAAAAGGTCTACCGTAGGCCACAAAATCGCACAGATCATTTTCAAGCAGATGATCTCCCCTGCTTATTGTTCGTATATCGTTAACAGCAATAACCGGAATGTTTACATGATTTTTGACCTGGCAGCCGGTATAAACAATTTCATTGTAAGGAAAATTCTCAGGTATTTCAAGCTTCCTATCCCCTGGAATTCCCGATGAAATATGTAACATATCCAGCCCTATGTTCTCCATCGCTTGAGCAGTTTTTATATCCAGATCAAGATTATCGTTCCAGCCCATCCTATAAGATATGATAAAATCATCACCGGAGAAATCTTTTATACCCTCCACAATCTCATTCAATAAAAATAATCTTCCATTTAAATCTATACCATATTCATCTTCACGTTTATTAGATTGTGGTGATGCCATCATGTTTAAGAAAAATGTATGTGCTCCGTGCATTTCAATTCCATCAAGCCCTGCCTTTTTACATATTTTGGCACCATTGATAAACTCATCTCGTATCTTAGCAAGATCTTTTTTGGACAATTCATTGACATCCCTTGATTTGGCGTCATAATAGCTAAATCCCGGATAAGCAAGCTGGGCAAAAAACCTTGTGCCATTTTGGTGGCATGCTTCTTTAATTTTACTTAAATATTCTATATGCGAATCAGAATATGCCCCTGCACCGCCACTTATCATATTTTCAGAAGATACAGAAAGAGCCTGGCTGATCATAAGTCCGATACCAGTGTCTGCCCTTTTTAAGTAGTGATCTACCAATTTGGGTTCCATTACACCATTTTCAGAGGTCAACCCAAATATTACCATAGGAGCCATTACGACTCTATTTTTGAAATCCACATTTTTTACTTTAATTGGGCTCACACTGTTTGTCATATTATCATATTCTCCAGGCAAATTTCATTTTCATATTAATTTTCGCATCAGTAATGCGGCCATATCAAGTAGATATCCAGTAAATAGTTTCTTATTAGACAACACTAAATTCTACATTTGGATTTATATAACGCCCTCGTTTTTTTGTGGAATTACCATATTGAATTGCTTGTGCAGGACATCTGTTAATACATGCACTGCAGTGACTGCATTTATCATTAATCCATTCTGGTTTTCCAGATGAAAGTTGTATTGTCTTAGAAGGGCATATTTCTTCACATAAGCCACAACTGGTACAGGCATTAGTAGCATAAAATTTTTTAGTCTTACGGTAAATTCCATATATTCTATATGCAAGCGGAGTCAATATAGAAAGACCGCGATTGAAGACAAAATCCCCTTTTTTATCAGATTCCAAAAGCTCAACTATTTTTTCTATTTGCTTTTCTGCACTGTCAAGAGTTATGTTCTGTTTTTCATTATCGGGTATATCATACATTATAACATAATTACTTGGCATTTCAACTGAAAAAGCACTATTTAGGTCAAGATCATTCTGTTTAAGTAGATTTGCCAGCATTTTATCTGCACTTCCAATGGATCCGCCGCATGTGATAACAGTATAAATAAAAGTATCTGTATTGCTTTCTATTGCTAGCTTGTCCATAAATTCAGCCACAATAGTAGGCAATCCATAAAAATAAACTGGAAACACTATCCCTACCTTTTCACCCTCAGATATCTTATATTTAAAGTGTTTTTCATTTAATGCACCAGCCATATCAATAAGTTCCCCTTCATCAGCTTCATGCAGCTTTTGGGCAACGTACAGTGAATTTCCAGTGCCAGAAAAATAAAAAATCATAGAATTTCCTCCATATCTATATTCCTTCTTTAAATCATTTAATCAATTTAAATGAAATTAGTTTCATATCATATTGTTATAATTTATGATTTTTATGAGCATAAATAAATTTATTTTATACAATTTACAATGTTTTTGCTTTTTCTAAGCGAAAATAGGGAATTATTCCATATAATTCACGTATTTTTGCTTTTTCTAAGCGAAAAGAATTATGTTATATAATTTACAACTTCTATTTTTCTTTCAGGGGCTATATTATTGGAAGAGTCTTTATAACCCAAGCAGACTGCATAATAGGGTTCATAATTTTCAGGCAGGTTAAATTTTGCAACATTTTCTGGATTTTCAAAGAAAAATTTAACAAGACCAACCCAGCAAGACCCAATATCAAGGCTTTCTGCAGCAATCAACATATTTTGAATGGCTGCGCAGCAATCAACAAGTGGAGATACCGCATCTTTTTTTCCAGAAACCACTATGACAGTCGGAGCATTGTAAAAAAGGTGTAAATTCTCGGCTCTCCCCATACTAGCCATCCAATTAACTGGTGATTCTGCCATTGCATCTTTAGATTTTACACTCATTTCATCGATTAATTCTTTATTTTGTATAACTGTAAAATGCCAGGGCTGATCATTATGCCCGGTTGGAGCATATATGGCCGCTTCAAGTATCATGTCAAGTTCTTCATTCTTAATCTGTTCGCTGCGATATTTTCTAATACTCCTTCTACTTTTTATTGTTTCTAAAACTTCGTTCATCTTATCACCACCCAACCTTAGTTAATGTACTTTAATCTGCATTTTATCCCATATAAAGCCATATTATTTTAAAATAATAATTATTAAAAGCAATTATCCCATTTAAATGTTTTAAAGCCTATTAGTTTATGGCTCTTTAAATTTCCATCCACTTCGCATCCAGAACTTCACCTGTAAAACTGGTGCATAATCCTCTTTCAGTTGTATTAACTAATTTACATTCTAAAGCAAGCGGAAATTCTTTGATGTATGGGGCATCTACAAGTTCGCTTTTAACAGGAGTTAACCCAGTTGTGGTGAATCTATCATCATTTTTTTCACATCCCTTTATTAAATCGCTTGCTTCTTTAATATAAGTTTGAGATGGGATGTTTACAGTAAAAGCTTCCTTATCTAAAATGTTTTTATGTGTACTGGTAGTTTCTTTTATGGAAATCGAAATATGTTGAGGATCAGAACATGACATTTCCCCTAATACAGCATTCATGGCATTTGGCTTACCTTTTTTATCATAGGTCCCAATTACAAAAATTGGAGTTGCGTATCTACTTTTTTTCATGTTATCACCAATGTCATTAAAATTTAAAAGTAATCCACAAAAATTAGATTTTTGAGGATTCTGAGTCTATCACAATCTTAGATTGTGATGCACCAAACACAGAGTGTTTGAGTGTGCAGGATAATAATTGAGCAGCATTCTGAATGGTTTACCTCCCTTTTTCATTATTCTGCATCAATCATTTCGCCATATTCTATTTCCAGCTGGCATCCTTTAGGACCGCAGCACCAGTGTGGTAGATCAAATTCCACCAGCATATTTTCACCTCCTTTTGACTTATAGTATTGGTTATCCGACACCATTATTATAGTTATCGGTTATCCAATATTGAGTATACGATACATAGAAAAAATTATTTAATTGGACGCCAAATATACCAGCATGAAATGCTGTGAAATGAAAGGCTATTTAACATACCTGATACTATGGATTATAGGTAAAAATAGCATGAACGGGGCTGAAATTGGCAGAGAATTGGAGAAAAGGAGAGGTACAAAACCAAGCCCTGGTACAATCTATCCTGCACTTAAAGAATTGAAAAAAAAAGGCCTGATTAAGGTCGATGAAAATAAAAATTATTCTTTAACTCCTGAGGGTAAGAAAGAATTAAAATCATCATGCAAGTTTTTCTGCAATATATTTTACGACATGAATGAAATGTCTGATTTTTGCGAATAAATACAATAAAAAAAAGTTATTTTATATTTTAAGAAATATGTATATTTAACTCTTTTAAAAGCCTGTCCCTTTCCTTTTTAAGTTCTTCTACTAATTTCTCATCACAATTTTCTTTTTTCTCTAAATATGCAAGTGTCATGGTTACAGCTTCAAGATAAGCTTCATTTGGATTTACAGACATGTCATAACTCCTCTTAAGATTTAATTTAAGAATGAAATTATATAGTTAATTGAGTTATTTAAAAATTACTGAATAAATAAACAAACCAAGAATAAAACTACAATTAAAGAATTTACTCATTTTAAATTTATATTTAAAATTATAAACATTAATCTGTTTGATTGTTATATCTATTCTCTGCTTCCTTTTTTAAAGTCACATTCATCATTTCAAAACCAGATTCTGTATCTTTTAGTAATCCCGGGAAAAATGGAACAAATAAGCCATTAAATCTTTCTTTTTGTATAAATAACACTTTATTTTCGCTTATTTCATTAATAATCAAACTATGCTCGCCATCGAACAGTTTTGGGATCCATAAATTTCCTAACCAGCTTAATTCCCTTTCTGGATTATAAATTAATAGTTTAGGCTTGATTTTCATCCCATTTGAATTTGGTGGCATGCAAAAACCAACGGTTTTTGCTGCCCAGAAAATCAAAGCATTCGAAAATTGTAGATTTTCGATGCCCTCGAACATTTCATGTTCGGGGCCGGGAAATTACATTTCCTACGGCGTCAAAATTCGAAGAATTTTGACAGATTTTCAACGGCTTTATAAAAGCTTCGATCTGTGCCCCTTCCTGCAGTTTTCCAGATATTTTCCGGATAAATGGGTTCCATCTCGAGAAATCATCAAAATTTGTGATAATATTCCAGACAACACTTGCAGAAGCATTTATTTCAATCTCTGTGTAAATCTCTTTCATAATATATAATATAACTCTTGTTAATCAAATAATTTGCGAGGAATAAAAAAGAATTTAAATTTAATTTTCTAATTCTTGGGTTCCATATCCCTCATCATGAAAAATGCAAGTTTTATGACAACTGGTGCAAATATTTTCTTTAAAGGACTTATTTTAGTATTATAAAAATATTCGCCCTTATCTTTATAAAATTCAAGATCTGCTGGGAGGTATCCTAATTTAGAAGTTTCCTTTAAGAACCTGAAATGCATATACTGCATGAAATTTGGTGAGGGTCTTCCCTTTTGAAGTTTCTGGTAAAACTCTTCAGCTGCTTTACTTATGTTTTTCTCATTCTTTTCCTGGAGAGCATCAGACTGAGGCCATGGCGGTGTTATCACACTAAGCTCAACAGGAGTTCCAAATCCCCATATTTGAAGCTTTTTAAGATAATCAAGTGTATCCTTTAGCCCTCCGCCAGCACTGGTAGCTAAAACCATGGCTTTTTGATCAAAAAAGCGTGGCCTGTGGAAAACAAATGAAAACCGGTCAATAAAATTCTTCATAAGCCCGCTTACATTCTCACAGTATACAGGGGACGCAAATATTATGCCATCTGCATCAAACATTTTATTTTCAATCTCTGCCCGACTATCTTTTATAGGACATAATTCCTCACCCTTCCTAACACAGTTAAAACATCCACTACACATATTCAAATCTGCCTCTTTTAAAAACAAATATTCAAATTCAACGTTACCTAACTGTTTCATTCTTTCTTCAACTTCTTGAGTGACTTTATAAGTATTCCCTTTCTTCTTAGGACTTCCCATTATTGCCAGGACCTTCATTAAACCGCCTTCCATTTTCTATTACTATCAATTTATTTTAAAATTTATTTCTCATATTTTTCAGATATTTTTCCTGCCACCTTAAGTGCCATAGCTGAAGCAAGTAATATAGTAGGTAAACCCTGCGAACGAGGTGCTAATGATAAATCAGCTGCCCACAAACCTTCTGGAAGCCATGAAGGTTTCATAGAATCTACATCGTCTCTAGTAAGAGGGACTGTACCTCCTAAATGCCCCCCATTGTGCACACCTTTAACATAAGGGCCTGAGACACCAGCAGATTCCATAATTTTTTTAGCCTCTCCAACTGCCTCATCAAGGCGGAGATGATCCTCTTTTTTTATGGTTTTCTGCACTTTTCCATCTGCAAAAACTGCCCCTTCTTCTATATCTGCAAGTTTTACCATAATACCAACTCTATCATCTATAGAAACATTTCGCCATGGTTTATGGAACCAATGGGACAGAATATCTAAATAAGGGGAGAGAATATAATCTTCATGCTTTGTATACCATGTCATAGGCGGCTCTTTAATTTGATTTGCATCTTTAAGGACACCGCCCAATGTAATGACAATGTCAACCCATAAATTGTCTTTAGCAGGTAATCCCGAAGCTTTTAATATTTGTGCGGTTCCAACTCCACCTGCAGCTAAAACTACAACATCTGCCCGAATAATTTTTGATCCTACAATAACTCCTTTTGCCTGACCATTTTCTATTATAACTTTTTCAACTGGGGAAGAAGTGTATAATTTAGCGCCAGAACTAATTGCATCATCTAAAAACCTTCGAGAGTCCCACCGCGCGTCGGTAGTACACCCAAGCTCACATAATCCACATGATACGCACTTAACTGAATCAACAGCTTTAGGAGTTGCCTTTGGTTCCAATCCAATCTTTTCAGCGGCTTCAAACATCTTTTCTGTTATCGGCTGCCATCTTTCTCTGGGAAATTCAGTTACTCCAATATCTTTTTCAATTTTCTCAAATTCTGGAGTAAGATCCAGACCTATCTCTTCTAAACCATACTCTGCACGTACCATGTTACCACACGAAAGTACAGTAGAGCCGCCAG
>JAEZKE010000155.1 GCA_023436175.1 Methanobacteriota archaeon
TCAGCCATAGAGTTTCCTCCTTGCGATTTCTCAATGTACTATTGTACTAATTAGTGTACTATTACTGTACGTTATATGGATATAAAGACACTAATTATAAAGGTTACTTCTAAGACAATTTCGAAAAGTTTATATATAATAACATGGACCATTGTTTTCTAAAAAAGACCAATATGATTTTAGATCACCCTTATTTAGCATTATAATATCCCAAATACATTATAACATGACACTGTACGTATATTGTTTCAAAAAACTGAAATTATCACGTTGGCCTTCTACTGTAGAAAATTATTTGCATGTACATTATTACTTTTACAACTACATATACACAATATTAGAATTTTTTACATTAACTCTTCAAGTCCAATTAAAATTCGTAATAAATATCAAGAACTGAATTATTATATCAAATTTTCAGACAATAATATTAACAATAGTTAATTTAAATATAAAGTTATATATATCCAAGATGAGTTATAAATTAATTTAATTGAAACAAAATTGAATAACCTTAAACACTATGTGTTTTGGGGCCGAAAATTCCCTCAAAAAAATGCCAAAATTAAAAATTTTGCAAGCTGTCAAAATTCAGAGAATTTTGACGCAACAAAAACGAAGCTAAAGAAAATGCGTAGCATTTTCTGTGCATAAAAATCGAAGATTTTTAAAGTTTTTGCATGCTTTGAATTTTCGGGCACAAATATTAAAAACGGTGGTGGTAAAACTGCTACTTGAAATAACTGATCTAGCTGTTGAAGTCAATGGAAAAGAAATACTAAGCGATATCGATCTTTATATTAAAGAAGGAGAAACCCATGTGCTTTTAGGGCCAAATGGGTCCGGTAAAAGTACTTTGTTTATGAGCTTACTTGGATTTCCTAAGTATGACATAACAAGAGGAGAAATTATCTTTAAAGGAGAAGATATAACCAATTTAACCACTACAGAACGTGTAAAAAGAGGTATAGGCGTAAGTTTTCAAAATCCGCCGGCCATAAGAGGAGTTAAACTTAACGATCTCCTGAAAATTGAACACCGGGAAAGTGAGGAAGAATTAAGCCCAGAAATGAAGGATCTTGCAACTAAACTTAAACTTGACCAAAGGTTCTTAGAAAGAGATGTTAATCTAGGATTTTCTGGAGGAGAAGTAAAACGATCAGAGATTTTGCAGCTTCTTGCTCAACAACCAGATTTTATCATGTTTGATGAACCTGATTCAGGTGTTGACATCGAAAATGTGGAACTTCTGGCTGAAGAAATAAATACTCTCCTTGATAAAGACAAAAAGCCAGGTATGAGACAAAAATCAGGACTTTTAATAACTCATTTAGGTTACATTCTTAATTTTGTAGGTGCAGATACTGCCCACGTACTTATGGATGGTAAAATAGCCTGTTCAGGAAATCCCACTGAAGTTTTAGAAGACATTAGAAAAGAAGGATTTAAAGGATGTGTTGAATGTTGCAAACTCCACTAGAACGTGCCAAAAAAGCCCATGAAAAGAAGGCTCTTTACGGAGACGATATAGACCTTGAAAAATTCATAAAAGAAGAAGCAGGAGAACACGAAAGAGTAGATAGGGCTACTGAAATTCCTAAAAAGGTCCAAGATACTTTACTTAAGGTAGGAGTAGACCCCACTGAAAAAGAACGCTCAGGTACATTTATACAGATGGACCAGAGTGGAGTCTATAATGCATCTCCTTCTGAAAGTGTTGAAATAATGGGGATGAATGTAGCGTTAGACAAATATGGGTGGCTTAAAGACTACATGTGGAAAGCTGTAGCTCCTGATGCAGATAAATATACTGCACAAACTGCAATAAGAGAATCAGAAGAAGGAAGCAGCGGTTACTTTATAAGATCTTTACCTGGTTCCAAGGAAGTATTCCCTTTACAAGCATGCATGTTTATCGGTGATGAGAAAGTAATGCAAACTGCCCATAATATAATTATTGCAGAGGAAAATTCTGAACTGCATATTATAACTGGCTGTGCTACAGGAGAAGATGTAAGTTCTGCACTCCACGTAGGAGTTTCAGAATTCTACCTTAAACCTGGATCTAAAATTACATTTACAATGGTGCACAACTGGGCGGAACAGGTTGATGTACGTCCAAGAACAGGTGTCATGGTAGGTGATGATTCCACTTATATCAATAATTATATACTTACAAGTCCTGTTAGAAGTATACAATCTTACCCAACAGCGTACTGTAGTGGTGAAAACTCAAAAGTACTTTTCCAGTCCATTCTTGGTGGTCAAAAGGATTCAGTACTTGATGTTGGATCCCGTGCTATTTTAGATGGAGAAGGCGCAAGTTGTGAAATAATCTCAAGAGCAGTTTCCAAGGAAGAATCCCAAATATATTCCAGAGGTCATTTAGCAGGTAGAGTACAAGACACCAAAGGACATTTAGAATGTCATGGTCTTGTTTTATCTGACGAATCCATGATATATGCAGTTCCTGAACTAGAAGGTAGTGCTAAAAATCTAGAACTATCTCACGAAGCTGCTGTAGGTAAAATAGCAGAAGAAGAAGTCTTATATCTCATGTCAAGAGGGCTTACAGAAGAAGAAGCATCTTCCATGATTGTAAGGGGATTTTTAAGCATGGATATTACAGGGCTGCCTCAAGAACTTGCCGATGAAACCAAAAGAATGCTTGATATGAGCTTACAGGGTATGTAAATTTTTAATTAATTACTATTTTTTTACTTTTTTTCATCTATTAATCAGATCAAAACTATTTTCAAAGTTACTTAATAAAACACTCTCAAAAAAATATTAATCCAATTAAATACATAAATAAATGAGAGGTAGTACCATGTATTTAAATGGAGAAGCACGGATTGGAGAAGAAGTTGAAGTTGCACATATAGATCTCTTAATAGGAGATAAAGAAGGCCCTGTTGGGCAAGCATTTGCTAATGCTCTTGCAAATCAGATGGATAGACATACTCCGCTTTTTGCAATTATAGCCCCCAATCTTATAACAAAACCAGTAACTCTGATATCACCTAAGGTTTCACTTAGAATAAAGGAAGATGTTTTAAGAATATTTGGACCTGCACAAAAGGGCGTGGCCATGGCTGTTGCAGAATGTGTGGAAGAAGAAACCATTCCCGAAGATATAGTGGAAGATATTTGTATAATCTGCAGTGTTTTCATACATCCCGGTGCTAAAGACTATGATAAAATATATAGATACAACTATGAAGCTGCAAGATTAGCCATAAGAAGAGCATTTACTAAAGAACCTTCAATTGACGAAATTTTAAGTGAAAGAAATTCTGTTGTTCATCCTCTTTATAAAGGACCTTAATGTTTACAAAAATCAGTATGATGAAAGTAATTTAATCAAATAAAAGATGAAAAAATAATTAAAATGTATCAGGCTTCTGAAATTATTATAAATTCGCCTACTTTTTCAACTTTTCCAAATGGAACTAAAAGGTGATCTCCTTTTTTCTTTGCACCTTTAACATTTATATTTCTGCCTTTTTCAACTTTTATGACGACATCAGTTATTTTTCCGGTTTTACCATTTATTATAAGCTCGTCTAATTCACCTAATATACGTGCATTATTGGTTGCAACCTGATATCCTTTAATTTCGCTCCAGATCTTTTCTTCGCCTTTTATAAGTTTCCTTTCTTCATTCATCCTCATCACCCAATAGCTTCTTGAGAAGTTTTATGTCTTCATATGTATTAATGTTTAAGGCTAGTTCTATTCTTTCTATAATTAAAACTTTCTCATCTTGTGTCTTGTTAATACTTCTTAATATATTTAATCCAGATGGTATTAGATTTCCAAAGGTCATGGTTGGTTTGATACCATATTTTTCAAATATATGTACGGGGACTAAAACACTCATAGCTGGTTTATTAGACTTTTCATATTCTTCAAGGACATAACTAACCATATCACTATTTATAAGGGGCAGATCCGCAGTGATAGTAAGTAAAATATCGTCTAATCTAAAATTTGAGATTATAAATCCAAGATCATTTACATATCCATCTCCAGGAGTTTCAATTGTATCGACACCCTGTTCATTTAAAAAGGTTTCAGTCTTTCGAGTGTTTTTACTTATTGCAACAATTATATGGTCAATTTTATCTGTATTTTTAAGCGCATCAATTACATATTGAACCATTGGCTTTCCATTTATTTCAACAAGTGGCTTCTCTACATCAAGTCCCATCCTTGTTCCTTTTCCTCCAGCCATTATTAAAGCAGTTACCATCTAAAAACACCAAAAATTTGATTATTTATAATTTGAATTTAGTCACACAAAGTTTATATACATAAACTTACATTTTATAGTATTGTGATCTTTTAGTAACCTGAATAAATAAAAAGATAAAAAAATTAAATCAAAGTTTAAAAAATCTGGTGATAATCAAATGTTTGAAAACATTAAAACAATACTCTTATTTACTGTACTCACATTCCTGTTAATGGCCGTATTCGGTATAATAGGATCATTCTTTAAATTGGGTATGTTAGGAATAGTATTTGGTTTTATTGTGGCAATTGCCATGAATTTTGTTTCATATTTCTTTTCAGACAAAATTGTGCTCAGGATGTATGGGGCAAAAGAGGTATCAGAACAGGAAGCTCCAGAACTTCATTCAATTGTATCGGAACTTGCGCAAAATGCAGAAATTCCAAAACCTAAAGTTACAATAGTTCAAAGTGCTACTCCAAATGCCTTTGCAACTGGTAGAGGACCTAAAAAAGCAGTTGTAGCAGTGACTGCAGGTATACTTGATCTCTTAAGTAGGGATGAACTGGAAGGAGTTTTAGCTCACGAGCTTGGGCATGTAAAAAATAGAGACATATTAATTGGTGCAATAGCCGCTACCATAGCAGGAGCCATAGTCATAATTGCAGATTATGCAAGGTTCTTTGCCATATTTGGTGGTGGCGGAGATGATGGAGAAAATATTATTGCAGTACTTGCAATGTCCATACTTGCCCCAATAGCAGCCATGATGGTTCAACTTGCAATAAGCAGATCTAGAGAGTACAAAGCTGATGAAAGCGGTGCCAAAATCTCTGGAAAACCTTGGGCTCTTGCTGATGCCCTGAGAAAACTTCAAATGGGAACCAGTGCAAGACCAATGACCAATGCAAATCCTGCAACAGCACACATGTTCATAGTAAATCCATTTGGAGGAAAAGCACAAACTTTAATGAATTTATTTTCAACTCACCCCCCAATTAATGAGAGGATAAAAAGGTTAGAAGAATTAAGGAGCTTTTGAGGGCTTCTGATTTTAGTTTCTAATTCTTTTTAATTTCTTCTTAACTTATTTTATTTTAAAATTTAATTAAAATTAAATTTAACATCTCCTTGATTTGTCCTCAAAAAGAGTGACAGTATCTACTATTGTTCTAAATTTTTCCCTTGGAAGAATTTCTATTGCAGATAGCATCCGCATTATTTTTCTTAGCCTTTTCGATCATTCTTTTTTAGTTGTTGTGTAAGGTATTCCTTTTAAGGAAGTTATTACAGTTTCTGAAGTTACTTCACGCATAATACACCTCATTTTAATTTTTGCTTATAATATTAAACTAAATAAATCTGTAAAATTAGTCCCTTTAATATCAACTAACTTAGGCATTTTTAGACATATTATTAAGGTAATAATTTTGGAATTTTCTACTTTAAAAATCAAATGGTTTTAATGCTCTCGAAATCTATGATTTCCGAAAGTTCGGAAAATGTTTACAAAATCAAAGATTTTGTAACCGCGAAAACTTCATTTTCGCATGCTGTGCATTTTCCTCAACTTTAAAAAAATTTACCGCATATTTATAAAAAGTATTAAATCTAAAATAAACAGTCAAAAATATTGATTTCATCACATTTACAAAATAATTCACCTGAAAAAAGACAGATATTAAAAAATGAATCACAAAAAAATAGAAATTAAACAGATGAAACAGAACAATATTATCTAGTTATATCCATTAATCATCTGATACCTTTAGCTAATTAAAATGCATAGTTCATATTGAACATAGTATATGCTGCATCAAAACAACTAATCTATCATACCCTTTTGTTTCTGCAGTTTTCTTCGCTGACCCAGTATACATGCACCACCCTGTTTTCCGCCGATAGGAATATGTGGTGTTCCCATAGAATTCATACACCTTGCCATTACAGCAGCACCCATTGCAAGTGCATCTGATACAAAGATAGTACCACTAAATTTATCCTTAGAATAATCAAGGACAAATTCAGGTTTTCTTCCAGTTATTCCAGCCCTTCCGGTTACCCCAAGCATGGACCCCTGTTCAATAACTCCCTCTTCAAAAGCTTCATCACCCAGCCTTTTTACAATATTTGCACTTACATAGTCAAGTGTTGCAAAAAGCGTGTGTATTCCACTTTCAGCGTAAATTTTATGACCTATATCTATTAATTTAGGGATTTTATCCCCATTTTTACCTACATCACACCCTATAAGGGTTGTTCCAGCGTCATATGCTGCCTTTGGATCTACAGGTACTGTTCCAAATCTATCCCTGTTTTCAGGAACTTTTCTTATATCTATATAATCATGAACACGTGCAGCATATTCTTCAGCTGCTTTCCAGTCTGCTTTTTTTAATATGTCTCTTGAATAAAGGTCTAAAGCTGCTCCACCCCTTTTATCCACTTTTTCTGTTCCACGTATTATTGCATCAGATACGGCCCCTGCAAGCCCGCAGAAGTTCCCAATTGTCCTTGCATAAGGTTCTTGTCCGTTTGTTATCCTTCCCGCAAGTGTGGTCCCAAAATCCATTGAAACACAGGGATTACGAAAATCAATATCTGTCCATTTAGAACCAACCTTAATACCCGCAGTAACAAGTTCTCCCTCCATCTCATTTGCAACAACTGCTTTTCCTGTGGGTGGAAGTACACTTACAACAGCACCGTCAAACATGACCTTTTCAATCAAGGTGTAATCCCTTAATCTTTCAGGAAAGCTTTCTTTAGACATTGCAGGTGCCATTTTGCTTGGGGGGATTCCTGCATCAAGACATCCATCTGCAAGAGCAATTATAAGATCCCCAACTTCTTTAGGTGAAGCAAATCCTGCTGTAACTCCTGTTGAACGCACTACAAAATCTAAATCTTTATCTATGTCAATTTTAGAACGCTTTATTGACTCAAGAATGGTATCTCTCACCATTTCAGAAACAGACTCTTTTGTAAGTTCTACTTCCCATACAGTTTCACCAAAGACATCTTCTCCAGGCTTTGGAGGCCTGATATCCCTGGTCATTTTAACTGTTTTGTCAAGAAGATAAGTTTTACTTGTCTCAAGGTTTGTAGCTGTAAGAATACATTTTGTGGTTGTGTTTCCAAGTTCTACAGAAGCCACAATATAATAAGTTTCAGGCTTGGTTGAAAGACCTGCACCCGCTCTTTTTTTGGTAAATGCTGTTGATTTTACATCTTCAATAGATACATACCTACTTTTTGCTATAACTGGTTTTGGACCTCTACTGAATATTTTCCCAAATAATGACAATGAAATACCTCCAAAAACTTCGTTTTTGGGGCCCTCGAACACAGTGTGTTCGGGGCATCGGAAATCTTTGATTTCCGAATGTTCAGGAAAACTTACAGTTTTCCTTCAACCTCCAAAATTATTAAAACTGAAAATAGATTTAATGGAAAATAATATAAATTTTGTGAAATTTTTTTAAAATAATTTATTTCTAATTTAAAAAGACACTTTTTTAGAAAATTCATGAAAAATAGCTCAAAAATACTGAAAACAATAAAAAATAGGGAAAGAGAGCGATTTGAACCGCCTCTTAAATTCAAAACTTATAACAATCTGAACATTGGGTGTCCTTCGACTGCTTCTGTTCCTATATCTTTAGCTGCTTCTGCTATGAATATATCTGCCATAGCACATGCAGGGAACGCCATTTGAGCGTTTTCAATAGGACCGAATAATACGAA
>JAEZKE010000159.1 GCA_023436175.1 Methanobacteriota archaeon
CTTTGAGCACCAGCATTTTTTATGATTCTTCCAACTGGAGCAATTGGTAATTCAGCCATAATTTCACCTCCTAATTTAGATTTACATCTATAATATTTAAACTTATCGATTTTCATAGTGTCTTTGGCTATGGGTAACTCCCTACTGTTTCAATAAATGAGCTTGCTTTATATGTAAATTTTTTAGCATGACATAACATTAATAGAATATTTTAATTCATGAACTTTGAATATATGCCTCAACTTGTAATGTGACATAACATTGGGGGTAGCTGATAGTCTCTGGCATGTGAAATATATCACAAAAAGTCCTAGAAGAGTAGCCCCTAATTGGAGACTAATTTTTAGAAAAAGGAAATATATGATTCTTAAAAGAGCTTTGGAGAGGTAATGCAATCTCAAAAGGCACGGTTAATCCTATTATGGCACTATCAAATGAATTCAATAAAAGGTGCCTATCAAATGAATTCAATAAAATGAGACCACAAGCTAAATTCTTTTTTATGGCTTCTTTTTTTATGAAATCTAATAAAATGGTTCCTTAATGATACCATTAATGAATCCGTTTAAAGAGACTACTAACAGGGAGATAAAATCAATTTAATAGTAGATCTGCATTATTCGTTAAATTCATGAGGATATTACGTTTGCAAAATAGAAAAATTTCGAGATTATTCGCGAAGAGGATAACGCGCTCATTTTTAATTGCACTGTATGTGTTGTATATTTTTTTCAATCGGTAGCAGTTTCTGTATATCCTCTAAAAACGAATCAAGATAGATCAACGGCTCCAAGTAAGGAATCGATGAACTGCTGTGCCGTACGCCCTGACATTCCCCCATGGCGCATTTCCCATTTACTCGCTTCCGATCTCAGTTCTTCCTCTGTTAGTTTGATTTCAGGGTATCGCCTTGCAAGAGTTATAACGATGTTGAAATATTCTTTCCTCATAGGCTTGAAATAACCGATTGTCACACCAAACCGCTCCGCCAGGGATAGTTTTTCCTGCATTGTATCTGAACGGTGCAGTTCATCCTCTGACATATCCGAACGGTCGCTCCATGTTTCACGAATCAAATGTCGCCTGTTGGATGTTGCATAGATCAGTACATTTTCAGGTTTTGCCTCCAGGCCGCCTTCCATAACTGCCTTCAAATATTTATACTCGATTTCAAACTCTTCAAAGGACAGGTCGTCCATATAGATGATAAAACGATAGTTCCTGTTTTTTATCGCTGCAATGACCTTTGGCAGTTCTTTGAATTCATGTTTGTAGACCTCGATCATACGGAGGCCGCGGCTGTAATACTGATTTAAGATAGCCTTTATGCTTGCAGATTTGCCGGTGCCGGCATCGCCATAGAGAAGGACATTGTTTGCCCTGCGCCCTTCAGCGAACGCTTCTGTATTCTGTACCAGTTCTTTCTTCTGAGATTCATAACCGACTAAATCATCCAGCAGTACATCACTGGTCGCCGTGATGGGGCAAAGGATTCCAGACTTATCATCAGTTGAAATACGGAAAGCTTTATTCAGTCCAAATTCGCCAACACCATATGATTTGTAAAAACCTGTAATGATTTGATATAGCTCCGCGTCATCTTTAGCCTGTTCAATAGCACAACTGAGCTGCTGAACCTTTTCACTCACGCTCTTGTTGAAAATCTGCTCACTTTTTACGACAGCATTATAATTTGTGACAATTGTAAAGCAGTCTATATCCAGTTCCTTTTCCATCTCGGAAAAGTCATAGTCAAATAATTGCTTGAAGATGGAAAAGTCGCTCCCTGCAAATTTATTTACAGTACCTTCACTGGCTCCAACTTTTTCCGAAACAATCGTAAAGGGGTTTTCAGTCATGGCCAAAACAAAAGCCAGATAATTGTGCCACAGATTTTTGTCAAAGCCGTAACGTGTTGAAATATCAAGCAGGCGGTTAATTTCGATATAAATAGCTGTAATCAGATCTTCTTTTTCGTAGTCGCCTGCAGCAAACTGCTGGCAGATATTGGATAATCTAAATAAGATGCTGTTTTTGTTGATATTTTTGTAAATCACCAATTTAGATGTCAAATGATACATTTTATTGCCTCTTAATAAACTTTTTTAGCTCCTTCAATTTTGATGTTGTATAAATGTTATGATAGCTTATTTTTTGTATTTTTAATATTAAGTTTATGTGGATATTGTAAAAGTGCATTTTTATTTTTAGCTGTATCTGATTTAACTGCAAATTAAATCTATAAATTCAATATGGAGGAATTATATAATTCATCCTTGTGATAAAATGAAATCTCTAATGATATATTGCCAAAGAAACTTCAAGTGGATATGTTGGGTGAAATACTTAAATTTTTGGTTTTCGCAAATATAATTTGCGAGTTTGCTCAACCTTGTTCAGAATTTGGAAGAGTGAGTCATGAATTGCAAATCGAAGATTTTCAAGAAACAGCTAAACACGGATTATAACTCCTTGCAGAATGAAAAAAGCTGTGTTTAAGGATGCAAATCACTGCTTCGTGAATTATTTTAAAATTTATTTTATTGGATTTGCGCATGCATTATTTTTCAGATAAAAAACCTAAACGCGTCAGCATTCCCCATATTAAAAAAAATATTCCTGTAATAATGCCAACTAATATATCTAAGGGCAATAAAGATACTTTTTGAGTTATTATCCAAATAAAAGTAGATACTAATATTGCAAAACCAAGCGATAAGTACAATATCGCTGTTTTATGTTTTAAAATACTTTCAAAAATTAAAAATACTCCACCTAAAAGAAAAATAATGTTAATAATTGATATGGAATAGCCGAAAAATATAATGGAAACTGTACCGTACACAAGTAAAAGTCCAAATGCAAATTCACCCACATCTCTGATCTTTACCAAGTTAATTACCTCAATAATATTTTGCATACTTATTTCTAAACATATCATAAATAATTTTGGATTTTTAAAGTAATTCGGAATGTTTCCGTACAGTAAATTGAATTGATTGTTTGAAAATAGGAACTAGCGTCCCTTGCACAATTGTAGAATTAATTACAAGTGCAAAGTAAGTATGGAAATATCTGAAATTTTACCACCAAAAATTTTAAAACAATGAACCTGAATATGGAATTGTATGTTTGACACCATGAACATCGATCCTCAAATAAAAGAAATACTGGAAAAATCTTTTGATGATGAAATTTCAAAAGATGAAGCCCTCAAACTGATGAAAGTTAAGGGAAGAGAACTTCAAGCATTAATTTTCACTGCAGACCTGCTCAGGGAAGAGCTGGCTGGAGACAATGTAACTTATATTCAAAACTGGAATATCAACTTCACGGATATCTGCTCGGGAACATGCGGTTTTTGCGCTTTTAAAAAAGACGAAAATGATAAAGACGCTTATTTCTTAGAGGTTGATGAGGTCGTTCAGAGAACTAAAAATGCTGCAGATGAGGGTGCAATTGAAGTTTGCATACAGGGAGGCCTTCACCCCGATATAGATGCTTATTTTTATGAGGATATTCTTTTGAATGTCAAAAAAGAAGTTCCAAATGTTCATGTACATGCTTTTTCTCCAATGGAGATATTTTACGGGTCCAAAAAGGCAGAACTTGAGGTAGAAGACACGCTCAAGATGTTGAAAAAGGCAGGGCTTGGTTCAATGCCTGGAACTGCTGCTGAAATATTAAGTGATGATATAAGAGATATTATATGCCCTGGAAAGTTAAGCACAGCAGAGTGGATCGATGTCATCGAAACGGCACATAAAACAGGAGTTCCAACAACATGTACAATGATGTACGGCCATGTTGAAAATATACATCATAGAATTGAACATCTTGAGATTTTAAGGAACATACAGAAAAAAACAGGCGGATTTACAGAATTTGTTCCTTTAACGTTCATGCATAAAAATGCCCCAATTTACAGAAGCGGAATTTCAAGTCCTGGAACAACAGGAGCAGACGATTTAAGGCTCTATGCCGTCTCAAGGTTGATGTTTGGAGACTTGCTTAAAAATATACAGGCTTCATGGGTGAAACTCGGATTTAAATTTGCTCAGTTTTGTCTTATGTCCGGTGCAAATGACCTTGGAGGTACTTTAGGTGAAGAAAGCATATCTAAATCTGCAGGGGCATCTTATGGTGAATCTACTCCTCCAAGTGAACTGGAAAGAACAATAAAAGATATTGGAAGGGTTCCAGCTCGAAGGAATACTCTGTATACTGAGATAGAGGAAATATAAAATTTAAAGTTATACTTTTCTTATTATTATTTCATCCCCATCTTCACATTTTTTAAAAAGTTCTAAATTTTCTGTGATTTTCCCAATGTTGTTTACTTCAGAAACAGGCTGTGACCTGCCGTAAAATATGCAGAAAGCAGGACCTGGTGGCCAGTAGCATATATCTCCTTCTTCAGTAGTTTTTGATGGGTTTTCATAGTCTAATTCAAGTGTCATGTCAAAATAGACTTCTTGGAGATAGGTATGTGCAGTTCCAGGAAGTGGAAATGTTTCATATAATTTCTTTGCAGTTTCAGGATTTCTATCATCTAATTTTCCAGTAGCTTTGCCTTTTCCTACTATTTCTATTTCAATTTCCATTATTTCACCTTAAATAGCTTCAATACTCTGATTTAGTTTCAGTAATTCTTCCATAATTTTAACGCTTGAAGATGTTCCAATTCGTGTTGCACCAGCTTTTACCATGTCAAAAACGTTTTTTATATGGTTTATACCTCCTGAAGCTTTGATATCCACATTTAATCCCACTGTTTTTTTAATTAATGCAATATCCTCCACTGTAGCTCCTGGATGTCCAAAACCGGTTGAAGTCTTTATAAAATTCGCACCTGAATCTTGTACTATATTACATGCCATAATTTTCTCTTTTTCTGTTAATAATGCAGTTTCAATGATTACTTTGACTATATTGCCCTCTGCTGCAGATATAACTCCATCTATATCTGTTTTCACAGCTTCATTAAGGCCTGATTTAAGGGCACCAATGTTCATCACCATATCGATCTCGTTGGCTCCATGCTGTATGGCTTCTTTAGTTTCAAAAAATTTAATTTTGGATGTGTTTGCTCCTAAAGGAAAGCTTATAACAGTGCAAATGTTCACATCTGATTCTCTTAAAAGATCTGTGCATAATTTAACATTTGCAGGGTTAACACAGACCGAAGCAAATCCATAGCTTTTTGCTTCGTTACATAATTTTTTTATGTCTTCTACTGTTGCATCAACCTTTAAATTGGTGTGGTCGATGATTTTTGCAATTTTTTCTGGAGATTCTACTAAATCTTTCATATACAACACCATTTCAATTTTTTAAGTTCTCTCTCTAAATATGCATCTATAATTTGGAATTTCCAACTAAATCTATACCTTTTTCAGTTATGGTAATCTTTATAGTTGTTACAAAGCCATCATAAACCGGTTTTATAATGACATATTCTTTTTCATATAGATAATCAATGTGAACTTTTAATTCCTTATCATCAATTTTTGATTCTAATTTTTCTATTAAAAACTCCTCTTTTACACCAGCACTGCATCTTCTTCCCTGTTTGTATAGCAATTCCAAAATTTTCCGCCGAATTTCATTATCATTCATATTATCATAGATTCGTACATTGATGATTAGTTCAAATCTTCTTTGCCATGTAAGGGCCTAATCTTTCATACCCGAATTTTCTGTAGTAATTTCGAGCCCCTATTCCACTTGTAACAAGTATCTTATCCATGTCATAGGCTTCAGATGCAACTCTGACAGCCTCATCCAATAATGATTCTCCATATCCTAAATGCTGCCATTGCCCCTCTTCTCTTTCACCAATAGACATCATCGATCCGTAGACATGTAGTTCTCTTATAAGGGCAGTTTTATCATCTATTTCTTTTCTATGGGCATGTTCTGAGGGTATCCTTAACCTTAAGAATCCAATTAATATATCCTTTTTAACATCCTCAAATGATAAAAAGATTTCATTCCCTTCCCCTGCACGATATTCTTCTGTTAATAATTTCACATTATCAATATCTGGGATTAATCCATGTGCTGCTTTATGACCAACTTCTCTACATCGAATACACTTGCAATTGACACCTAAATCGTGGAGTTTATTGTATACAAGTTCACCAAGATTCGATTTTTTAACTCCAGCTTCAATTAATGGAGAAGGTATGTCTCGCTGGATCCTCATGGTCCTGACCCATTTGGGGAGAATGCTTTTAATTTTAGCTATCAGATCAACGGCTTCTTCACTTGTATATGGTTTATATTCTCCTTTTTCCCACATTTCATAGAGTTTTGAACCTTTAGTCACTAAACATGGGTATATTTTGAGCATGTCTGGTTTAAAACGTTCGTCTGAAAAAACTCTTTTAAAGATTCTCAGATCTCTATCAAAATCTGCAAAAAGTCCCGGCATGAAGTGCATTGCTACTTTAATACCTGAGTCTCGAAGTATTCTTGCAGATTCAATAGAGTCTTCTACTGTGTGACCTCTTTCAATACGTTTGTAGATATAATTGTAAATAGTTTGAACTCCAAGTTCGACTCTGGTAACGCCCATGTCAAGCATTCTATCAACATCTTGTGTTTTACAGTAATCTGGACGGGTTTCAAATGTCATACCCACGCATCGTATCTGTGATTTTTCATTTTCACTTTGAACATCCTTTAAATAAACAAATTTCTGGGGTATTTCGATGTTATCTGCTATATTTGATCCTTTAAAATTTTCAGATGAAACTGATACATTTTTTACTCCAAAGTCATTCATAGCCTGAAGACATTTGCTTATAAACCATTCCTGATAACATAAGAAGTATGATGGGAATGTTCCGCCCATTACAATTAATTCTACCTTATCTAAAGGATGTCCTATACTTTCAAGTTGGAGCAGGCGGTTATAAACCTGTAAGTAAGGGTCAAACTTAAACATCCTTGCTCGTAATGCTGCAGGTTCTTCTCCTGTGTAACTTGGAGGAGCTATATCGCTTTCTGGGCAGTAAAGGCACCTGCCATGCGGACATTTGTGAGGTTTACACATCACTGCGACTATTGCAACGCCAGATATTGTCCTTGTGGGCTTTTTCATTATAATCCTAGCTATTTTCTTTCTCTCATCAGGAGTCGCATTTTCAAGTATCATGGAGTTACTCATAAATTTTTCAAGATTGTAATCTCTGCATGCCTTATGCTTGGCTTTTTCTAAATCTTTCTTGTTTTTAATTTTTCCCTCAATTATCTGGTTAATTATGAGTTTACATGCGTTTTCCATTATTATTTTCTCCAAAAATAAGTGTTTAGATTTTATGCTCAAAAAATCTCTCAAAAATCCGTAGGATTTTTGGAGCACTCAAACACAAAGTGTTTGGTGCATCACAATCTTTGATTGTGATAGCCCTTGAATACTTTGTATTCGTGGCGTCGAAAGCATTTCTTTCGACAGTATAAAAAACTGTCAAAATTCTAAATTTTGATGCTGCAAAGACTACGTTTTTGTAAGCTTTGTTTTTTGCGGGCTTCGATTTTTTGGCATGCGAAAACTCCGTTTTCGCGGCTACAAAACTTTTAGTTTTTTAAACATGTAAAAATTCGTAGAATTTTTACGGTTGCAAATCCCTCAAAATCCTCAAAAATCTATGATTTTCGAGGGTAATCAAATTAAAAGATGATTTTAAGGGATATATATTCAATGAAAACCCTTTACTTTAATAATTTTATAGACAAGTGGTATAATATAATAGTTGTGTATATCCATTTTTATTTTTTCCCTTTTTGAGAAATTATTTTAAGTCAATGAAAATATTTAATGAGCTATTTAGGAACTATTTTTGTAAATAGAACTTAAAATAGTAAATTTTTTTTATAAGTTCTGTTCATATCTAAAATTAATTAATTCATACTTGGAGATTGCATGAATTTATGGGAGGTATTCTATGATCGAGCCTGCAAATAAAATAACATTTAGTAAAGTCTGTGGAAATGAAGAATACAAACTCAAAGTTTTAAAGGACTTCCTTGAAATGAAAAATGATAAGGATGGAATAAAAATAGTCGATGTTTCTGCGGTAGGGGAAATTGGAAAGATAATTCATGAATTCTTTGAAGATAAAAATGATGAAAGCCAGACTGTAAAAAATGGTCAATTAATTTCATTAGATCAAATTAATGGAAGCAGTGTACCAATTCCATATAAATTCAGGGGAATATCCTCTTTAAATACTATCGAATCGGATTTTGAACCTGTTTACAAGTTCACAATTATTTTGGAAGAGACATGATAACTTCACATGTAAATCAATAATTTACTTTCAAGATTTAGTATCTAATACCTCTAAAACCTTCATTATGTCTGTTTTAGAGATTATTCCAACTAAATTTCCATTTTCAGTAACTGGAAGTCTTCCAATATTATTTTTAGTAATTTTTTCCAGAGTATTCATGGCAGGCTCGTCAGGGCTTGCTAAAATAAGTTCTTTAGTCATTATATTCTTGACAGGTATATCTCTTTGATTTTCTGGTATTTTAGAAATGTCATCAAAAGTAACAATACCAACAAGATCTCCATGATCTTCAACAGGATAGCCCATGTGTCTTTGCCTGAACATGATATTTAATGCTTCCAAAACAGAAGTGTCTGGAGTTAATGTGTTTACCTCTTTAGTCATGATGTCTTTAACATTGATTCCTTCAAGCTTCGATGAAATTACTGTATTTTTATATTCTTGATCTGCACCTAAGTAAATGAATATGGCTATCAATATCAAAATAAAATTAAAGAATATGCCTAGAATGACCATCAAAATAGCAAACTGTTTTCCCACCGAAGCAGCAGCTTTAGTTGCTTTAATATAACTCATTCTTTTTGCAAAAAATGCCCTTAACACTCTTCCACCATCCATTGGAAATGCAGGAAGGAGATTAAAGAGTCCTAATACTAAATTAACACCCAAAAAGTTGGCAAGGAATAGTGATAGATCTACTGAAGGAGTGTTAGATATAAAGAATGAATAAAAGGTTAAAGATCCGACACCTCCAACAATTAACAGGGCTATAAAGCAGATAAATGCTATTACAATATTTGCAAGAGGTCCAGCAGCGGCTATTTTAAGTTCTTGATCTGGATCTTTAGGAATTTCTTCCATTGCTGATACGCCGCCAATGGGTAGTAAAACTATTTTACCTACTTTAACTCCATATCTTTTTGCCACATAAGAATGGCTTAATTCATGTACAACAACTGTTACAAATAATAATGTGATTAAAAATGCTATATATACAGATATTATTCCTAAAAAAGCTATAGCATATATAAAAAGCATTAATAATAAAAATGAGATATGTAATTCTACAGGAATTCCAAATGCGCTGAATATTTTAAATGAAGATTTCATAGTATCAATATATTACTATGGGCTTATCAGGTTAATAAAATTATATTTCTCCATAAAAATAATTCATTTAAATTTTAAATAGAATTTTTGAGGTATATCCTAAATTTAAGAGAAATGCACACTTATAATATTTATATTTAAGTTATAATAAAAAATATATGCTTTAAAAAATAGACTAGAAACAGGTGTATCTATGAAAATAAGCGAGTTAATGGGTAAAAGGGTTCTGGATAAAAACGCAATGGAAATAGGTAAAGTATCTGAAGTTGACTTAATGCCAAAAGAAGGAATTATAAACACCATTACAATATCTACTGGTGAAATGTGGGTTAGAAATAAAACTTTTGAAATTAAACCCAATAACATTCAGCAGGTAGGAGATTATTTAATCTTAGATCTTGAAGAAGCAGAAATAGAAGGAATAGTTGAAGAAGAAGAGGAAACAGTTCCTGAAAAAACAAGATTAACTCTTACTAAAGAAGATTGATCAAACACTCGAAAATTGAAAATTTTCACATCCCTATGAAACGTAGTTTCCTGAGCCCCAAAATCATAGCTTGCAAAACTTTCAGTTTTGCTTGCACCAAATGCAAACATTGGAGGGCCACAAAAGCTGATGTTTTTGTAGGGTTTATTAACTGTATGGAGGTTGAATATGGAAGTTTCAGATTCCTGCGGTAAACCTATAATGAAAGGTTCTTATGTTATGTACAATGGAACAGGCACAATTGGTAAAGTTGTGGACATTAAAACACAAGAAGATGGTACATGGGCAAAGATGGAGGATACAGATCTTTGGTACAAGAGCGATTATTTGCAGTCCATCGATAAAATAGAAAAAACTGGACTTAAAAGAGAATCTAAAGAAGATCTCAAAGAAAAGCTTAAAAATAGGAAGAAGCTTGTTGGCGAGGATATTGATATGAGTTCCGAGCTCTGTGACGGAGGAGGATAACTTATATCTTTAAAAATTTTTTAACTATACCAATTAAAACTTAATTACAGTATATGCTGCTTATTTTTTATAATAATAAAAAAGAATTGATTAGCTTGTGTTTTAAATGATTTAATTAAAAGTCAAATTTATATCAAAAATTTGACCATGACATGTGTTTACCTTAGCCTTATTTTATAATTTTTATAGACAAGTACTTTTAAATTTCTCATCTTTCTTTCTATACTATGCCTTTCTTCCCTTGCTTTTGTGTATAACTCCACATATTTATCGTGTTCTTCACTTACCTTTCGATAATTTTTTTTCATGTCGGCATGTATTTTCATGAGACATTTTTTAATTAAATCCTCTTTTTCATGATTTAAATCATCTATGCTTTCATTTTTTTCTGTTATTTGGGTTTTAATTGTGGTATGTCTTTCTTCAAGATCGTTTAACTTATTTTCTACAGTTTTAATATCTTTAAGAATTGAATTATTGGTATCTTCTTTAAAATTTTCTTTAAGATGTTTAAGTTCTTCTTCTGTGTGTGTAATATTGTTTGCAGTAACTGTATCTTTGTTTTCGAGATTGTTTAATTCATTTTCATAATAAGTTATTTGTTCATTTATTTTTTTTACTTCTTCTGTTTTACCGGCACTTTCTAAAAATTCGTTTAGATATTCGTCTATACTGTCTATGCTAACATCTCCATTCTATTAAAAGTTAAAAATAATATAAATTCAAAAATCAACATTTCAATTTTAACTTCTATTTATAATTTTTGTTCTTTCAATTATGTATTGTACTTTGGAAGGTATAAGACTTATCAAAAATTTTCAGATATTGTGTTAAAACCATTTTTTATTATGATACGTGGTTTAGTTATGTTTATTCAGTATTTAACTGGTAAAATATGATTAATTATAGATAAAAATTTGTTATCATATGTTAAAATAGAACTGGATTATTATTAACGGCCTCAGGTATAAAATTTAAAATTTTTAAAGCACGAAGAATCAAATGATTCAAATTTCCGATAAACGTATCCAATAATTGATAAATTAAGGGGCAAGCGCCTGATGACTTCATAACTTACTGATTGTGATGTTTTTTTGATATTCTGTAGTCAATTAACCTATTACATGGATGTATATATTTAATCTAGGTTAAATACTTCTCATCTGTGTTCAAATATATTAATGGCTATGGAAATCTCTAATTGCAGAACATATTGGGATAGTGTATCATGTACAGCTTAAAAGTAAGATATCCTCTTTGGAATTCTATTATGTCATTTATTAGGGAGTACCTTCGATTTCATTAGTTTTACAAAAAAGAGTGAAGTACCTTTAAGGAATAGAAATCCATTTAAGATTAATTTAGTCACGTTAAAAGTTCATAGGATGGATGTTGATTGAGCTGATTGCAGATTAAGCGTGATTTATAGGGATTATATATTAAAATTGCACGTGGGTTATGAGTATAAAAAAGATAGTTAAACATGGAAAAATGGTAAATATAGAATATGTTCTGTGTAGAATTTGTGTTGACACATGTAAAAAGGCCATTATAATGACTTATTTTGGGTATAATTGATAAAAATTAAAGAAATTTCATTTCTTTTATCTTAAATTTAATTAGAATAAATATATTTTTTAAATTAGGATTATTTACTTTTCAATAATGATTTAGTTTAATTTCTTGAAAATTTTTCTTAAAAATAGATTCCGTAGATATCTACAACTAATTTATAGTTATACATAAAAATTGTATTAATTAGTATTAATTATGCCGTAGATAGTAAGCTTTAAAAATAAATTAAGATAAACTAAACTATGAATGCTTAGTATAATAATTCCAACATATAATGAGGAGTGTTATCTCCCTAAATTACTTCAAAGTATAAAAGATCAAACTTTTTCAGATTATGAAATTATCGTAGCGGACGCTAAATCGACTGATAAAACCAGAGAAATTGCAAATTCATTTGGTTGCGTAGTTGTAAAAGGCGGATCTCCAGCTGTAGGGCGAAATAATGGGGCTAAAATAGCAAAAGGAGAATATTTATTATTCCTTGACTCTGATGCCATATTAACAGAAGGATATTTAGAATCTGCATTAAATGAATTCATAGAAAATGATTTAGATATAGGTATAACTCAATTAATTCCAATTAGCGACAGCAAGAAAGACAAACTGCTGCATGATTTTGCAAATTTCTTTATGAAACTTGTAGAGTCAATAAAACCTCATGGGGCAGGCTGCTATGGAATTTTAACAAAGAAAGAGATCCATGAAGAAGCAGAAGGATTTAATGAATGTCTTGATTTTGGGGAAGATAGCGATTATATCGAAAGAATAGGAAAAATACATTCTTTTAAGGTGTTAAGAGAACCTAAACTTCTTATATCTACAAGAAGGCTTGAAAAGGAAGGACTTAAGAGTTTAGCATTAATTTATGCAAAGAGTACGCTGTATGACTTTATGGGTAAAAAGATTACAGCCGGAGAATTAAATTATACATTTGGCCATTCTAAAGATAAGAAAAAGAAGGTACTTTATTCGGTATGTGGGGAAGGAATGGGCCATGCTATCCGGAGCTCAGTAATAATTAAACACCTGTTAAAGGAAAATGATGTGGTTATTTTCGCTGGTGGAAGAGCATTTAACTATCTTTCGGCAAAATTTGATAATGTATATTATATAGAAGGACCAAACACTGTTTACAGCGGAAATAACGCAAAATATAAATCTACATTCTTTTCAGTGGTCAAAGACCTTCCAAAAAGCTTGAAGTTTAATATTAAACTGCTTTATAATATTGCCAGGGCATTTAAACCAGATATTATAGTTTCTGATTTTGAAGCTTTTTCTAATCTTTTAAGCAAACTACTTGGAATACCTCTAATTAGTCTTGATAACATACATGTGCTTACTCAGTGTAGATTAGACCTTCCTGAAAGATATTTAAGTGAAAAAATAGTGGCCGGGGGAGTAATACGCTTATTTATAAATAGGCCTAAAAAATACTTAATTACAACATTTTTCTATCCTGAAATTAAAAATGAAGAAAAAACAGAATTGTTCCCTCCTGTACTTAGAGATGAAATTTTAAATCTTAAACCAGTAAATGGTGAACATATACTCGTATATCAAACGAGTGATTCCAATTTAGAGCTTATTTCTACATTAAAATCTATTAATGAAAATTTTGTAATTTATGGTTTTAACATTGAAAAAGAGGATGGAAATCTTCATTTCAGGAAATTTAATGAAAATCAGTTCTTTAAAGACTTTGAATCATGTAAGGCAGTGGTTTCTAACGGCGGATTTACATTAATAAGTGAATCAATATATCTTAAAAAACCAATATTCTGTATCCCTGTAAAAAAACAGCCTGAACAGACCGTTAATGCAATGTACATTGAAAAATTAGGTTACGGCGAATTCCATGAATCATTAACTAAAGAAAACATTGAAATGTTCTTAAATGAATTAAATAGGTATCGTGAGTCACTTAATTCATTTAAACATAATGGAAATCAGGAAATTCTCAAGGCTTTAGATGAGGCAATTGAAAAATACTCTAAAGAATACTCTGGTTCTACTTATAAAATAGTTAATTTAATAGAATCAAGAGAAAAAGCAAAATAAAAATATGCTATTTTTTTAAAATTATTTCAAAAACTATAAATTAAAGAGAATTATAGGTGAATACGCCTATAAGACTCCGTTTACAGAATTTTACAGTTTATTTTATTACGACTCCGTTTACAGAATTTTTAGTTGGTTGGTATCTGTACCCGTATCCTGAGTAATTAGCGTTTACCCATCTTCCATTTTTGTAAACCTGAACTGACCGATGTCTTGGTGAAAGACTAGTACTGTACTGTATAATTCTTGCTTTTTGACCTGAACGTGTTAATTGGCTGTACATTATTTCACTGTTGGTCCAGCAATCTCCTGTTCCTCTTCCACTACTGTAACTTCTTTTAACACCTGTCGAGTATGTTCTACTACTTTTAGTGTGTAAATATGATAAAATAGCCTGTTTGCTTCCTGTAACTTCTGTTGTATAGGTGATCTGTATATTTGTTGTAGCTCCTGAGTTAAGATTTTTTGCATAATTATCCCATTGTTGCATGGCTTGTAATGTGTAAAATCCAACTGAACCGTCTTCTTTAAGCCCCATAGTTTTTTGGAACTTTTTAACCGCATTTTCAGTGTCAGCATCGAACTGTCCGTTTATTTCTCCGCTGTAAAATTCGTTTTCTTTGAGCCATTGTTGCAGTTCTTTTACTTCTTCGCCTGTAGCGCCTATTTTAAGTTCGTCGTTTGTACTTATGTTCATCTTTTTTTCTTTAAGCCAGTTCTGCAATTTGGCAATTTCTACGTCGCTTACTCCCAATAAGTTCTGGTTAGTAATTGCGTTAGTACTATCTATACTTTTTAAATCATTGTTTACTAAATTTTGGTTTTCTGCAGCCCCTGCAAGTGGCGTGAGGCTGAATACTACACACATAGCAATGGCTATTGCATATGTGGTAGCATGTCGCTTTCTTGTAATTATACCGCCTCCGTGTCCAAATTGTTGAAAAATCAACAATCCTACTTTTTGGATAAAACCATTTCACTTTATTATAATATATAAATATTGTGGTTTAATTTCCAAAAATAGGCGCTTTAAAAGCTTATTTAATAAAAAAAAGCACTATTAAAAGTTTTTATTTCAAATTTTATTAATTATACTCTATTTATGCCTGTTTTTACAATTAAAGCTATGATAAATGATTAATTAAATAAATTAAATTATATAAGGGCTATTTTAGAGGTTAATGATAACTTGCATATCTAATTAAACTTAATATTTTCTTTTATAGTATATTAAACGATTAAATCTAATATTGTATTAATTATATAGTTAAAAATCCTTTTTTAATTATAAAACTATGTATTTATGCTTATTAAATGTAATATACCTGTAAAAATAGGCCTTATTTTAAATTTAAATTGTACAGATTTATATGCTCCCCATATTATCTATTTAACAATTTAAGAGATGTATTTTAAGTATAATCTCTATTTTAATATAAAAAAGGACGATTATGAACTAATTTCGGGATTTAATTCATATTTTTTTTATTTTGAAGCTGAAATTATTGAAACTTCTGATCATTTTCCACTGTAATCTCAAAGATCTGCACAGGATATCTGGCTTCACATATAATAAATTTAAAGTTTATATAAACATGAATTTAATTAGGATTTATTTAATTAAATGGGGAATGGCCAATGAACGATACTGTTGATTTTTATTTCTTCTCAGGAACAGGAAATACACTACTAATAGTAAAAAAAATGAGAGATAAATTTGAGAAAAATGGTATAAGTGTAAATTTATGCAAAATTGAAGGATCAAATCCTGATGAAATCAATTTAGAACATACTATAGGTATTGCATTTCCTGTGGCGGTATTATCAACTTATCCTTTTGTCTGGGATTTCATAAAGTCATTACCCAATACAAATGGTACAGAAATTTTCATGGTAAATACTCTTGCTGGAATTTCAGGAGGAATAGTGGGGCCACTTCGAGAGATCGTTAAAAAGAAAAATTATACTCCAGTTGGAGCTATGGAAATTAAAATGCCACCTAATATATTTTTCATACAGGATGAAGAAACAAGCAAAGATAAAGTCGAAAAAGGTCTTATCAAAGCTGAGATGTATGCAATGGACATTATAAATGGAAAAGCTAGATGGGGACGAGTTCCAGTTTTATCAGATGCTGTGAACTTATTTTCAATGGGCGCTTTGAGGTTAACTGGAATTAATTTACATCAAAAATTCTTCCTTTTTGATTTAGATAAAGATAAATGTAATAGATGTGGAATATGTGTTGGCCTCTGCCCAACGAAAAATATCAAAATAAATGGTGGAGAATATCCTGTACATAGCTTAAAATGCCAGTACTGTTTAAGATGCACTTCATTTTGTCCTAAACAGGCAATTCCATGTAAATTTAATTATAAAGGAAAAACATATCGGGCTGTTAAGGCAAAGGAATTTTTAAAAATAAATAACCTGTAAAATAATCATAAAAAAGAATTTTAATCAAGTTATCTAAATATTTTGAATAAATAAAAAAGTACTCAAAAAATTTGTTTTTGAGTTTAAGCAACAGTAATCGGTACTTTATTTTTACTGCAGATTTCTTTAATGTACTTTGAAGATAAGAAAAGACTGGCTGTCGTTTTTTTAGGATTGTTTTTAGCATTAACTCCGTAAACTAAAACACCTGTTACTTTATTTTTACTGTCAACAACTGGGCCTCCACTGTAACCTTCAGCTGTAATTGCATTTGTCCTGTAGTAAATTGTACCCTGAGCATTAGGTTCTTTAGCTGTTAAATGACCTGATGATACAAATGGAGTATAATCTGATGATTTTGAAGCTGAATGCTTAGTTTTGCCATGTGTTTTTAGTCGTGCATCCATTTGCTTACCCGGATATCCATATACAGAAACTTTTCCACCCATCTTTGGATTCTTTGAACTGATCGTTAATGCAGGTAATTTTTTACATTTAGCAGGATCAACCTTCAGAAGAGCTATATCCTGGTCTTTGTTACTATTTCCCACGTCAACTAATCGTGCTTTTAAAGATTTATTGGTATTTAACCCGAGACCTTTGATATGAATACTTGATTTATATGAATTTGTAGATACCCATCCGTTTTTAATGAATTTATCTGTAACGTAACTCATGGTTTTATCCGAGTCCTGATTAGATATATTTTTGAAGAGTTTGGAACCTAATCTAGGATTTTTCTTTATATAATTCATTAAACCTATCTCTTCTACATACCATTTTACATCATTAGAATTCATTTTCTTAAGTTTATCTTTAGATTCTAACGTGTTAGAATCACTTACAACGTGGAATGCAGTTATAATGTAGCCATCTTTAGTTACAATTGATCCTGATCCAGTACTGTATGGTCGAAATTTAACTTTTAAATGTACTGTTTTATGAAGCAGGGGATCTTTAACTGTAACTGCCCCTGAAAAACCGCTTTCAATATAAACTGTTCCATTTTGGACTATTCCGTTATGGGGGTTAGGTGATACATAGTTTCCAGAAATAGGATTACCATGAACCACTCCTGAGAGTCCAACTATGGCAACGATAAGTATCAATGCTTTAAGTAATATTGATGTTTTGTTTTTAAAATCGAATGCTGTTAAATTCTTTTTAGATAAAATATTTGACTTTTTAAATTCACTCGAAAATCTGTCGAAATTTTCAATTTCGACGCCGCGAAAATTTCTCAATTTTCGCTGACTTTGATTTTCGAAGATTTTATTACATTTCTCGCAAAAATTTGCGCCTGTGGTATTTTTGAAGCCACATTTAGGGCAAATCACTGTTACACCTCTTAATAATTCCGGATTGATAAAAAAGACATTTAAACACAAGAATGAGTTGTTTTGAAATTATAAAGTATTATATGTAATATTCCAATTTTTTACAGTCTTTTTATCTTTAAACCGGAAAATAGACTACATAACATAATTATAGGTATGTATGCAGCTTTCCGCGTAATTAAACCGCCTTTATATCTTGATCACCATTTTTCGAAAATGATACTTCAAGACAACCCTAATAAGCTCATATCACATATAAATATTTCGCTTTATTTTCAAAAAATAAACCCAATTAATGCTTATTTTATTAAAAAAAGACATGAAAAGAAGTTTACTTTTAAATTGTTATTGAGTTTCCATAATTTATTATTATTTTTGACTATTGCCCTTTAACTACTCCCTTATTTTGAAAATATTAATGAATTCTATCTGTTTTAAAGAAGGAATATTCTCTTTAAATAAAAATGACAAGCATTTATAATTTCCTTTTTAATAAAAATCACCATTTTCAGTTTATGTAATGGTAAATAAATTCCATATATTTATTACTTTTATAAAAAAAGTTTAATACTAAACTTTTCACAGTTATTTAAAGAAAATAAATATGAAAAGGACCATAACTATGGTGAGTAACATGCATTAAGTGAATGTTTTTTTTATTATATGTGAGTTTAATTGAATATAAAAAAAGGGGTTTTTCAGTGTCAAAATATAATTTAGATAAAAAAGATGTTGATATTAAAAAATTAGCCGAAAAAACACTAACTGATAAAGAACTATTGCAGGAACTGCTTAATGGAATTGTATCTAAAGATAATACTACTAGATCTAATAGTTTTAACATACTGCAGGTTATAAGCGAGGAAAAACCGGATATTCTTTATCCTAAATGGGACTACTTCAAGAAAATGCTCACAAGTAAAAATAATTACCATAAGTACATTGCTATCTACATTTTAGCAGACCTTACAAAAATAGATAAAGAAAATAAATTTGAAGACATCTTTGAAGATTATTATGGGATTCTTGCAGGGGATAAAGTTATGGCAGCGTCTCATGTAGCTCTTAATTCCAGTAAAATAGCAGTGAACAAACCAGAACTCCAATCAAAAATACTTGGCCGGCTTTTAGACATTGATAACATTCATAAAGGTAGGCAGAATGAACTAGTTAAGTCTTATATCATAGAAGCACTTAGAAAAATGTATCCTCAAATTAAGGATAAAGAACGAGTAACAAAGTTTATTAAAGAACAATTGGAGAGTTCAAGCCCTAAAACAAGAGATTTAGCGGCATGTTTCCTGGAACGATGTGCATGATGCATATTCTCTAATTTAGCGGGATTTTGAAGACGCAAACTTATTAACCATCACTAACATATTAATATCTTAAATTTGTAGTAACCATATTTTTCAAGATTATGCACTGGTGATACCTCATGTTTAAAATCAAGAGTATTTATGAACCTTCAAGCAAAAAAGATGGATATAGAATTTTGGTGGATAAGTCCTGGCCTGAAGGATTATCAAAAGAAGATGCAAAAGTGGATTTATGGCTTAAAGAAATTGCACCTACCCGAGATATTAAGGAGTGGGTAATAGAAGATTCTGTAAATTTTGATGATTTTAAAAAAGAATACCTAAACGAACTGCGCAGTAGAAAGACACTTATCATGATCATCAGAAAGATTGAAAAAGAAAAGGGGATGGTTACACTACTGCATTCTGCACGTGATCATGAATGTAATTGTGCAGCTGTCTTGAGAGATAAGCTTAACGGATATAAAGTTATTAACAGGTCTATAGGTAGAATTCACGGAGGGTAATTATAACTGATTAGGCAGTGGTTGTAGAATTTAAAGCTTAATTTTTTAGTACAAAATGGGAAAGAGTAAAGTTAAATTGTTTAGTCTTATTATTCAATCATGTGGAATAACATAAATCCTAGTTAACGCGCCTGTATGGGCATTTATGTTGATATATCCTTCATAGAATCCATAATCTCCAGCAAGTATAACTGCATGATATGTATTCCTGTTTTGAAGGGTAACTTTAGACACGTAAGCCAAACTATCAAACCTTTCACTATACTTCATATATTTTTCAGATAATGTTTTTGCTTTAGCTTTCGAAATAACTGGATCTGAAATGTTTTCGGCCGCTGTTACTGCACTTGCAATCTGCAACCCTATAAAAATCATGAAAAATACAGAGATTGCCATTAATTTCTTATTCATGCTGGTTTCACCTCACTTTTTTAGTTTAAAGATAGAACAATTCATAAATGTTATTAGGATATGCTTTATATCTCCAAGGTTGATTTATCCTTTTTTTACTTAAACCTCATTTACGGGCACTTTGTTTTTGTTAAGTATTTCTGTAATGTATTTTCTGGATAAAAAGAGAGTACCTATTCGTTTTTCATTTTTTAACTTGTTTATTTTAAGAATTCCATAAATTAAAACACCTATTACCTTGTTTTTACTGTCCACAACTGGTCCTCCACTGTTACCTTTATCAGCAATAGCATCACTTTTATAATAAATTATGCCCTTAGAATTAGTTATTTTCTCTCTCAGGTGTCCTGAGGATACTGAAGGTAAATTTGATGAACTTGTAGCAGATGGCTTCATATACGAGCTGTTGTTTTGCTGTTTGTTCTGTGAATTCGGGTATCCATATATTGAAACTTTTTCACCAGTTTTTGGATCGGTGGAGCTAATGGTGAGTGAAGGCAAAATTCTATCTCCAGGATTGACTTTCAGGAGAGTTATATCTTTACCCTCTTTGGAACTTCCCATATCAATTAAACGAGCTTCCATGGAATTACCGGCATTGATTTTGTTTAATGCATGGTCTTTAACATAAATACTGTGTTTATAAGAGTTTGTAGAAATCCAGCCTTTTTTAATGAATACACTTGTAAGATAATTCTGGTTTCTCTCTAAATTGAAATCACTTTGATTACTTTTAAACCTTTTAAGTAAATTATAGCTTAATTGAGGGTCTATATTTTTTAAATAATACATTAAAGCTTCTTTTTCTACATATTTCTTTATATCTTTATTTTCCATTTTTTTAAGCTCTTTCATGTCCCTTGATTCGGGATCACTTACAACGTGAAATGCACTTATTATGTATCCTTTTCTATTTACAAGAAAACCTGATCCAGATGAGGAATAATTGACGGTTAAGCGCATTTTCTTTTTAAGCAGTGGGTCTTTAACTGTGGCTATGCCTGAAAGACCACTTTCAATATAAACGGTTCCATTTTGAACTGTTCGGGTACTAATGTTAGAAGATATGGATTTTTCAGATAAAGAATTAGCGCTGTCTGCTCCAGAAATTCCAATTATTATGAATGTTACCAACAATATTTTAAGGAGTTGGTGTGCGTTATTCATTAATGGTGCCCATAAATATTTTTTTATGGATTTTTTCATGTTTTTACATCTACACGAAATTAATTCATATTTTGGACATACCATTTTAACACCTCATTTATGAATTTACAAGCTCAATTAAATGGTTAATTATTGATTTTTGAAAAAAATACACTTTTAATATAACGTATGGTGGAAATAAGGGTTTTTTTGATAAAAACCCTTTTTTGGGTTTTAACGTCTTATTACATGTAAACCTGGGTTGCGTTTGGTGGCACGATATAAACTTGCATATCTGTTTCCTTTATAGTTGTAGTCAACCCATCTTCTGTTCCTGTAAATTTGTACAGAGCGGTGTCTTGGTGAATAATTAGTTCTGTACTGGACAATTCTAACCGCTTTTCCTGATCCTTTGAGCTTTTTGTATAGGATTGCACTGTTAGTCCAGCAGTTTCCTACACCTTTTCTATGTCTTAATTTTTTCTGATGGATTTTGCACTCACATTTGCCTTTGATACAGGTTTTAGATCATAATTTGGATTTAAATTTTTAATTGTATCTTTAATATTCTGATTTCCTTGATCTGCAAGCGATAACCCGCTAAAAAGCATACTCGCTGCTAATATTAATGTAAATACATTTTTTGGCGTAATCACA